>NZ_JBXUHE010000021.1:0-107747 GCF_057180585.1 Actinomycetospora sp. 2LY8.5
GCCGTCGGGCTCGCGAACTCTCAGCCAGGCTCTCGACGAGCTGCGTCAGCATGGCGATGCACCGACGGCACCGGGGTGTCACGGCAAGCTACTCAGCCCGCCGCGCCACCAAGGGTCAAGCAGTGAGACGTCAGACCGGGACCTGGTCGGCCGACACCGCGCGCACGCCGCCGTTGACGAGCACCAGGTGGTCGTGGCCGGGCTCGCGGACGAGGATCGCCTCCTCGATCTGCGCGAGCAGCGTCTGCAGCGACGCGGCCTCGGCCTCGTCGAGCACGTCCGGGTCGTCGTCCAGCGACGGCTGGGCACCCGGGGCGACGCCCTCGTCGTCGCTGACGTGGCGCGCAAGGGTCTGCGGGCTGACGTGCAGGCGCACAGCGGGGTCGACGGGCTCGCCGTCGAGGTCGATCAGGTCGACGGTTCCGTGGCCCTGCGACGGCGTGCCGTCGAGGTTGGCGCGGAAGCCGAGCGCGGAGAGGAAGCGGTCGTAGCGTTCCTGGTCGTCCATCGCGTACCTCCGTTGGTCGGGCTCTCGATGGTGCGAGGAGGATGCCCGACCCTGCCAGTTCGTAGAGGTGTGACCCTCGACGTATGGCGGGTGACCTCGGTCGCCGGTGCGGTCACTCACCTACGGATGGGGATCCGTTCCTCCACCGGGGCCGGGTCGAAGGGCCTGTGCGGCTCGGCCTGGTACCAGTAGGCGACCGACGACCAGTCGTCGCTGCGGCGGTTCGCGTGCCCGTGCTCGATGCTCACGCGGATCGAGCGCTCGAAGACGACCGGGTCCTCGATGTGGAAGCGGTAGAGGCTCACCGGACCGCGCCAGTTCCTCCCGCCCGCGAGCGTGACGCCGTGGTACGGCGCCGAGTACGTCTGCGTCGGGCACCAGGCGGTGTTGACGTAGTCCTCGGTGCCGGTTCCGTGGAGGGTCGGCGGCCACACGTCGCCGTCGATGAAGATCATGTCGTCGCCCTCGCCGTACCAGTTCCACCGGCGGGTGCGGCGCCGGTTCTGGATGTTCAGCACGCAGCCGACGTAGTGCCCGTGGCCCTCGGCCTCGAGGATCGTGTAGTTGTCGGTTCCTGTCAGGTTGGTGCCGTGGAATTGGTAGGCCGCGTTCGAGGGGCCGGGTCGGACGCCCTGGGTGAGCTGCCGCCGCCACTGCGCGTGGAAGCGGCCGACGTCGTCACCGACCTCGTCGAGCTCCTCGTAGTCGACATAGAAGTAGACGAGTACGTCGGCGTCCTCGACTTCGCTCGTGATCGCCATCTGTGCCCCGGACCCGAACGGCATCGCGAACCAGCAGTTGAACGCCTTGCCGTCCTCCGGGCTCATCTGCAGCGGCAACGAGACGAAGTTGGTCGTCTTCCCGTGTCCGACACCGAAGAAGTCGCCGAGCGGGACCGCGACGCTCGGGTGCTCCTCGCCGTCCCACCATGCCTTGAGCGTGAGGCGGCGGAGCAGGTCGTCGGTCTTGCCGAGCGGTCGGCGCAGGGACGGCGGCGCGGCGACGGTGATCCAGAGGTGGGTGACGACGCCGGGGCCGACGACGTCGAGCAGCGTCGCGGTCGCGCCGGGGCGCAGGGTCTCGCGGTCGTCGTTGCCGCCGGTGCGGTCCCAGCTCGACGACCGCCGGCGCCGCGTGCGCCGCAGGCGCGGCAGGTCGCGCAGGCTCGATCCGTGGGGGCCGTAGTCGACGGTCATGGGTCCAGCCTCCCCGTCGACTTCGCGCGAGGAGGGAACCGAATCGGGCCCGGCGTCATCAAACCGGGAGAGACCCCGAGGAGGCGCCCGATGACCACGACCCACCAACGCCGCCGCAAGCTCCGTCCTGTTCCGCCTGCCTGCCCGTGTCGCTCGGCGACGTGCTCCCGAGCGCGAGCCCGACGAACCGGTCCCGGTCGGCTCGTGGGACGGCCGGACGATCACTGCGCAGATGCCCGACCCGTCCTCTCCGGCCACCTCGCCGATCCGGAGTGATCCCGTGCCGTCAGCTCGGGGACGTCAGGCCAGGTCGACCGCAGCACTTCTTGTACTTGCCCGCGGAGCCTCACCAGCACGGGTCGTTGCGGGACGGCGGCCGTGCGAGGCGCTCGAACGGAGCGACCGAGCGGGCGTACCGAGCCTGGACCTCCGGGTCGTGGGCGACTCCCCGGTGTGCTCGACGAAGCGTCGGAGCGCTGCCACGGTCATCGGAGCGATGTCAATGGTCCCGGCTCCGTCGTCCCGCGGCTCGCGCCACGTCAGCTCGGTCACCGCGAAGTACGCCTCGTCCGTGAGGGCGTCGTCCTCGGGCCAGGCGCGGAGTGCCTCGGTGCGTTCCCCGCGGGAACACCGGGAGGCAGAGGCGAGACTCCGCGCCGCCCCGGTCGAGGTCGGCGGCCAGGGCGTACGGGTTCGGGTCGGTCCACGTCGGGAGGTCCGGGACGAGCAGGTCCATCGCGTCGGGCGGCAGCCCGAGCGCCTCCCGCACGTTCCGGCGTCCTCGGACCACCGGAGCTGCGTACGACCAGGCCGCGTTCTCCCCCCGCAGCGCAGCGATGTGGTCCTCGTGCAGGCGGGCGACGGCGCGGTCGTACCAGGCCGCGGCTTCCTGGAGATCGCCGACCTCGTCGAGCGGTTCGGCGACCATCTGACAACGACCGTCCTCGAGGGCCGGCTGACGGGCCGGCTCGGCGATCTCGGCCGACGCGCGGTCGCCGTACCCGTCCTCGATGCGGAACCCGATGCGGTCGATGCGGGCGAAGCCCCCGTCCGAGCCGCCGGTGGCCACCAGCTCGTCGGCCAAGGCGTAGGCCCGGTCGGAGCGGCCCGCCCGCCGCCAGTTCACGCTCGCGTCGATGAGGATCTCGCCGCGGGCGTCCGGTACTGCAGAGCCTCTGCCCCGAACGCGGCGGCCCGTTCGGCAGTCTGTTTCGCGCTCATCGTCCGGACCGTCGTCGCCGGTGAGCTTCCGGCCGTGGAGGACGAGGTGAGGTGGCCCGTTCGCCATCGGCGCGCTGCCGTCCTGACCCTCACGGAGCGCGGACGTCGGCGACGAGCGGGCGGTGGTCGGACGCCGTGACGTCGGGAACCTGCGGTGGACCGACCGGGACGAGCCCGCGCAGGAAGACGTAGTCGATCTTCCCGTGGTCCGTGGTGGAGTACTGACCTGCCGGGTCGATCTCGGCGAACCCTTGGCGAAGCGGCGCCAGCTCGGGCTCGGTGGGGCCGACGTTGAGGTCGCCGAGCACGACGGCCGCCCCGGGTCGTGCGGCGCCCTCGGCGAGGCGTCGGAGCTGGTCGGACTGCACGCCGGCGAGGCCGATGTGGGCGTTGTAGACCGCCACCGGACCGGACGGCGTCGTGACGTCGACCCACAGGTAGCCGCGCTGCTCGTCGCGGGCGTCCGGCGGGAATGTGACGATGCGCGGCGGGCTCACCGGCAGCCGCGTCAGGATCGCGACGCCGTAGAGGACGTCGTTCGGGCCGGTGTCGCACGCCGGGCCGAGCGCGGCGTTGACCGGCGCGGTCGCCTCGGCCGGCGACGGCGGGCGGATCGGGCCCTGCACCACCCGGTACTCGAGCCCGTGGTCGCGGCGCAGGAGGCCGGCGAGCTCGTCGGCGTCGCGGGTGCAGATCTCCTGGAGCGCGACCACATCCGGGCGCAGGCCCGCGACCACGGGCGCCCACTCGTCGGGGTCGTGTCCGCCGGTCTGGACGTTCCAGGTCATGACCCGCAGACCGGCCGGGGGCGACGGCTGCGCGGGTGTGGCGCAGGCGACGGTCACCGCGAGGAGCGCCGTGAGGGCGGCGAGTCCGCCCAGCGCCCGCCGCCGCCAGTGCCGCACGCTCCCATCATGGCGGGCCGCGTCAGCCGAAACGTTCCGTGGTGATGGCGCCGGCGGGAACACCGAGGCTGCCGAGCCCGTGGATCGCCGCCCCGACCAGCGGCGGAGGCCCGCAGACGAAGTACTGGTGGCTGGGCGGGCTGCCGTCCGGGAGCACCGCCTCGAGCATCCGCGCGTCGAGCCGCCGGCCGCCGGTGCGCAGGACCGAGAGGTCGAGGCGCCGGGACAGCGCGAGGATCTCGGCGGCGAAGAGCGCCTCGCCCTCGCGCTCGGCGAGCAGCAGGGCGTGCGCGCGGGGGTCGGCGGCCGCGGCGTGGGCGCGCAGGATGCTCATGATCGGGGTCACGCCGACCCCGCCGGCGATGAGCACCAGGCCGCCGGACGCGTCGGCGGGCACGAACGCGCCGTGCGGGCCGTCGACCCACACCCGGCGTCCCGGTTCGAGGTCGAGGAGCCCGCCGCTGAAAGGACCCTGATCCCGGACGGTCAGCTCGATGACGCCCGACCGCGTCGAGGCGGCGATGGTGAACGGGTGCTCCTCGGCGACCGGCACCCGGCGCAGCCGCACCCAGACGAACTGGCCGGGCTCGGGTGCCGGGTCGAGCGGCGGGCCGGCGGGGGCGAGCACGACCGTCGACGTGTCGCCGGACTCCGGGCGTACCGCCGACACCAGGTACGCGCCACGCCCGAGCGCGGGCCGGACGATCCAGCGCCGCAGCAGGATCACCAGCATCGCGACGCCGAGAGCGGCGGCCGGGACGCCGATCAGCGGGTTCACGGCGAGGCTGCCGAACAGCCACACGTGCGCCCCGGTCAGCAAGAGCACGCCGACGCCGAGCACGGCGTGGACGCGCGCGATCTGTCCGTACCGCCGCACGCGCTTCAGGGGGAGCACCACGGCCCCGACCACCATGAGCGCGGTCGCCGCGATCCCGGTCTTGAGCGGCCAGCCGACGACGAAGGGGTTGAGCATCGTCATGCCGCGCGGGGAGTGCAGCACGGCGGCGGCGACGTGGGCGACCGTGAAGCCGGCCGCCGCGACACCGAGGCGGCGGTGGAGCCGGTTGCCGAGCTCGACGCCGAGCAGCCGCGTCAGACCGCGCACCCGTGACACGAGCGCGACGATCAGTGCCATCAGCACCGCGCCGACCAGCCCGAACGCGCTCGCCCAGGTGACCGTCTCGCTGAGGCGCGGCGACGCCACCGACAGCAGGAGCGCCACGAGCGGCATGAGGAGGAGCATCGCCAGCCCCATGGCCCACGCCCGTCCGCGCTCGGTCATGCCCGCGGACGCTAGGCACGCGGCGTGGCGCGCTGGTGCCGTTCGGTAACGGCGTGACCTTTTCGTGATCTTCTCTCGGCGATGCTCGTGGCGTGGAGGTCATCGCTCGAGCCGTCGTGGTCCGCGAGGGTGCCGTGCTGCTGGTGCCGGAGCTCGCCGGCGGCTACTGGTTCTTCCCCGGAGGTCACGTCGAGACGGGGAGACGCCGGAGGTCGCGTTGGCGCGGGAGCTGCGTGAGGAGCTCGACGCGGACGCGACGGTCGGGGAACGGCTCGGGGAGCTGGAGAACGTCCGGGAGCAGGACGGCGTCGAGCACCAGGAGGTCAACCACGTCGTCGCAGCGCTCGGGACATGCGCTTCGAGAGCCGCGTCCGATCCACGCGCCCAGGGTTTGTCGTGCGGCCGTGCGAGGCAAACCGCGAGGGCATGAGCGGCGAGACGGTCGAGGGCGTCGAGGTCACGCACCCCGACAAGGTGCTCCTGCCGGCGCGCGAGGGCGGCGAGGACGTCACGAAAGCCGACCTCGCGCACTACTGGCACGCGATCGCCGCGACCGTGCTCCCGCACCTCGAGAGCCGCCCGCTGACCCTGCAGCGCTTCCCCGACGGGCTCGACGCCGGCGGGTTCGTGCAGCAGGACGCCGGGCAGCGGGCGCCCGAGGGTCTGCACACCGTCGACACACCGCGGCGCGAGCACAAGAAGGGCGGCGACGACGTCGTCCACCACCCGCAGGTCGCCGAGGTCGCCGATCTCATCCGGCTCGTGCAGTTCGGGACCGTCGCGGTGCACGGCTGGAACGCGGTCGCCGGGTCGCTCGAGCGCCCCGACCGCCTGATCGTCGACATCGACCCCGGCGACGGCATCGACCTCGCCGGCATCCGCGATGTCGCCCGCGCGGTACGGGCGGCGATCGAGGGGCGGGGCCTGGTCGCGTTCCTGCAGTCCACCGGCAGCCGCGGTTACCACGTCGTCGCGCCGCTCGACGGCAGCGCAGGCCACGACGACGTGAAGAACGCGGCCACCGAGATCGCCGGGGCGGTCGCCGCCGACCACCCCGACGAGCTGACCACCGAGGTCCGCAAGGACGCCCGTCACGGCCGGACCTTCCTCGACGTCGGCCGCAACGCCTACGGCCAGACCGCGGTGATGCCGTACTCGCCGCGCGCCCGCCCGGGCGGGCCGACCGCGACGCCGCTGGAGTGGGACGAGCTCTCCCGCGTCGCCCCCGACCAGCACGACGTGCGGTCGATCCCGCGCCGGCTGGCCCGGAAGGCCGACCCGTGGGCCGACCTCCGGGACCACGCCCGTGCTCTGCCGTGACGGCGTGTCGCCGCAGCGAGCATGTGGCGATCCTGGCGTGAGACGCCAGCAAAGCCGCATCGCTCGCACTGGCGAGACACGTCAGCCGGCGCTGCGGAGCACCGCCCGGACGCCGACGAAGAGGCCGACCGCGCAGGTCAAGGCGGCCGCGATCGCGCCGTGGAGGATCGACGGGTCGGTCAGGGCGCCGGTGAACGCGGCGCGTTCCGCGTTGACGACGTAGGTCAGCGGATTGACCGTCGCCGCCGCCTGCATCCAGCCCGGCCCGGACTCGAGCGGCAGCATCATTCCGGACAGGATCAGCAGCGGGAAGATCAGCGTCTGCTGCACGCCCCAGAACAGCCATTCCCGGTTCCGCGAGGCCAGGCCCAGCGCGTACGAGAGCGCGCCGAGCCCGATGCCGAACACACCGAGGATCGCCAGGCCGACGACCACGCCGACCGGTGAGAAGGTCACCCCGAACGGGAGCGCCGCGAGCGTGATGATCACGGCCTGGACCACGAGCGGCGCCAGCTCCTTGAGCGCGCGCCCGACGAGGATCGCCGGCCGCGACACCGGCGTGGCGAGCACCCGCTCGTAGCTGCCGGTCATCAGCTCGTAGAGCAGGTTCGCGCCGGTGCTCCCGGTGCCGAACAGCGCGATCATGACGACCACGCCGGGCAGGAACCAGGTCAGCGGCGACTCGCCGCCCAGTGCCTCCGACGACAGCGACCCGGCCAGCAGTGGGGCGAAGAGCCCGAGGAACACCAGCGGCTGGAGCAGCGAGAAGATCAGCGAGAACGGATCGCGCAGGACCAGCTGGAACTCGCGCACGAAGATCGTCGCGGTGTCGCGGACGAAGCCGGTGCGCACCGTCTCGGGGTGGACCGGAGCCATGACGGAAACGCTCATGCCGCCGCCTCCCCTTCCTCGCGCAGGCTCCGGCCGGTGAGGGCGAGGAAGACGTCGTCGAGGCTCGCCTCGTGCAGGTGCGCGGCGTGCACGGTGACGCCTGCGTGGTCGAGCCGGGCGAGCATGCCGGGCATCCGCCGCGCGCCGTCGGCGAGCCGCAGCTCGACCCGGCCGCCGGCGACGGAGCCCTCCTCCAGCAGGGAAGCCGCCCGTGCCGGGTCGCCGACCTCCAGCACGATCCGGTCCTCGGCGTGCCGCGCGCGCAGGTCGGCGCGGCCGGCGTCGGCGATGACCTCGCCGTGGTCGACCACCACGATCCGCTCGGCCATCTCGTCGGCCTCCTCGAGGTAGTGCGTGGTCAGGACGACGGTCGTGTCGGTCTCCTCGCGCAGCGTCGTGATGTGCTCCCAGAGGTTGGCGCGCGCCTGCGGGTCCATCCCGGTGGTCGGCTCGTCGAGGAAGAGCAGCTCCGGGTAGTGCATGAGGCCGATCGCGACGTCCATCCGGCGCCGCTGGCCGCCGGAGAGCGACGACACCGTGCGGCGCTCGAGCCCGCGCAGGTCGAGCGTCGCCATCAGCTCCTCCGCCCGCCGGCGCGCGGCGGGACGGGTCTGGCCGTAGAGCGCGCCCTGGGTGACCAGCTCGTCGAGCACCCGGTGGTTGTGGCCGCCGGCGTTGCCCTGACCGACGTAGCCGATGCGCCGCCGCACGCCGGTGGGGTCGGCGACGACGTCGATGCCCGCGACCTGCGCGGACCCGCTCGTCGGGGCGAGCAGCGTGGTGAGCATGCGGAGCAGCGTCGACTTGCCCGCCCCGTTCGGGCCGAGCACGGCGACGAGCTCGCCGCGGTCGACCCGCAGCGAGATGCCGCGCACCGCCTCGACCACCGCGCCGCGTCGCCGGAACGTCCGTCGGAGGTCCTCGGTGAGGATCAATGCCCCGATCCTTTCAGTACGTCGTCTGGAAAGCTCGGGTAGATTAAGCTGACGACGTCCGGAAAAGCAAGGGAGGTCCGATGGCCGACGAGGAGCCCCGCCTCGACCACCACCTCGACCTGCTCTGGGGGCACGGCGCGGCCACCGGGCGGGGGCGGCCGACGCGGACGACGCGCGAGCAGGTCGTCGCGGCCGGGATCGCGCGCGCCGACGCCGAGGGGCTCGGCGAGCTGGCGATGCGCGCGGTCGCCGCCGATCTCGGCGTCGGGGTGATGTCGCTCTACACGCACGTCGAGAGCCGAGACGGGCTCGTCGCCCTGATGATCGACCACGCGTTCGCGGAGATCACCGGCGACCTCTACCCGCGCGAGGGTGAGCCCTGGCGCGGCGCCGCGGCTCGCCAGGCCCGCGTGCTGTGGGACCTCTACGGGCGCCACCCCTGGGTCCTCGACCACGGCAGCCGCCTGCCGATGGGGCCGCACGTCCTCGCCGTCGAGGACGCCTTCTTCGCGCCGTTCCTCGACATCGGGCTCGCTCCCGTCGAGTCCGCGAACGCCGCGATCGCGCTCCGGTCCCTGGTCACCGGCCTCGCCCGCGACTCCCGCAGCGAGCAGGACGAGACCCGGCGTACCGGAGTCGGCCTCGACGACCACTGGCGCTCGGTCAACGCGGTCTTCTGGGACCGCTACTTCGACGAGGAGCGCTACCCCGCCATGACCCGTCTCTGGTACGCGGGCGGCTTCGAGAAGGACGACGTGCTCGAGGAGGAGGGGATCCTCGAGCGCGCGGTCGGCGCCTATCTCGACGGCATCGCCGTGCGGGTGCAATCGGGAGGAACCGGTCAGGGGACGGGCGCGGGCTGACGACGCGGAGCACCATCGGGGCATGGCCGAGCACTGGACGGGCGAGGTGGCCGCGCAGCGGGAGGGGTTCTCGTTGCTGGCGGAGATCGAGGCCCTGCGCGAGTCGGGGGAGACGGCGCAGGTGACGACGCCGTTCGGGCACCAGGCGACGATGGTCAGCCGCTACGCCGACGCCCGCGAGCTGCACGGCGACCCCCAGCGCTTCCGGCTCGACGCGGTCGGGCCGCCGCCGGCGCTCATCGCGGCCGGACGGGACAGCGCCGAGTTCCGCCGGCGCCAGGCCGGCAACCTGCTCGGTCAGGACCCGCCGGACCACACCCGCCTGCGCAAGATGCTGACCGGCGAGTTCACGGTCAAACGGATGAAGCGGCTGGTCCCGCGCGTCGAGGAGATCGTCACCGAGCACCTCGACGCGATGGAGCGGCGGGCCGACCAGGCGGCACGGAGCGACGCGGAGCTGACGCACCCGAGGCCGTACACCGAGCTGGTCGACGACTTCGCGCTGCCGGTGCCGTCCATGGTGATCTGCGAGCTGCTCGGTGTCCCCTACGACGACCGCGCCGAGTTCACCGAGCGCAGCGCGAAGTCGCTGGACAGCACGATCTCCGCCCCCGAGCGGATGCGCCTGGCCGACGAGTCCCGCGCCTACATGGCGAGTCTCGTCGCCCGCCATCGCGAGGCGCCCGGCGACGACCTGCTCGGCATGCTCATCCGCGAGCACTCCCAGGAGATCACCGACGACGAGCTGATCGGGATCGGCAACCTGCTGCTCGTCGCGGGCCACGAGACGACGTCGAACATGCTGTCGCTGGGCACGCTCGCCCTGCTCGAGCACCCCGACCAGCTCGCCCGCGTCCGCGACGACCCGGACGCCGTCGACGGGGCGGTCGAGGAGCTGCTGCGGTTCCTGACGGTGGTGCACGGCGGCTTCCCGCGCGCGGCGACCGAGGACACGACGCTGGGCGGGCACCCGGTCGCCGCCGGCGATCTCGTGATCGCCTCACTGACCGCCGCCAACGGCGACCCGGCGCTGCTCGAGCGCGGGGAGACGCTCGACATCAGCCGCCCGCCGTCACCGCATCTGGCGTTCGGCCACGGCATTCACCACTGCCTGGGCGCGCCGCTGGCGCGCATCGAGATGCGGGTCGCCTTTCCGGCGCTGCTCCGGCGGTTCCCCGGCCTGCATCTCGCCGGCGAGCCGGAGTTCCGGAACCGCACCCTGATCTACGGGTTGCACCGACTGCCGCTCGCCTGGTGACGGTGCTCTGCCCACGTGCGCGGAGCGCGCCGTGATCGGGAACGAGCCCGAGCTCGGGACCGCGGAGAACTACCGGCGGTTCGCCGCGTCGCAGGCCCGGGGCCGCAGCCCGCGGTACGAGGAGCTGGCCGCGGGTGTCGCCGGCGACCCCGAGCTGCTGGCGTTCCTCGACGAGCTCCCGCCGGCCAGGCGCCAGCCCAACCTGCTGCTCGCGACGGTCCGGTACCTCGCCGGGCTCCAGCCCGACTACCCTGCTTTCCGTGCGGTCGTGCTCGGGCGCCGGGACGAGGTCGCGGCGACGATGCTGGCCCGACGTACGCAGACCAACGAACCGGCGCGCTGCGCCACACTCCTGCCGGCGCTGGCCGCCATCGGCGGCCCGCTCGCGCTGCTCGAGGTGGGCGCGAGCGCGGGGCTCTGCCTGCTCCCGGACCGGTACGGCTACCGCTATGCGTGTGCCGGGGGCGAGGTCCGTATCGAGGGTTCGCCCCTGCTGACCTGCGACGTCCTCGGTCCGGCGCCCGTTCCGACCGCGGCGCCGACGGTCGTGTGGCGCGCCGGGATCGACCTCGACCCGCTCGACGCCGCCGATCCCGACGACCTGCGCTGGCTCGCGAGCCTCGTCTGGCCGGGTCAGCCCGGGCGCGTCGAGCGGCTGGGGGCCGCCGCCGCGGTGGCGCGCGCCGACCCGCCGCGGGTCGTGCGCGGGGACCTCGTCGACGAGCTCCACGCCGTCGCCGCCGGCGCGCCGCCCGAGGCGACGCTCGTGGTGTTCCACTCCGCGGTGCTGACCTACCTGTCGGTCGACCGCCGCGCTGCGTTCGCGGAGGCGGTCGGTGCGCTCGACGCGGTGTGGCTCGCGAACGAGTCCGAGGGCGTGCTCGCCTCCCTGCCCGCCCCGCCGCCGTCGGACCTCCCGGCGCCTCCGCCCGGCCCGGCCCCGTTCCTGCTGGCCCGTGACGGGCACCAGCCGCTGGCCTGGGTCGACGGGCACGGCGCCTGGTTGCGGTGGTTCGCCTGACCCTCAGCGCCGGCGACGCACACTCCAGACGATCAGGCCGGCGAGCACCAGGGCTCCGAGGGACGCGCCCACGATCGCCTCGACCGGCAGCCGGGGCCGCGTGTGCCCGGCCGCGGCGAGGTCCGCCTCGAGCTCGGCCGCGGCCACCGTCGCGGTGGCCTCCTCGGCCGCGATCCCGGCTTCGACCTCCACCGTCGCCATCTCCATCAGCCGCGCCCAGACCTCCGCCGGCACCAGCGCCGCGCCGCGGGCGAAGGACGCCTTGAGCGCCGGCCACTCGGCGACGACCGCGTCCGACTTCAGGTCGGCGAGCGGGATCGGGCGGGCGAAGCGGTCGAGCACCTCGACGTCACAGGCGTGCGTGAGCCCGGGCGCGGTGCGCTCGTCCTCGGCGACCTCGTAGGCGTCGCCGACGGCCCGGAGTCGGTAGGCGATGTCCTTGGCCTCGCGCGAGCGATAGAGCACGGCGAGGTCCCCCGCGCGGGTGTCGCGGTGACAGCTCCACCACGTGCCACCGCCGGCGGGGTCGAGGTCCGGGTGCTCGCCGCCGTCCTCGGTGCGGTAGCGGTCGGGCGCCGCGACCCACACCCAGTACTGCTGCTCGGTCATGTCCCCTCCCGGTGCGGCCGTTCGGGTGAGGCTGTCAGTGATCGGGCCGGCTCGTCCATCGGGCCTATCGTCAGGAGCCGTGCCGAGCGGATCGCTCGTGCTCGGGATCGACATCGGGCGCCGGAGTGGCTGGAGCGTTCCCGACGATCGGCGCCGTGGCACGCTGGGCGAGCAGGGTCCGCAGATCGCCCAGCACCGCGCGCAGGATCACGGCGAGCGGGCGATCCTCGCCGTCGGCGATCCACGTCGTGAACCCCACCCGGAAGACCGCGACCCCGCTCTGCGCGGCCAGGGCGGCGGCGGTCGGGTCGATGCCGCGCTGCCGCAGGGCGTCGGTCATGGCCGCGGCCAGCTTCGAGAGTTTGAGCAGCTCGCGCTCCTGCAGGCCCGGGTCGGCGTCGATGACGCCCTGCCGCGCCCGCGACCACGCGCGCCGCTCGTCGGGGAAGAACGCGGTCGCGCCGTCGAGGGCGGCCGCGACGACGGCGACGGGGTCGTCCCCGGTGGCCTCCTCGATCCCGGCGACGAACAGGCGCTCGAACTCGTCCTGACCGGCGAAGAGCACCTCGCGCTTGTCGGTGAAGTGCCGGAAGAACGTCCGCTCGGTCAGACCCGCGGTCGCGGCGATCTCGGCGACGGTGGTTCCGTCGAAGCCCTGTGCGCCGAACCGCTCGAGGGCGGCGGCCTGCAGCCGCTCGCGCGCACCGGGCTTCCAGCGGACCACGACCCGCAGACTACTGATGGCAGCGACTGACATCGAAGCGTACGCTGATGTCAGTATCTGACATCAAGCTGGAGGAGGCCACGCGAGATGCGTGTACTCGTCACCGGAGCCAGCGGCTGGATCGGCTCCGCCACCGTCGACGAGCTGCTCGCCGCCGGCCACGACGTCGTCGGCCTCGCCCGTTCCGACTCGTCCGCACAGGCCCTCGAGGCCAAGGGCGCCGCGGTCCTGCGTGGCGACCTCGACGACCTCGACGCGTTGCGCCGGGGCGCGGCGGAGGCCGAGGGGGTCGTCCACCTCGCGAACAAGCACGACTGGAGCAACCCGGGCGAGTCGAACCGCGCCGAGCGCGCCTCGGTCGAGGCCCTCGCCGAGGCGCTCGTCGGCACGGGCCGGCCGCTCGTCCTGGCGTCCGGGGTGGCCGGGCTCGCCGCGGGGCGGCCGGGGACCGAGGCAGACCCGTCACCGGCGATCGGGCCGGACTCGCCGCGCGGCGGGGCGGAGAACCTCGCGTTCGCCTATGTCGACCGCGGCGTCCGCGTCGTCAGCGCCCGGTTCGCGCCGACCACCCACGGGGACGGCGACCACGGCTTCGTCGCCCTGGTCACCGCCGCCGCCCGACGCCACGGCACCGCGGCGTACGTCGGCGACGGCTCGGCGCGCTGGGCGGCGGTGCACGTCACCGACGCCGCGCGCCTCGTCCGCCTCGGGCTCGAGCAGGCGCCGGCCGGGACGCGGCTGCACGCCGTCGCCGAGGAGGCGATCCCGACCCGCGAGATCGCGCAGGCGATCGGCGACGTGCTCGGCGTGCCGGTGACGTCGGTGGAGCAGGGGGACGCGGTCGAGCACTTCGGGTTCATCGGGATGTTCTTCGCGATGGACCTGGCCGCGTCGAGCGCGCACACCCGAACGGTCTTCGACTGGACGCCGGCAGGCCCCGGCCTGCTCGAGGACATCAAGGCCGGCGCCTACCGAGGTGCCTGACGGCTCACCTGTGCCGCAGGCGCACCCCGCGACGGGCGCGCTTGTCGGCGTACATGATCGAGTCGGCGTCGGCGCACGCACCGGGGAAGCCGCCGGAGACCGTGAACGGCGCGGAGCCGATCGAGCAGGGCACGCCGGCGGAGTCCAGGGCGTCGCGGAGACGCTCGACGAGCTTGTGCGCATCATCGATGCCGACCTGCGCGACCAGCGCGAACTCGTCGCCACCGAGGCGCGCGAGCGGGTCGGTGCTGCGGATCGTCGAACGCAGGACCGCGGCGCAGTGCCGCAGGTGACGGTCGCCGGCGTCGTGGCCCTGGGTGTCGTTGACGACCTTGAGGTCGTCGAGGTCGAGCATGACCACCGACGCTGGGTCGCCGAAGCGGCGGAACCGGTCGTCCTCGCGCTCGAGCCAGCGCGCCCAGCCGCGGCGGTTGAGCAGGCCGGTCAGCGCGTCGGTCTCGGCGTCGCTGACCGCGCGCTCGAGCGCGCGGGCGGAGTCGACGGCGGCCGTGTCGGCCTCGAGGACCGAGGAGAGGAGGCTGGACAGCAGGTCGAGCAGCGGCTCCCGGTCGACGGTGGCCGGATCGACCGGGCTCCGGTTCATCCCGACGACCGTGCCCCACAGGCTGCCGTCGCCGGTGACGATCGGGGTGCCGACGTAGGTGCCGACCTGCATGCCCTGCGCCGCGGCGTCCGAGGCGGCGCGCGCGAGGTCGGGCACCCGCCCGGTGTCGGGGACGATCCGGGGCGCCGAGCCCGCGACCATGTACTGGCACATCGAGGTCGACCACGCCGCGCTCAAGCCGGGCTCGAGGCCGTAGACGGAGTCGGTGGTGACGAGCATCGTCTGGTGGCCGTCGGACACCCGGGTGACCGCCCAGGCGTCGAGCGGGACCTCGCGCGCGAGGTAGTCGACCACCATCCGGCAGGCCGCGTCGAAGGCCCGCGGCGGTGCGAGCCCCGCCGCGACGCGCAGATCCTGGGTGGACGTCACGATTCCTCCCCCGCCAGATGCGGCCCTCCCGACCGCTGCTGTCCTGCCAAGTGTGGCCACTTCTCACGAACCTCGATTCACCAGGTCCCGCCCATCACCCGACCTGAGGATCGGATCACCCCGTTCGCCGTCGACGTCACACGTGGTGAGGTGTGCTCGTCGTGAGTTCTCTCCGACTGTCTAGCGTCGTTCCGAGACGGCGCGATACGGAGGGATGCTCGGGCTTTCTCCGGTCGTCTCGCGATGGCGCTAGACAGCCGGAGAAAGTCTGACACCGGAGCGCCACACGCCGCGGACGTCGCGGGTCGCGGTGACCTCGGTCAGGGGGTCACCGTCGACGAGCAGCAGGTCGGCGCGCCGTCCCGGGGTGATCCGACCGCGGTCGGCGAGCCCGAAGACGTCCGCGGGCACCGACGTCGCCGCCCGCAGCACCTCGCGCGGTGACATCCCGGCGCGGGCGAGCAGCTCCACCTCGAGGTGCATCGACGCCCCGTGCAGCACCGCCGCCGCGTGGCCCGGGACGTCGTTGGCGTCGGTGCCCGCGAGGATCGTCGAGCCGGCCTCGACCAGCCGCGCGAGGTTCTCGGCGGCGTGCGCGTAGTCGGTGCCGGGGCGGTCGCTGACCGGGAGATGGCCGCGGTCGCCGGCCCGCAGCGCGTCCGCCACCTCGCGGTCGAGGCCGGCGAGCAGGCGCGGGTCGGCGAGCAGCGCGTCGGTGCTCTTCGCGTCGGCGCGTGCCCGCATCATCGCCAGGGTCGGGCAGACGATCAGGCCGGCGACGTCGAGATCGTCGTCGAGGGGGCCGTCGAGCGGTACGTGGGTCAGGATGTCGACCCCGGCCGCGATCGCGGTGCGGAACGCCCAGCGCGTCGGGGCGTGCGCGACCGTCTGCAGGCCATGCGTCCGCGCGGCCGCGCACACCGCGGCCACCGTCTCCGGGCTGAGCACGGGCCGGTCGACGTCGGCGGGGTTCTCGACGAACACCTTGAGGTAGTCGGAGCCCTCGCGGACACGGTCGGCGACGAACTGCTCGGCGTCCTCCGGCCCCGAGAGCCCGGGCATGCGCCACCCCGAGGGGTCGGGCGGGAGGATCACCGCGGGCCAGCCGTCGACGGCGCCCGCCATCAGCCCGGAGCTGCGCAGGTCGGCCTCGTCGGTGTGCGTGGCCGCCCGCCCGCGGAGCATCGCGGTGAACTGCGGGGGCGCCGAGAACATGTCGAGCACCGTGGTGACCCCGTACCGCAGGTCCTGGTCGAGGTTGCCGGCGCCGCGCAGGTGCACGTGGGCGTCGATGAGGCCCGGGAGCAGCGTCATCCCGCGGCCGTCGACGTCGCCGCCGAGCTCGGAGCCGGGCCGGACCTCGGTGACGAACCCGTCCTCGATCGACACGCTCGCCGTGCCGAGCACGTCGGTCCCGTCGAACACCCGCGCCGGAGATCCTCGTCATGCCGTGCCTCCCTGCGGACATCGTTCAGGGTCGCACCGGACGGCGGGGTGTGTCGCGGGCGGCGACGATCGGGTCAGCGCGACCAGGCGTCGAGGGCGAGGGTCACCGGCGCGCCGAGGTCGACGACCGAGGCACGCTCACCGAGCCGATCTCACGGCAGGCTGGCATGGACCCGGTGCGGACACTCGCTGTCCGGATGGGCCGACGCGGGGATCGAGCAGAGCAGGAACGTGAGCGTGAGGGCGGGCTGTTGAGCAAGTCCGTTGCGCGCGCGAAGCGTTTCGCTCAGGCGAAGCAGGTCAGCGGGCCGCCGTGGTAGGTGACCATGTCGTCCAGCGCCCCGAACACGTCGATCTGCCCGCCGCGCTCCAGCCCGTCGAGCTCGGCGTAGGCGCGGTGCAGGTTGCCGACGATGCGTTCCGCGTCGGGCCAGTCGGTGAAGCGCCCGAGGTCGGTGTCGCGGGCGGCCTGCAGCGGGGTGACGCCCGCGGCGCGGCCGCGCTCGGCGACGTCGAGGACGAAGCGCAGGTAGTCCAGCGTCGCGTCGAGCGGGGCGCGGTCGTGGAAGACCGGGCCGTGGCCGGGCACCGTCGTCTGCGCGCCGAGCGGGGCGATGACGTTCTCGAGCACGTCGATCGCTCCGGTCACCGAGCCCATGAGCAGGAACGGCGTGCCGCCGTTGAAGATCAGATCGCCGCAGAAGAGCGTCGAGCGGTCGGGGAACCAGACGATCGAGTCGTTGGTGGTGTGGGCCGGGGTGCCGACGTACAGGACGTCGCCGCGCAGGTCACCGGCGTGCACGGCGACGCGGTCGGTGTAGGTCACGAACGGCGGGTCGAGGGGCAGCTCGCCCCACTCCGGGTTGTGCCAGTAGGGCAGCTCGCGGGCCGGGCCGAACGCGATCGCCTCGGAGCGCGTCCGCTCATGCGCGATGATCGCGGCACCGCCGAAGAGCGCGTTCCCGAAGGTGTGGTCGCCATGGTGGTGGGTGTTCACCAACGTGCGCACGGGCCGGTCGGTGACCGACGCGATCGTGTCGAGGAACGCGCGCGTGCGCCGCTCGGTCGAGCACGCGTCGACGGCGATCACGCCCTGCGCGCCGACCACGAAGCCGGTGTTGTTGATCCACCACGTGCCGTCGGGCTGCACGTAGGCGTGGATGCCGTCGGAGACCTCCTCGCACCGCGGCGGACCGGGCACGGTGATGTCGTCGGTACGCGAGCTCATCACGCCTCCTTCAGGGCGATCGGCGCAGGACCTGGGACGATCAAGGCGTCGATGGCGCCGAGGCCCTCGGTCTCGAGGTGGACGCGGTCGCCGGGCTGCAGCCACGGGTAGGCGTCGCTGCCGTGGACGCGGGAGAGCTCGAGCAGGCAGCCGGTGCCGACCGTGCCCGAGCCGATGAGGTCGCCCGGCACGACCCGGGTGCCGCGCGATGCGTAGGCGATCATCTGGGCGAAGCTCCAGTACAGGGCGTCGAGGCGCCCGGCGCTGCACGGGCGGCCGTTCACCGAGGCCGCCATGGCCGCCGTCGCCACGAGCTCGTCCGGCGTGACCATCCACGGCCCGCAGCTCGAGGCGAAGTCCTTGCCCTTGGCCGGGCCGAGGTTGAGCTTCATCTCGGTGCCCTGCAGGTCGCGGGCGCTCCAGTCGCAGAACAGCACGTAGCCCGCGATGTGGCCCGCGGCGTCGGCCGGGGAGACGTCACGCCCCTCCCGGCCGATCACCGCCGCGACCTCGAGCTCGTAGTCCAGCGCCCGGCTGCCCGGCGGCACCGGGATGTCGTCGTGCGGGCCGCGCAGCGACGACGGGTTCGTGAAGTAGAAGCACGGCTGCTCGTACCAGAGCGGGTCCACGCTCAGCCCGATCGCGGCGCTCGCGGTGACGACGTGCTCCTCGAACGCCATGAAGTCGCGGATCGACGGCGACCGGGGGACCGGCGGCAGGAGGGCGACGGTGCCGGGGTCCACCCCCGGCTGCGCCGCCGCCTCCTCCGCCGCGGTCGCCAGCCGCTCGCGCGCGATGAGCTCGAGCAGGGACGACGTCCCCGGGACGGGGTGGATCCGCTCGCCCCGCCAGAGGCCGACCTGCTCGTCCCCGTCCGGCGTCCGGTACGTGCTCCAGCGCAACGGTGCTCCTCCTCGTCGGTGAAAGGCTCAGGCGAACTCGGCGCGCAGCTGCTCCGCGGCGATGGTCATCGACTCGAGCTTGGCGCGCGCGAGCGGGCGTGGCAGGGAGAACATGCCGCAGTCGGTCGTCAGGTGCACGCGCTCGGCCGGCACGTGCTCGAGGGCCTTGCGGACACCGGAGATGATGTGCTCCGGAGTCTCGACGACGAGGCGCTTGATGTCGATGACGCCGATGCCGATGCCCTTGTCGCTGGGGTAGCGCGACCAGAGCGCGAAGTCGTCGTCGGGGAAGAGGGTCTCGGCGAAGGCGTACTCGACGGCGTCGACCTGCAGCTCGTCGGCGACCAGCTCGTGGAAGCCGGCGTAGGGCGTGATGCCGATCTGCGCTCCGCTGCCGAGGTGGCAGATGTGGAACACCCGCAACGCGTCGACGCCGTCGAGGGCGCGGTTCAGGGTGTCGAGGACCAGCTGGTAGTCCTCGGGCGCGTGCAGGGTGAAGCCGACGTCGTCGACCTGCAGCACCTCGACGCCGGCGGCGACGGCGTCCTTGAACTCGGCGTTGTAGGCGTCGGCGAGGTCGTTGTAGAGGGCCTTCTTGTCGTTGTAGTGGCGGTCGGTGAGCCAACCACCGAGGTTGGTCGGACCCATGCCGCTGCAGAACTTGACGGTGCGGGGGCTGACCCGCCGGGCGGCGTTCCACAGGTCGGCGAGGTGCATCGTGCCCCGGCCGACGGGGCCGTCGACGGCGACCTCGTTCCACGTGCCGGCGAACGCGGCGGTGCCCTCGCGACCCAGCATCGAGGTCAGGTGGTTCTGCTCGGGCTCCACGGTGATGCCGTCGAGGTGGTACGCCGGGTAGAGCAGGAAGGACGAGATGAAGCCCTCGTGGCGGTCGTACCAGAGGTGGCCGTCGGTGGGCAGGTCGAGGCCGACGTCGATCTGATCGCCGATCATGGCGCGCACGCCGTCGCTGTAGGCCTCGGCGAAGTCACCGCGGCGCATCGCCACGCGGATGTCCTCGCCGCCGAGGTCGAAGGTGTTCCACTTCGGCCGCGGGTAGGAGCCCACCGCGGTCGTCGGGAACAGGTGGCCGAAGTGGTCGCTGAGTCGGCGGGCCATGGCAGGCCTCCCACGTCTCTGTCAGAGGGT
The DNA here is from genome assembly GCF_057180585.1 of Actinomycetospora sp. 2LY8.5. Lineage (NCBI taxonomy): Bacteria > Bacillati > Actinomycetota > Actinomycetes > Pseudonocardiales > Pseudonocardiaceae > Actinomycetospora > Actinomycetospora sp. 2LY8.5. The sequence continues at coordinate 19,437 of NZ_JBXUHE010000021.1, forward strand.
CTGTCGGGATCGTCGGGCTCACCGTGGCGTGTCGAGAGGCCCCGATCACGTGCCGGTTCGGTTGCGATCCGGGCTTGACAGGATCAGGTCACGAGCAGGTCGGCGGCCTGGCGGAACGCCATCGCGGTGCGCGAGTGGTCGTCGGCGCGCGTGGCCACCGAGACCTGGGCCGCCTCGCCCGCGAGCGGCACGAAGCTCACGTCGGGGCGGGCGAAGAAGCGCCGGGCGAGCTCGCCGTGGACGCCGAGCATCCCCGAGGTGGCGACGGCGGCGGGGATCGCGGCCGGCGTGCGCACGACCGGGCTGCGTCGCGACGCCTGCCCGGTGAACCCGGCCCAGGCGCCGAGCCCCGGGTGCCGGCCGGCGGGTGCCACCCACGCATGGCCCTCGACGTCGTCCTCGGTGAGGTGCGCGGCGTCGGCGAGCGGCGAGGCGGCGGGCACGACGGCGACCCGCGCGGTGCTGAACAGCCGGTCGAGGCGCACGCCCTCCACCGGCCCGACGTCGTGGATGACGGCGACGTCCACGTCTCCGTCGCGCACGGCCTCGTACTGGGTGTCCCAGTCCAGCTCGATGTGCACGAGCTCGCGTCCGGGCAGCTGGGCGCGGACGAGATCGCGCAGGTCCGGCCACTTGTCGGCGGCACCGAACCCGAGGATCCCGACCCGGACCACCGCGTCGTCGGGGGCGGGCGAGGCGTCACGGACGGCGGCGGCGAGGTCGTCGACGCGAGCCAGCACCTCGCGGGCCTGTTCGACCAGACGGGCGCCCACGGGCGTGAGGTCGACCCGCCGGCTCGTGCGGTCGAACAGGCGCGCGCCGACCTCCTTCTCCAGGGCGCGGACATGCCGGCCGAAGGCCTGCGGAGCGATGTAGTGACGCTCCGCCGCCTTCCGGAAGTGCCGCTCCTCCGCGAGCGTGACCACATAGCGGAGTGCCCGTATGTCCATGCCTGACCGCCCTGGCTCCGTGACCGGCGACGCTACTGCGCCACGGGGGGCGGGAGGAACGTGTCAGCGGTTGCGGGCAGCCTCGATGGACAGAGCGATCTCCGTGCCGGCGGGGGTGTTCTCCATCCAGCAGATGTCGCCGGGCCGGAGCTCCCTCTCCGGATCCCACCACTCGCGCCGGAGTCGCTGCATCGCCGCGGCGGGCTCGAGGTCCCAGGGCTGGAACTCCTCGCCGAGGGCACCGAGGCGGGCCAGCTCGTTGTCGACGAGCACCGTGAGCGCGCCCAGCGTCGCTTCGCGGATCTCTGCCGCCGACCCCGGCTCGACGAGGCTCACCGCCCACCGCGCTTCGTCGAGGCTGATCCAGTCGTCGATCCCTCGAAGGAGGAGCTTCGCGGCCGTGTCGTGTTCGGTCAGTTCCACGGCAGGTGGACCTTCCATCGTTCTCCGCCCGGCAGTCTCGCGTCCATGGTGGTGCCTCCCGATTGCGACTGGCCCCGCAGTCCGATCTCCGTACCGTCGGGGAGACGGACTGCCCGTCCCGGGTACGTGTTCCAGTTCACCGGCGTCCCCTCCGCGGCGAGCTCTTCGTACAGATCCTCGATCTCCTGCTCGGTGGCAAGGGTCCGCACGCCGGGGTTCCTGCCCTCCGTCCCGACGGTCGGGATCCTCGATGCCGGAGGGATCGGCGCATCCTCCTCGGCGTCCGCGTCGGTCGCGACGGTGAAGGGCGCGACGCGGTCGTCGGTGACGGCGTGCCGGACCGTGTCGGCGGCGCCGACGCCCGCGATGGCCGCGCCCGTGGCGACGCCGGCCGCGGAGAGCGCTCCGGACGGGGCGCCCACCGGGGCGCCGACACCGGTGGCGGTGACGGCGGCCGACCCGGCCACGCCCACGGCGCCGACACCCGCGAGCGCGCCGCCGCCGAGCATCGCCGCCACGTTCGCGGGGTGGTGGAGCAGAGCGTTGCCGAGGGACGCGCTCGCGTTGCCGAGCCCCGCCGCGACCGCGCCGGCTCCGGCGGCCAGCTCGCCCCAGAACCCCGGCGCCGCCGGCGCGGCGGCACACGCGGCGGTGACGACCCCGGCCGAGCGGTCTCCCGACTCGCGCACGTGGCGGCGTGCATCCGCGAGCAACGCCTGCGCATCGGTGCGCGCCGCGTCGCCGGGATCGACGAACGGGACCGGCGCGGCGCCGGCGGCGAGCGCCTGGTCGTACTGCGTGCGTGCGGTCGCCGACGCCGTCCGTGCCTCCTGCCAACGTGCGACCGCCTCGCCCGCGCGGCCCCGCGCCCACTCCACCGCCTCGGCGTGCGCGTCGACGACCCCGGCGGCGTCGCCGAAGGCCGTCGCGGCGTCCTGCCACCGCCGCGGTGCCGGGGCGAACGCCGCGCGGAACCCGTCCGCGGCGGGCCCCGACCAACCCTCCGGCGTGCCCATACGACCCAGCCCGGCCGCGGCGTCGCCGAGCATCCGCGCGTAGCGGCGGTAGGTCTCGCCGGCGGTGCGCAGCACGACGGGGTTGCCCGGGACGAGCGCCGCCGGGTCGTCGGTGACACCCAGTTCCGTCACGAACCACCGCCCGGATCGGGCCCGGTTCCGCGCAGCAGGCCGTCGAGCCCGCGGGCGGCGCCGGTGTCGGTGCGGCGGTAGCCGGCCTCGGCGGCGTCTAGCCGGTCGGCGGCGGCGCGGCCGTCCTCGGCGAGGGCCTCGACGCCGCGCTGCCAGCGCGCCGCGAATTCGGACAGGGCCGCCCCGAGCCGGTCGTGCCCGGCCGCGGTGCCGACGCCGTCGATCTCCTGCGCCCCGACCTGGTCGACCGTGGCGCGCACCCCCTGGGCGGCGCGGTGCAGCGCGTCGAGATCCACCGCGTAGCCACCGACCATGGTCGGAGGCTGGCACGCGCGGATCGGCCACGGGTGCGGTTTCGCAGGATCGACGCTTGACCTCAACGTTCGTCGAGGTCGCACCGTCGGGCACATGACCGAACAGCAGCCCACCGCCCTCATCACCGGCGCGTCGCGCGGACTCGGGCGCGCGCTTGCGGCCGACCTCGCGGACGACGGCTGGCGGGTGATCGTCGACGCCCGCCACGGCGACCAGCTCGCCGACGCCGTCGCCGGCCTGCCCGGTGTGATCGACGTGCCGGGCGACGTCACCGATCCCGCGCACCGCACCGCGCTCGCGGAGGCCGCCGACGACATCGGCGGCCTCGACCTCCTCGTCCTCAATGCGAGCCTGCTCGGGCCGAGCCCGCAGCCGGAGCTCGCCGACTACCCGCTCGACGTCCTCGAGCAGGTCTACCGCGTCAACGTCCTCGCCCCGCTCGGCCTGGTCCAGGCGCTGCGCGCGCTGCTGCGACCGGGAGCGCGCGTCCTCGCGATCACGTCCGACGCCGGTGCCGAAGCCATGGCCGGGTGGGGCGGGTACGGCAGCTCGAAGGCCGCGCTCGAGCACCTCGGCGCCGTGCTCGCCGTCGAGAACCCGCAGTGGCGCGTGCACGTCGTCGACCCCGGCGACATGCGCACCGTGATGCACCAGGAGGCCTTCCCGGGCGAGGACATCAGCGACCGTCCCGAGCCCGGGACCGTCGTCCCCGCCCTGCGCGTGCTGATCGACGGCGACCTCCCGAGCGGCCGCCACCGCGCCGCCGACCTGACCCCGGTGGTGACGTCGTGAGCCTCGTCGATAGTCGAGCTCCGCGGAGCCCCGTCTCGGCCGTGCCGCTGACCCGGTTCGTCCTCCCGCCCGGCGCCGAGGCCCACGAACCACCGGAGCACCGCGGGCTCGCGCGCGACGGGGTGCGCCTGCTCGTGGCGCGCTCCGGGGCCGTCGAGCACCGGCGGTTCGACGAGCTCGCCGAGGTCCTCGACCCCGGTGACCTGCTCGTCGTCAACACCTCCGCGACGCTTCCGGCCGCCCTCGACGTCCGTCACCACGACGGGCGAGCGATGACCCTGCACGTCGCGACCGCGCTCGACGACGGCGACTGGGTGGTCGAGCCGCGGCGTCCGGACGGCCCCGAGACCGACGTCGCCGCCGGCGACCGGCTCGGACCGCCCGGGCTCGTCCTCACGCTCGTGGCGCCCTACCCCGACGACCTCGCGCCGCGACGGCTGTGGCGGGCGCGCCCGTGGCCACCGGTCGGGCTGGCCGGCTACCTCGCGACCTACGGGCGCCCGATCGCGTACGGACACCTCGCCGGCCGGTTCCCGCTCGCCGACCACCAGACCGTCTACGCCACCGTGCCGGGCAGCGCGGAGATGCCGAGCGCGGGCCGCCCCCTCTCGGAGCGGCTGCTCGTGCGGCTGATGGCGCGCGGGATCACCGTCGCGCCGCTGGTGCTGCACGCCGGGGTGTCGAGTCCCGAGAAGCACGAGCCGCCGACGCCCGAGCCCTACGCGGTCCCGACGGCGACGGCGCGGCTGGTGAACTCGGCGCGCGAGGCCGGGTCGCGGGTCGTCGCCGTCGGGACGACGGTCGTCCGCGCGCTGGAGACGGTCGCGGCGCCCGACGGGACCGTGTCCCCGGGACACGGGTGGACCGACCTCGTCCTCGGCGCCCAGCGCCCCGCCCGCACGATCACCGGCCTGATCTCCGGGCTCCACGAGCCCGAGGCCAGCCACCTCGCCCTGCTCGAGGCCGTCGCCGGTCCGGCGCTGGTCGGGGAGACGTACGCGGCCGCGGTCGCCGCGCGCTACCTGTGGCACGAGTTCGGCGACTCCACCCTCCTGCTCCCCTAGCCTTGACCCTCACGCGACGGAAGGGCCGAGGGTGGTTCCCATGACCGAGACGGCAGCGGGGACGACCCAGTGGACGGTGGGCCAGGTGGCCGAGCGTTCCGGGCTGACGGTCCGGACCCTGCACCACTACGACGAGATCGGGCTGCTGCGCCCGAGTCGTCGCAGTGCGGCGGGGTACCGGCTGTACGGCCAGGACGATCTGGTGCGCCTGCAGCACGTGGTCGTCTACCGCCGGCTCGGGTTCTCGCTCGAGGAGGTCGCCGTCCTCCTCGACGACCCCGACGCCGACGTCGCCGCGCACCTGCGCCGGCAGCGGGCCGAGGTCATGTCCCGGCTGGACGAGCTCGCCGAGCTCGTCACGGCCATCGACCGAGCCCTGGAGGCAGAAGTGTCCGGAATCCAGCTCACGCCCGACGAGCAGCGGGAGCTGTTCGGTGAGGGCTTCACGGAGGAGTACCAGCAGGAGGCGCAGGAGCGCTGGGGTGACACCGAGGCGTGGCGCCAGTCGCAGCAGCGCACGGCGCAGTACACGAAGGCCGACTGGCAGTCGATCAAGGCTGAGACGGATGACGTCAACGCCCGGTTCGTCGCCGCGCTGCAGGCCGGCGAACCGGCCGACGGCGAGCGCGCCATGGACGTCGCGGAGGCCCACCGTCGGCACATCACGCGGTGGTTCTACGACTGTTCGCCCGAGCTGCACGCCTGCATCTCCGTCAACTACGTCGCCGACGAGCGGTTCACGAAGACCTACGAGGACCTCGCGTCCGGGTTGGCGCAGTACGTCCACGACGCCGTCCACGCCAACGCGGCGCGTCAGGACTGACAGCTCGGGGCCGCCGCGGTGACGTGGCGGCCCCGACGCGGGAACAGCACCGGCCAGTAGCCCGCGCGGCGGAGCAGGACGTGGGTCGGCACCTGCAACAGGACGATGCTCACGACGTGGAGCGCCGCACCGAGCGCCGGGACCAGCGGCACCGGCAGCGCGTAGGCCATCACCACGCGCAGGGCGCTGTCCACGAGCCCGACCGCACCCCACGCCGCCGTGATCGACCGCCAGACGCGGCGGAACGCGGCGTCGGAGATCCACAGGCGCTCCATGAGCTCGGCGCGACGCGGGAGCAGGGTCTGCGTGGCGGTGAAGCAGAACGGTCGCCCGCGCACCAGGGTCGCGAGCATCCAGAGCCCCAGCGGCGCGCTGATCCACGCGTCGCGGGCGAGCAGCTCGCGGGGGCCGCCCGCGACGAGGGCGGACGCGAGCCCGAGGACCAGGGCGATCAGCGCGAGAACCGCGATCGGGGGGAGCCGCCGGTCGCGGAGGCCGGCCACGACGAGATGGATCAGTGGCGGGAGGGCGCTCGCGGTCAGCGCGACGAGGTCGTCCACGCCGAGGGCGTGCAGGGCGTAGTACACGACCAGCGGGCCGGCGATGTCGAGCAGGACGGTCAGCACGGCGGGCCTCATGGAGGCGAGCGTCGCTCTCCGGAGCGCTCTCGCGCCTCGGACGCGGGGACGCGGTGGATGGCCGGAGGTCGAGGCCGGCGTGGACTTCGGTCGGATGTGTCCCCCCGAGCGGCCCACCTAGTGTCCTGTCCCGTGGAACAGACGTGCCCGCCCGACCGGCGCGAACTGCGGCGGGCCGGATGGATCACCGGGGCGGTGGTGCTGGTCCTCGGCGGCCTGACCCTGGTCAGCCGGACGGACACGCGCGCGTCGACCCTTGCGACGGCCGTCGACGCCGGCGCCACGCTCGTCGCCGTCGCCCTGGTGCCGCTGCTCGTGCGGCGGCCCGTGGCCGGGGCGCTGGCGATGGCCGTGCTCGCCGCGTTCTCGCCCGCGGCGACCCCGGCGGCGACGATCGGCGTGCTGCGGGTGGCGACGGTCCGGCCGCTGGCGACGGCGGCGTGGGTCGGCGCGATCGGGGTGGTCGCCCACGCGGTCCAGGGCCTCGTCCGCCCGATCCCCGGGTTGCCCTACGGCTGGCTGCTGGTGATCGACGTCGTCACCCACGCCGCCCTCATCGCCTGGGGCGCCCTGGTGCGGATGCGGGACGCGGCGCGCGTCGAGCAGCGGCAGCGCGCGGAGCAGGAGCAGGCCGAGCGGATCGCCGCGGCCCGCCGGCACGAGCGCGCCACGATCGCCCGCGAGATGCACGACGTGCTCGGTCACCGGCTCTCCCTGGTCGCCGCGTCGGCCGGTGCCCTGGAGTACCGGCCCGACGCGCCGGCCGAGCAGATCGCGCGCGCGGCCGGCGTCGTCCGGGCCGGGGCGCACCAGGCGTTGGAGGAGCTGCGGGAGGTGATCGGGGTGCTGCGCGCCGACGAGCTGGGCGACATGGCCGGCGACGCGCCCCCGCAACCGACCGCGGCGGACCTCCCGGCGCTGGTCGAGGAGTCGCGGCAGGCGGGGGCGGCCGTCTCGGTGGAGGACTCCACGGACGGCGACGTGCCCGAGACCCTCGGGCGCACCGCCTACCGGATCGTCCAGGAAGGCCTGACCAACGCGCGCAAGCACGCGCCCGGCACCCCGGTGCGGGTGGTCGTGGCGGGGTCGGCGGGCGACGTGCTGCGGGTCGAGGTGCGCAACCGGACGCCGATCGGCTCCCCGGCGCCGGACGGCCGTGGGACGGGGCTCGTCGGGCTGGCCGAACGCGCCGCGTCGGTCGGTGGCCGCCTCGAGCACGGGCCGACCGGCGACGGCGACTTCCGCCTGCTCGCGGAACTACCGTGGCCGGCGTGACCGAGATCCGCGTCCTCGTGGTCGACGACGACGCCCTGGTGCGCGGTGCCTTGACGATGATGCTCGACGGCGCGGACGGCATCCGCGTCGCCGGTGCGGCCACCGACGGCGACGAGGTGCCGGCCCTCGTCGAGGCCCACGCCCCGCACGTGGTGCTGATGGACCTGCGGATGCCCCGCGTCGGCGGGCTCGCGGCGACGAGGAAGGTGCGCGAGCGCCCCGATCCGCCCGAGGTCGTCGTGCTGACGACCTTCGACAGCGACGAGAACGTCCTGCACGCCCTGCGCGCGGGCGCCAGCGGCTTCCTGCTCAAGGACACCCCGCCCGCCCAGATCGTCGAGGCCGTCCAGCGGGTGGCGGCGGGCGAGCCGATGTTGTCGCCGACGGTCACCCGGCGGCTCATGGAGCAGGCCGGCGCCGACGTGAGGGACCGGGAGCGCGCCCGCGAGGCGCTGCGGTCCCTGAGCGAGCGGGAGTACGACGTCGCGGTCGCCATCGCCCGCGGGCGCTCGAACGCCGAGATCGCCTCCGAGGCGTACATGAGCCTGTCGACGGTCAAGGCGCACGTGTCGCACGTGCTCGCCAAGCTCGGTCTCGAGAACCGCACCCAGATCGCGCTGCTGGTCCACGACGCGGAGCGGTGAGCGCGAGGGACGCGTCCCGCAGGTCCGCGCACCTGTTGATCATGCGGGACGTGCCGGTCGTCTCCGGCTCGTACGCCTACGGGCGCCGAGCCCGCCGAGATCACGGTTTCGTTGCCATACCCCACAGAGATCGTCACCGAGTTGGCGATCTTCGCCGATCCGCACCCGCGAGGGGCTCCTCGTCGCTAGCGTGATCCGGAGTGAGGGGGAGGTGCTGACGTCGTGACCCAACCGGTGCCCGTCGGAGGGGGATCGTTCGAGGTCGACATCACCCGCGCGCCTGAAGCGATCCGGGAGCTGGAGCAGGCCAAGGCCGAGCTCGAGAGCATCAAGCGCGATGCGTTCTATCTCGGCCAGATGACCCCACCGACGAGCGACCTCGTCACGATGGACGCTGCTCGAGCACTCGGAGACAAGGCGGCGGTCGGACCCGCATCGTTTGTCAGTTCCCTGACCCAGGGAATCGAGGAGATCACACGAATGATCGAGGCGCTCCGTATCGGCTTCGCCGAGTACGAGCGGAGCGACGCCGACGCCTCGTCAGAGTTGTCGTAGCCGTGGTTGCTCTTCGAGTCGTCGCTCTCATCCTGTTACTCGTGGTCGCCGCATGCGCTCCGACCGGAACGCGCGCCGATCCACACGCACCAGAGGGCCGTTTCGGAGCGCCTCTGCCGTCCGCTCCGCGCGACGTCCGCACGCTTTCGGAAGATCCTTGCGGCGCTCTCGACCAGCGTCAGTGGCAGGAACTGGGTTTTCGTCCGAACGGCGAGGCTGTCGTACTCCCCACCGGCGAGCATTCCTGCGAATGGCGAGGGCCGGACGGCTCCCCCTACGTCAACATTGGGGTCGCCCCCGACCGCGACATCCTTGCCGACACCTATCGGGTTCGTCAGTTGGCTGTCTTCCGACCGGCGACGATCATGGGTTTGCCCGCCACCATCGAGCAGACCGCCGACGAGTCGATCTCCTGCAACGTCACTGTGGGAACCGCGCAGGACCAAGGCTTCCTCATCATCTACGACGCGGACTTGGGCGGGGACGGTCTCCCCGCCGATCCCTGTGGGCGCGCGAACGGCATCGCCGAGCGGATCGTCGCCGCGCTCCCGCCCCTCCCCAGCAAGTAGCTCCCTGCACCCGACCCCAGGACACGGGCCCCTAGTTTGCGATCTTCGCCGATCCGCACCCCCGAGGGGCTCGTCGTCGCTAGCGTGATCCGGCGTGAGGGGGAGGTGGTGACGTCGTGACCCAACCGGTACCCGTCGGCGGCGGATCGTTCGAGGTCGACATCACCCGCGCGCCCGAAGCGATCCGGGAGTTGGAGACCGCACGCGGCGAACTCGAGGACATCAAGAAGGAGATCGCTGTCCTGGGTCGCGTCAACGCGCCCACCAGCGACTTGGTCAGCATCGACGCGGCACAAGTGCTGAGCGGCAAGGCGGTCGGTGGCCCCGATTCGTTCATGGATGCGGTCAACGCAGGCATCAATGAGATCACTCGACTCATCGAGGCCCTACAGATCGGGTTCGCTGAGTACGAGCGGGCCGATCAGGATGCGCGGTCCGCGCTCCGTCGGACGCCATGAGATGGCGTGCGGTGGTTCTTCTGCTTCTCCTCGCGTTGGCCGGTTGTAGCCAGTCGTCCTCGCCTGCGTCACCGCCTCCCGACCAGCGCTTCGGAGCCCCCGAGATCCTGGCGTCGCGGGACGTTCGCCCCTTCGCTACCGACCCCTGCGCCGGTCCCCTCCAGGCCACCGACTGGGAAGCGCTGGGGTTCTCGGCGACCGGCGAGCTCGAGGCCCTGACTGCCGGTGAGAATTCGTGTGATCGGGAGGGCCCCGGGCGGAGCAGGCACGTGGCCTTGATCGTCGCGGGAGCTCGGGACGTTCTCGTGGAGACGTACCGGACGCGGCTTTTCACGATCTTCCAGCCGACTCAGGTGGGCGGGTTGCCAGCAGTGGTCGAGCAGAATTCCAAGCAGGACGTTGCGTGCACTGTGTCTGTCGGAACCGCACAGGACCAAGGATTCGTTCTCAACTACTCCGAGTACAGGCTTGGTCCTGACGGCCAGCCGCAGGACCCGTGCGGTCGCGCCCAGCGAGTCGCCGAGCGGATCGTCGCCGCGCTTCCCCCGCTCCCCGGCAAGTAGGTCGCCCGACCCGTGTCCCCGGGACACGGGTCGGCCGGTCCCCTCACGGCACCAGCAGCGTCTTCCCGAGCGTTGCGCGCGCCGCGATCGCCGCGTGCGCGTCCGCCGCACGCGAGAGCGGGAACGTCTGCCCGATCACCGGCGCGTACCGGCCGGACGCGGCGTCGGCGAGGGTCTGCTCCACCCACACGCGTCGCTGGGCGCGATCCGGTCGCGGCATGTCGGCCAGGCCGACCACGGTGATGCCGCGACGTTCCGCCGATGCGGGATCGGGCGACGCGAACTCGCCGCCCGCCGTCCCGTACGAGACGAACCGGCCACCGTCGGCGACCAGCGAGAACGCTGCCCGCCCCAGCGCACCGCCGGCCCCGTCGAGCACGGTGTCGACCGGCGCCACCTCCGAGGTCCACGACGGCGACCCGTAGTCCACGACCTGCGCCGCCCCGAGCGAGCGCACCAGATCGGTCTTTGCCGAGCCCCGTGCCGCGCCGACGACCTCGACCCCCCGTCGCACGAGCTCCTGCACCAGCAGCACCCCGGCACCACCGGCCGCCGCGGCCACGAGGACCCTCCGCCCGGAGACGGAGGAGAGCAACGACTGCAACGTCGGCCCGTCGTGCAGCAGCGCCACGGCCTGCTGCTCGGTCAGCGCATCGGGCACCGGGATCAGCTCCGACTCCGCCACGACGGCACGTGACGCGTAGCCGCCGACCGGGATCTCGACGCCGTCCACGTTCTGTTTGGTGTCCGCGACGACGCGCTGCCCGTCGACGCTCCCGACCACCCCGCTGCCCGGCACGTACGGCGGGCGGACCGGGAAGTAGCCGTCGCCCCAGCCCGACCGCAGCAGCGTGTCCAGGAACATCACGTCGGCGGCCGTCACCACGACCACCGCCTCGCCCGGCCCGGGCGACGGATCCGCGACGATCGCGGGCCGCAGCACCTCGGGTCCACCGAATCTCTCGACCTGCACCACATCCATGGGTCCGAGGCTCGACGCTCAAGGGCGGTCGAGGTCAAGAGAGCGACACGGGTCCCCGGCGGCCGGCGCCGTCGGACTCCTCGTCTAGCGTCGGCGACACCGGGAGAGGGGGAGGTGCGGGCGTGCTCCACGTGCACCGGGCCGAGCGGGCCGACCGGCTCGTCGAGGCCCTGGCCGACGTGCTCGCCGACCCGCTGGACGACCCCTTCGAGCCCGAGCTCGTCGCCGTGCCCACCCGCGGGATCGAGCGCTGGCTCGCCCAGCGCCTGGCCCACCGGCTGGGGGTCACGGCCGGCGACGACGGGGTGTGCGCCAACGTCGTCTTCCCCTCGCCGGCCGAGGTCGTCGCGCGCGTGCTCGCCGTCCCCGACGACGACCCCTGGCGGCCCGAGCGCCTGGTCTGGCCGCTGCTCGAGACCATCGACGACTGCGCCGAGGAACCCTGGTGCGCCCCGCTCGGCACGTTCCTCGGCGTCGTCGGCGACACCACCGGCACGCGGCGCGGGCGACGGTTCGCCGCGGCGCGCCACCTCGCGCGTCTCTTCACCCGTTACGCCGACCACCGCCCCGCCCTGGTCCGGGCCTGGGCGGCGGGCGACGACGCCGGGACACCCGACGACCTGCGCTGGCAGCCCGAGCTGTGGCGCCGGCTGCGCGCCCGGCTCCACGCCGCGAGCCCGGCCGAGACCGTCGCGGACATCGAGGCACCGGAAGGCTTCCCGGAACGCCTCTCCCTCTTCGGCGCCACCCGCCTCTCGGACACCGAGCTGAGCGTCCTCGACGCCCTCGCCGTCGACCACGACGTCCACCTCTGGCTGCCGCACCCGTCGCCGGCGCTCTGGATGCATCTCGAGGGCCGGGAGGCCGGCCGTCGCGCCGACGACACGAGTGCGCAGAGCGTTGCCCACCCCCTGCTCGCCAGCCTCGGCCGGGACGTCCGCGAGCTGCAGCTGCGCCTCTCCCGCCTGAACCGCACCGACCACCACCACGAGACCGCGGACGCGACGACCACGCTCCTCGCCCGCCTCCAGGACGACCTGCGCCACGACCGCGCGCCGTCCGGGCAACCCGCCACCGACGACGGCAGCATCCGCATCCACCGCTGCCACGGGCCGGACCGCCAGGTCGAGGTGCTGCGCGAGACGATCCTCGGCCTGCTGCGCGCCGACCCGACGCTCGAGCCGCGCGACGTGATCGTCCTGTGCCCCGACATCGAGACGTTCGCGCCGCTGGTCACCGCCTGCTTCGGGTCGAGCGACGGCGAGGAGGCCGCGCACCCGGGCCACCGGCTGCGGGTCCGGCTCGCCGACCGCTCGCTGCGCGAGGTCAACCCGCTCTTCGGCACGCTCGCGACGTTGCTCGACCTCGCCGACGCGCGCGTCACGGCGTCCCAGTTGCTCGACCTCGCCGAGTCCGACCCGGTGCGGCGGCGCTTCCGCTTCGACGACGAGGACCTGCCGCGCCTGCGCGAGCTGGCCGAACGCTCCGGGGTCCGCTGGGGCCTCGACGCCCCTCATCGCAAGGCGTTCTCCCTCGAGCGCTTCCCCGACAACACCTGGTCGCAGGGTCTCGACCGGCTGCTGGTCGGCGTGGCCATGTCCGCCGACGGCGGCGACTGGCTGGGCGACGCGCTGCCGCTGGACGAGGTCGACTCGGGCGACGTGGAGCGGGTCGGGCGCCTGGGCGAGCTGGCCGACCGGGTCGGCGCGGTGATCGAGGGTCTGCGCGGCGAGAAGCCCCTCACGGCGTGGATCGACGCGCTGCGCCTCGGGCTCGACGGGCTCACCGCGACGGTGCCCGCCGACGCCTGGCAGTTAGCGCAGGCGCGCGGCGAGCTCACCGCGGTGCTCGAGAGCGCCCCGCACGACCCCGACATGACGCTGCACGACGTCCGCGCGGTGCTCGCCGACCGCCTCGCCGGACGCCCCACACGCGCCAACTTCCGCACCGGCACGCTCACCGTCGCGACGCTGATGCCGATGCGCTCGGTGCCGCACCGGGTCGTGTGCCTGCTCGGCATGGACGACCAGGTCTTCCCCCGCGAGACACGCGCGGACGGGGACGACGTCCTGGCCCGCGACCCCCGCGTCGGCGAGCGCGACCCCGCCGCGGAGGACCGTCAGCTGCTGCTCGACGCGATCGTCGCCGCCACCGACCACCTCGTCGTCGTCCACTCCGGCGCCGACGAGCGCACCGGCGCCGACCGTCCGCCGGCGGTCCCGATCGGCGAGCTCCTCGACACCCTCGACGCGAGCTTCGACTTCGGCGACGACGTGCGCGCCCGCGACCACCTCACCCGGCGCAACCCGCTCCAGCCGTTCGACGTCGACGACTTCGACGCGAGCGCCCCCTTCTCCTTCGACGGCGCCGCCCTCGCCGGCACCCGGGCGCTGCGCCGCGAACGCACCGCGCTCGACCCGTTCCTGCCCGGCCCGCTGCCCGCCCGGCCGCGCGAGACCCTCGACCTCGAGGACCTGGCCCGATTCGTCGAGCACCCGGTGCGCGCGTTCCTGCGCCAGCGCCTCGGGGTCTTCGCGCGCGGCGAGGAGGAGCAGGTCGTCGAGGCGGTGCCGGTCGAGCCCGACGGTCTGGCCCGCTGGGCGATCGGCGAGCGCCTGCTGCGCGACCGTCTCGCCGGGCGTGACGTCGCCGCTTGCATCGCCGGCGAGCGCCGGCGCGGGGAGCTGCCGCCGGGCCCGCTCGGCGACAAGCTCGTCCGCGACATCGGGAGCCAGGCCGAGCCGCTCGCCCGGGCCGTCGACGAGCTCCGGCAGACCGCCGCGACCGACGTCGACATCACCACCGACGCGCTGGTGGGGTCGGTCGGCGGAGTGCACGACTCGACGCTGGTGACGGTGACGTTCTCGCGGCTCGGCCCCAAGCAGCGCCTGCGCGCGTGGGTCGGCCTGCTCGCCCTCACCGCGGCACACCCCGACCGGCCGTGGCGCGCGGTCACGGTCGGGCGCGCCGGGAAGGACCCGGTGGCGATCTCCACGCTCGGCCCGCTCGAGCCCGAGGTCGCGCAGAAGGTCCTCGCCGACCTGCTCGCCCTGCACGCCGACGGGATGGTCGAGCCGCTGCCGCTGATGTGCAAGACGTCCGAGGCCTACGCCCAGGCGCGCGCCACGAAGGGCGACGTCGCCGCCATGAACCGCGCCCGCGACCGGTGGACCGACCGCTTCGGCGCCGAGCAGGACGACCCCGCGCACGTCCTGGTGTGGGGACGCCGGCGCTCCCTCGACGACCTCGTCGGCCCCGCGGACGGGGACGCGCCGAGCCGCTTCGCCGGGCTCGCGACGCGGCTGTGGACCCCGATCCGCGACGCGGAGGACCTCCGGTGACCGCGACCGTCGAGGCGCCCACGTCGTTCGACGTCTGCGGGCCGCTGCCCACCGGCACCACGGTGCTGGAGGCCAGCGCCGGCACCGGCAAGACGTACACGGTCGCCGCGCTCGCGGCTCGCTACGTCGCCGAGGGCCACGCGACGCTGCCGCAGGTCATGCTCGTGACCTTCGGGCGCGAGGCCACCCGCGAGCTGCGTGAACGCGTCCGCGAGCGTTTCGTGCGCACCGAGCGGGGGCTGGCCGACCCGGAGGCGGCGCGGGCGGGCGACGACCCTGTCACGAGGTTGGTGGCGGAGGCCGACGACGACGTCGTCACGGAACGCCGCGCCCGGCTGACCGCGGCCCTCGCCGGCTTCGACGCCGCCACGATCGCGACCACCCACCAGTTCTGCCAGGACATGCTCACCGGGCTGGGCATCGTCGGCGACACCGATCCCGACGGCACGTTCGTCGAGCGCATCGACGACGTGGTCACCGAGGTCGTCGATGACTTCTACCTGCGCAAGTACGCGATCCCCGGGGCGCCCGCGCCCGACTTCGACCGCAGGACGGCGCTGGAGATCGGCCGGACCGTCGTGGGCGACCCGTCGGCGGCGATCGCGCCGGAACAGGACCTGCCGGGCGCCGCCGGTGCGCGCGCGTCGTTCGCGCGGGCCGTGCGCCAGGAGGTCGAGAAGCGCAAGCGCCGGCGGCGGCTGTTCACGTTCGACGACATGCTCACCCGGCTGCGCAACGCGCTCGTCGACCCCCGGCTCGGCCCGGCGGCGTGCGCGCGGCTGCGCGACCGGTTCTCGGTGGTGCTGGTCGACGAGTTCCAGGACACCGACCCCATCCAGTGGGAGATCCTGCGCGTGGCGTTCCACGGGCACAGCGCGCTGACCTTCATCGGCGACCCCAAGCAGGCGATCTACGCCTTCCGCGGCGCCGACGTCGTCAGCTACCTGCAGGCCGTCGAGTCGGCGGGCACCAAGTCCGGGCTGGCCACCAACTGGCGCAGCGACGCGCCGCTGGTCCGCGCGCTCGACACGATCTTCAACCGCGCGGCGCTCGGCGACGAGAAGATCGTCGTGCCGCCGGTGGCGTCCGCGCACCCCGACCGGCGGCTCGTCGGGGCCCCGCGGCCGGCCCCGTTCCGGCTGCGCGTGCTGCCCCGCGAGGGCCTGCGCAGCACGTGGAAGAGCAGCCTTCCGATCGTCGGGGGCGCGCGCGAGAAGGTCGCCGCCGACCTCGCCTCCGACATCGCGGAGCTCGTCGCCGCCGACTCCCGCTGGGAGGAGTCCGGGCGCGCCGATCCGACGCTCGGGCCCGGCGACGTCGCCGTGCTGGTACGCACGAACGCCAACGCGAACCTCGTGCGCGAGGCCCTCACTGCGGTGGGCGTCCCGTCCGTGCTCGCGGGCGCGACCAGCGTGTTCGCCACCGAGAGCGCCGAGGAGTGGCTGACGCTCCTCGAGGCCGTCGAGCAGCCCGGGCGCCCGGCCCGGGTCCGGGCCGCCGCGCTCACGGTGTTCCTCGGCCACGCCGCGGCGGACCTCGACGCGCACGCCGACGTCGTGCTGCCCGAGGTCGGCGCCGCGCTGCGGCGCTGGGGCGCGGTGCTGCACGACCGCGGGGTCGCGGCGTTCCTCGAGGCGGTGGCGGCCGAGACGGGGCTCGCGGCGCGGGTGCTCGCCCGCGTCGACGGCGAGCGGCGCATCACCGACGTCCGGCACATCGGCCAGGTCCTGCACGCGGCCGCCGTCGAGTCACGGCTCGGTGTCGTCGCGCTCGTCGAGTGGCTGCGGGCGCGCATGGCCGAGGCGGCGGCCGGCACCGGGGAGCTGCGGCCCGAGCGCAGCCGGCGTCTCGAGTCCGACGCCAGCGCGGTCCAGGTGCTCACGATCCACAAGTGCAAGGGCCTCGAGTTCCCCGTGGTGTACGTGCCGTTCGGGTGGGACCGGTGGGTCTCCGACGAGCCGACGGTCGTCACCCATCACGACGAGGCCGGGAAGCGGGTGCGCGCGGTCGGCGGTGACACCGACCCGGCCTGGCGCGACCACGTGACCGCCGCCCGCGAGGAGGACGACGGCGAGGACCTGCGGCTGCTCTACGTCGCGCTGACCCGCGCCCAGGGCCAGGTCGTGTGCTGGTGGGCGCCCTCGACGACCACCAAGCCCTCTGCGGTCCACCGCCTGTTCGTCGGCCGACCCGCGCCGGGCACCAGCCCGGACCGCGCGTACCCGGTGTGGGAGGACGAGCGGGTCCTCGCGCACCTCGAGTCGCTGGCGAGCGACGACGTCGCCGTCGAGCGCGTCGAGCCCCGCAAGGCCGTCCCCTACGTCCCGGCCGCCGGCAGCGCCCACGCGCTCGCCGCCGCCCCGTTCGACCGCCCGCTCGACCTGGCCTGGCGCCGCTCGTCGTACTCCTCGCTCACCGCGGGCGCCCACGGGCCGGGCCCGGTCGGCAGCGAGCCCGAGGAACGCCGGCTCGCCGACGAGGCCGACCCCGACGATTCCGCCACCCCCGCCCCGCCGCCGCCGGCCGACGAGCTGGGAGGCCTCGAGGCCGTGCCCTCGCCGATGGCCGACCTCCCCGTCGGCGCGGCCTTCGGCACGCTCGTCCACTCGGTGCTCGAGACGGTCGACACCGGGTCCGGCGACCTCCACCGCGCGCTGCTCGAGGCCGCCCGCGTCGAGCTCGGGCACCGGCCGCACGCCGAGGTCGACGCCGCGACGCTCGCCGACGCGCTGCTCCCGGTGATGCTCACGCCGCTGCCGGCCGGCGGTCCCGCGACGCTCGCCGACGTCGCCCCACCCGACCGGCTCGCCGAGCTCGACTTCGAGCTGCCGCTCGCCGGTGGCGACCGCACGCGGCCCGGTGCCGCGGCGGTGACGCTGTCCGCGGTGGCGGCGCTGCTGCACCGGCACCTGCCCGCCGACGACCCGCTCGCCGGCTACCCCGAGGCCCTCGACCATCCCGGCGCCCACGGCCTCGGCGAGCAGGTCCTGCGCGGTTACCTCACCGGCAGCATCGACGGCGTCCTCCGCGGGCCCGACGGGCGCTTCATCGTCGTCGACTACAAGACCAACTGGCTCGGTCCGGTCGGGCCGACGGGCCGCGCGCCGCTGACCGCCGCGCACTACGGGCCCACGTCGATGGCCACGGCCATGATCGCCGCGCACTATCCCCTGCAGGCGATTCTCTACGCGGTCGCGCTGCACCGCTTCCTGCGCTGGCGGTTGCGCGGCTACGACCCGCAGACCCACCTCGGCGGGGTCCTCTACCTGTTCCTGCGCGGGATGTGCGGCGCCGACACCCCGGTCGTCGACGGCACGACCTGCGGGGTGTTCGCGTGGAACCCGCCGCCGGCGCTGGTCGTGGAGCTCTCAGCGTTGCTGGACGGTGGCACGCGATGACCCTCGAGCTGACCGCCGAGGACGGCATCCGCTTCGCGACACGGGCCACCGGGCTGCTCGCCGCGTTCAACGCCCGCGGCGTCCTGGCCGCCACCGACGTGCACGTCGCCCGCCGGCTCGGACGGCTCGGCGGCGAAGGCGGTGAGAACGCAGAGCAGGTCCTGCTGGCCGCCGCGCTGGTCGTGCGGGCGCTGCGGGCGGGGTCGGTGTGCCTCGACCTCGCCGCCGTCGACCGGACCGTGCTGGCCGAGGGCGACGAGGTCGTCGACACCTCCGACCTCCCGTGGCCCGATCCGGCGCCGTGGACCGCGGCGTGCGCGGCGTCCGCGCTGACCGCCGGCGACGACGAGACGACGACCGGGCGCCCGTTGCGCCTGGTCGACGGGCTGCTCTACCTCGACCGCTACTGGCGCCAGGAGCAGCAGGTCCGCGACACGCTCGCGCAGCGGGCCGCCGCGCCGCCGCCGGACGTCGACGCCGACCGCCTGCGTGACGCGCTCGACCGCCTCCACCCCGCGAACCCCGATGCTCCCGACGACGCGCAGCGCCGGGCGGTCGCGGTCTGCACCCTGCGCTGGACCAGCGTGCTCGCCGGCGGTCCCGGCACCGGCAAGACGACCACCGTCGCCACGCTGCTCGCGGTCCTGCGCGACCAGGACCCGACCCTGCGGATCGCCCTCGCCGCGCCCACCGGCAAGGCGGCGGCCCGGATGCAGGAGGCGCTCGCCGAGGTCGATCTCCCCGACGCCGACCGCGCGCGCATCGCCGGGCTCTCGGCGTCGACGATCCACCGGCTGCTCGGCCCGATCCGTGGCTCGTCGCGGTTCCGCCACGACCGGCACCGGCACCTGCCCTTCGACGTGGTCGTGGTCGACGAGACCTCGATGGTGTCGCTGACGCTCATGGCCCGGCTGCTCGAGGCGGTCCGGCCCGACGCGCGCCTCGTGCTGGTCGGCGACCCGGACCAGCTCGCGTCGGTCGAGGCCGGCGCGGTGCTCGGCGACCTCGTCGCGGCTCCCGCGAGTCCCGAACCGGAGCTCGACCGGGCCCTCGACACCGTGGGCGCTCCGGGACCGCCCGTGCGCGGCGGGGTCACCGTTCTCGACCGGACCTGGCGGTTCCACGGCACGATCGCCCGACTCGCGGCGGCGATCCGCGAGGGCGACGCCGACGAGGCCGTGGCCGCGCTGCGCGCCGGCGAGCACGACGTCGTGTTCGTCGAGGACAGCGACCTGACCGCTCGCGACCCGGGCGGGCTGGGTGAGCTGCGCGCCGACGTCGTCGGCACGGCGGGCGAGACCGAGCTCGCCGCGCTCGACGGCGACGCGGCCCTCGCGCTCGAGCGACTCGACGAGCACCGCCTGCTGTGCGCGCACCGCCGCGGGCCGTACGGCGTGAGCCGGTGGGCCGCCGACGTCGAGCGCTGGCTGCTCGAGTCCGGGCCGGTCGCCGACCGCGACGAGGAGTGGTACCCGGGGCGCCCGCTGCTCGTGACCGCCAACGACCACGACCGCGGCATCTACAACGGCGACACGGGCGTGGTGATCGGGACGTCGCGCGGCCCGCGGGCGGCGTTCGCGCGCGGCGGCGCGCCGGTCGAGATCGCGCCGAGCCTGCTGGACGGGATCGCGACCGTGTACGCGATGACCGTCCACCGGGCGCAGGGCAGCCAGTTCGCGCGGGTGTCGGTGGTCCTCCCGCCCGCCGATTCGCCGCTGCTGACCCGCGAGCTGCTCTACACCGCGGTGACGCGCGCGCGGGTCCGCGTACGGCTCGTCGGCAGCGAGGACGCGGTCCGGGCCGCGATCGCCCGGCCGATCGGCCGCGCGTCGGGGCTGCGACGCCGACTGTGAGGTTGGCGCCGGTTTGACGTAGCGCCACCCGTATGGAGGAATCGTCCCCCTCGCGGGCAGGGGCGCCCGCCCGTCGGGAGGTGCACGCATGACGCCCGTGATCGTCTCGATCGTGGTGCTGGTGGCGATGTTCGTCATCGCCACCGTGCTGCCGGTGAACCTCGGCGCGCTCGGGTTCGTCGCGGCGGCCGGTGTCGGCGTGCTGCTCGTCGGGATGAGCCTCGACGACGTCCTCGCCGAGTTCCCGGGCGACCTGTTCCTCATCCTCGTCGGGCTGACCTACCTCTTCGCCGTCGCGCACCAGAACGGCACGGTCGACCTGCTCGTACGCTGGTCGATGCGGCTCGTGCGTGGCCATCTCGTCGCGGCGCCCTGGATCTTCTTCACGCTGTCCGCGGTGTTCTCGGCGATCGGCGCGCTGTTCGCGGTGGCGATCGTGGCGCCGCTGGCGATGCCGTTCGCCCGCCGCTACGGCGTGAACCTGCTGCTCATGGGCATGATGGTGATCCACGGGTCGCTGGCGGGCGCGTTCTCGCCGATCAGCGTCTATGGGACCTTCGTGGCCGGGGTCGTCGTGCCGACCGGCATTCCGTTCAGCTCGACGACGCTCTTCCTCGCCCCGCTGCTGATCAACGTGGTGATCGCCGGCGTGATCTTCGTGGTGCTCGGGGGCCGCTCGCTGGCGGGGGTGAAGGTCGCGCACGCGGCGCCGACGGGTGCGGGGCGGCCGTCGGCCGGGGACGACGCGGCGCCGGTGGAGTCCGACGCCGAGGAGGACGACGAGCCGGTCGTCGTCGGACGCCCGCAGGTGCTGACCTTGATCGGCATCCTCGTGCTCGCCGTGGGCACGGTCGCGTTCGGGCTCGACGTCGGGGTGCTGTCGCTGGCGATCGCGGTGACCCTCGGCATCCTCTGCCCGGCCGGGCACCGCGAGGCCGCCAAGGGCATCGCGTGGTCGACGGTGCTGCTCGTCTGCGGCGTGATCACCTACGTCGGCGTGCTGCAGGAGGCCGGCACCGTGAACGTCGTCGGCAACGGGATCGTCGCCCTGGGCGTGCCCCTCATCGCTGCGCTGCTGCTGTGCTACCTGGGCGGCGTGCTCTCGGCGTTCGCGTCGTCGGCGGGCATCCTCGGCGTCGCGATCCCGCTGGCCCTGCCGTTCCTCCAGCAGGGTTCGGTGAGCGCGATCGGGATGGTCGCGGCGCTGGCCGTGGCGAGCACGGTCGTCGACGTCAGCCCGTTCTCCACCAACGGCGCGCTGGTCCTGGCCTCCGCGCCGGAGGACATCGATCGCGAGGCGTTCTACCGCCGAATGCTGGTCTACAGCGGGATCGTCGTGGTCGCGGGCCCGCTGCTGGCCTGGGTGCTGCTCGTGCTGCCCGGCTGGTCGTAGGGGTTCGACCGGCGCCGGTCGTCGGGTAGCCCCTGCCCATGAGCCAGGACAGCGACTCCGCGGCCCGCCGGGCCCGCAACCCCGCCGCCGAGCCCGATCACACGCCGGAGAAGCAGAGCGAGCTCAAGCTCAACGTCGGGATCGGCACGATCGGGACGATCCTCTCGATCGGCGTCGCCCTGATCTTCTTCCTGGTGGAGCACAGCGCCGTGCTGGGAATCGTCTTCGTCGTCGTGGCGGTGGTCGCGGGGGCGATCACGGTCTACGCCGCACTGCGCAAGCGCCGGGCCCGCGCGACCTGACCGGCGGCTCGTTCGCAGAGAACGCCTCGGTGCTCGAAGCGTTCTCGTCAGCCGAGTCGCCGCGCTGAGCGCGCGTCGGGTGCGTCACGAGACGACCTGGAGCTCGGCAACCGCCTCGGCGAGGCGCGGCTCGACGTCGGCGACCCGGACTCGCAGCCCCTCCTCGTCGAGGTCATAGAACCGCAGGCGCTGTCCGCCCGGTACCAAGGCCACGAGTGCCCGGCGCACGATCTCGACCGCTGCGAGGACGTCGGTCGGGAGCTCGTCCTTGGCTGCGGCCCGTCGCCGGCGAAACGTGCTCGCGAATCCGGCGCTGTTGAGCGTGCCGGAGACGAAGGCGTGCACTATGTCCAGCAGCTCCGCCGAGGCCTTTCTCGAGCTGGCCGTGACCCTGATCGGCGGCGGGTCGTGGCCCACCTCCTCGGCGTGCATGCGCTCGTAGGCGTTGTCGAGCGCCGGCAACAACGAGGCCATCGCGTCTCGCAGACCCTCATCGTCCAGCCCGCCCTGCTCTGCGCGCAGCGCAGGGTCTCTCGAGTGCTCCTCCATCACGTAGAAGAGCTCGTTGAGGAAGTAGGAGACACGCGGCGGCCAGTCCCGGTCGTTCGCCAGACGAGCTCGGGCGTAGCGGTCCTTCAACGTCGCGATGTCGCTGGTTGGTCGTGCGCCGTAGCGGACCACATCGTTCATGGCGAGCAGATCGGCCGACGTCGCCGCGCGGGGCGCTCGGAGGTATTCGCTCATAGCTCCCGCCGCTCCAGGACGTTCCGTAGTTGATTGGCGTTCAGGCGATAGGCGCTGAGGAAGGAACCGTTCTCACGCTGCATCACCATCAGGCCGGTTCGAGGGTCCACGTGGAAGATCACCTGGTTGGTGCCGCGGAATGTGCCATGGAGATGCAAGGTGTCGGGTGCCTGCGTCATCTCGGTGACGGCGTCCTGGTACGCCCGCCGACTGCCTGCACTGGTGTCGGGCAATCCGAAATCGACGTAATGCTCACGGAACTTCTCCTCCAGCTGCCCCCGCTCGAATCGCAGGGGCGGCAGCGGGATGTCGCCAACCGGCGTCGGCGGCGGGGCGAACTGCGGTGCGACCGTGTCGACGGTGCGTGTTTCGCGGGTGGCATCGACGAGCTGGCCGATCAGGCGCTGGTCGAGCTGGCTCGCCAGCTCCGCAACGCGCTCCTCGTACCGGCCCCGGGCGAGGTGGATGCGCAGTCCCGTCTCGGCCGCGTCGATGAGGCGCGTGCCGACGCGGCCGACCGCGCCGAGGAAGCTCGCCCCGACCTTCGCGCCCTGCAGGAGGTAGTAGGTCTCCTCCTCGTCGTCGCCGATGGGGAGGTGGTGGATCGCGTCGAGGATCTCGCGCTGGGTCTCGCGCACGATGTCGGCCAGGCCGACGGTGCTGGTCGCGAGGATGCCGGGCACGCGCGTGGCGAGGTCGAGCACGGTCGCGGAACCGGGCCCCTGCACGCCACGCCAGTACCGGTCGGCGGCGTCGAAGACCGGACCGGCGTTGACGGCGTGGACCGCGCGCAGCGCGGTGTCGGCGTGGACGACGCCACGCGCGACGGCGTCGCCGACCGCGCGCCAGGACTCGCCGACCTCGTCGACCCGCGCGGGTTCGACGTCCGGGAAGTAGGCGGCCAGCTCGTCCGGGACCGGTCCGACCGGGCCGGGTCCGGTCGCCGACGCCGGTCCGCCGCCGGGCAGGCCGGGGAGGACCGCCGGCGCCGGGAGTCGCTCGCCGGGCCCGCCGCCAGGCACGGCGGTCTCGTCGGCCTCCACCCACGCGTTCGCGGTGTCGGTGAGCCCGACGGCCATGCCGCCGAAGATCGTGACGCCGGCGTGGAGCGCGGCCCAGGTTCGCCCGGCGAGCGCGTCGTACCTGCCCCGCCAGGCCCCGAGGGCGGCGTCGTCACCCGCGAAGCCCGCGGACGCCTCCAGCGTGCCGCGGCCCGCGGCCTGCGCGAGCGCGTCCTGGACCTCCGCGGACACCTGCGCGGCGCGCACGATCTCGGGTGTCGAGAGCGTGACCCACGGCGGGGCGTCCGGCACCGGGCCCGGACCGCCCGCAGCGGGGGACCACGCGCGGATCGACGCCACCTGCGCGATCCCGTGGTTCGTGTCCGTGGCGTCGAGCAGGTCGCGCAGGTCCGCGAGCCCGGCGCGGACGGCCGCCGATGCCTCGTTCCAGTCCGCCCACGCGGTGGCGAAGGCGTCGGACGCCGCGCCGCTCCAGGTGTCGCGGACAGCCGTGACGACGCCGTCCGCATCGTCGACGGTGCGCCCGAGGTCGTCGACACGACGGCGGAGATCGGCCGCAGCGGACGGGAGAGCCCCGGCCGTCACCACGAGATCCGCCACGCGACGAGCCTGCCAGGGACGTCCGCGCGGCGGGGGCGGATCAGTCGTACCCGCGGAACCCTTCCCAAGCGAGGCGGCGCTCGCGGCGGGGGTCGGACTCGATGCGGTCGGTGCGGTCGAGGATCTTCGTCAGCCGCGTCGTCGCGTCGTACTCCGGCCAGTACGACGCCGGGGCGCCCTCGCGGGCGAAGGTGATCCAGTCGGTCTGCACCCGCTCCTGCATCGCCCGCAGCGCGCGCCGCCCGCCGAGCGCGGTCAGCCACTTCGCGGCGTTCGAGTCCGCGAGCCCGAAGACCGGGTAGAGCTCCATGCCGTGGGTGGCGCGCACACCCATGAGGTTCAGCACCGGCGTGGTCAGGTCGTAGCGATAGGCCCACACCGGTCCGCGGTGTGCCTGCATGATCCGCACCGACGGGTACCAGAACATGTAGTCGCCGCCGAGGTCCTTGCGGAACGGCCGCCCCTCGTAGGCGCCGAGCACCTGGTCGCGCAGCTCCGGCTGGGTCAGCGCGAACATGCGGTGCGCGCGCTCCTCGCTGACCAGCACGTCGAGGCGCATCCGGGGCAGCTCGAACAGGCGACCCTCGGTGTCGTTGGTGCCGATGATCAGCGGGACGTCGGCCGCGCGGCCGCCCTCGAAGGCGTCGAGCGGGGCCTCGGGCAGCAGGTCGCCGTCGACGACGGGCGCGGTCGGGATGGTGCCCGGCTGGTCGCCGAGACGGTCGCGGAGGATCTGCGCGGCGCCCAGCAGCTGCCGCGGGGTCGCGGTCGTGAGCCCGGCGAGCGGGTCGTCGTCCGCGCCGAGGGCCGTGACGAAGCCGGCCGCCCACGCCCGCGCCCGCGGCCGGCCGAACACCATCCCCGGCGCCGAGCTCTCGGCGATGGCGCGGTGGAACAGCCCACGGGCGGACGGGGTCGCCATCAGCGTCGTCACCGAGATCGCCCCGGCCGACTCGCCGAAGATCGTGACCTGGTCCGGGTCGCCGCCGAACGCCGCGATGTTGTCGCGGACCCACTCGAGCGCGGCGATCTGGTCGCGCAGCCCGAGGTTCGACTCGATCGGTCGCTCCGGCGTGCCGTACGCGGAGAAGTCCAGGTAGCCCAGCGCGCCGAGGCGGTAGTTGACGCTGACGTAGACGACGTCGCCGCGGCGGGCGAAGTCGTAGCCGCGGTACGTCGGCGCCGAGGACGCGCCGACGACGAACGCGCCGCCGTAGAACCAGACCATCACCGGGCGCGGCTCGTCCGGCGACGGGGCGCCCTGCGCAGCGGGACCGTCGAGGTGGGCGGTGGTCGGCGCGGTGACGTTGAGGGTCAGGCAGTCCTCGCCCATCGGCGTCTCCCTTCCGGCGCCGATGAACTCCCCGATGCGTTCCTGGATCGGCACGGGACCGAACCGTGACCCGTCACGGACGCCCTCCCACGGCACGACCGGCTGCGGCGCGCGGAGCCGGAGCTCCCCGACCGGGGGCGCCGCGTAGGGGACGCCGCGCCAGGTGTGCACGCCGTGGGTGGTGATGCCGCGGACGACGCCGCCGGTGGTCTTGATCTCCGGCCCCGGGGCCGTGATCTGGTGCCGCGAACGCATACTCCGAGTCTGTGGGACGTCGCGCGCGGGCGCCCGTGGATGTGATCGAGGAGCCGTCCATCACCCGTCCAGGGCGTGTCGCGCGTGATCGTGCGCCCCCTCGACGACAAGACGAGTGGGCGCTCTGCCACGCTCGGCGGTATGCCGTACCACGCACGGTCACACAACAGGCGGATATTCGCCCTATCGGCCCAGCGTGTCGCGTTGCGGGTGCCGAAGATTCCTCTCGATGGACGTGCAGACCGACGCGGGGGTCGATGCCGCGCTGTGGGGGCTGGAGGCCGCCTTCGTGGCGTCGCCGCCCCCGGAGACGCTGGCCGGCTGCCCCCACTGTCACGGCGAGGTGCGGGTGGCGGACGCCGACCCGCTGACGCTCGCGCTCGCCCTCGGCAACACCCTCGGCACGCCGGACGACCTGCGTGCACTCACCCCGTGGCTGCTGCGCCGGGCGCTCACCGACGACCGCGTGGACCTGCGCACCGTTCTCACCCGGATCGCGGAGAACTGGGAGCTCCGGAGCGACCTCGAGCGCGACGCCGTGCGCGACGTCGTCGACGCGGTGTGGACCGCGCTGCTCGACACCCACCCCGACGCCCCGGGGGGCGCCACGGCGGTCGCGATGCTCGACAGCATCGGTGCGCTGGGGGAGCCTCCCGACCGGCTGCTCGCGATCTGGGAGTACAAGGAGATCGCGAGCGCCGACCACCACCTCGCCGAGCTCGTCGTCGACGCGTTCTACGGCGCCCGCATCGATCCGCGGGTCATCACGTGGGCCCGAGAGGACGCGCAGCGCGCGCGTCTCGAGCGGGCCCGCGACCGGGACCGCGGCCAGGCCTGGGTCGGCACGCTCACCGCGGCGTGCGACCTCGCCGGGTGATCAGCGGGGCGCGACACTGGGGGGCGTGCCTCTCCCCGACACCTTGGTCGACGAGCTGTGGCGCCGCGCGGTCGGCGGGATCGGCCCGTTCGCCGGGGCGGCGTCCGTGGCCGACGACGCGCTCGCCGCGACGGAGCAGGACGTCGAGGCGGCGGTGCGGCGGGTCGTCGGCACCCACGTACGGCTCGCGGCCAGCTCGGGCCTGCTGACCAGTCTCGGCGGCGCCGCGACGCTCGTCGTCACCGCACCGGCCGGCACCACCGGGCTCTATCTGCTCGGCACGCGGCTCTCCGCGGCCGTGGCGCACCTGCGCGGTCGCGACCTCGCCGACCCGGTCGTCCGCACCGCATCCCTGGTCTGCGTGCTGGGTGGCGACGGCGTCGAGCTCGCCGAGCGCACCGGGCTCGACCTGGTCAACGCCTCCCTGCTCCACGGGCTGCGCGGTCTGCCGACCGAGGTCCGCGAGCAGCTCGACACGCGGATCGGCTTCCGGCTGACCTCGCGTTTCACGCGCCGCGGCGCCCTGAACGTCACGAAGCTCATCCCCGTGGTCGCCGGGCCGATCGGCGCCGGCGCGGACGCGATGGCGATGCGGACCGTGGCGATGTTCGCGCAGGCGCACCTCTAGGACCCAGCTCAGGGAGCCAGCGCCGCCGCCTCGCCCGCGAGGAAGGCGCCGAACGCGTCGCCGTCGAGCGGGGCGTCGGTCCAGCCGTTGCGGACGACGGCGTCGCGCCACACCGCGGTGCGGCGGGTATCGGCGACCAGGGCGACGAGCGCGTCGCGGTCCGCGCGCGCGAGGCCCGGCGGGGCGAGCAGGCCCCGCCAGTTGACGAAGTCCAGCGGCACGCCGGCCTCGCGCAGCGTCGGCGCGTCGAGCCGGGGCGAGCGCTCCGCGGACGACACCGCCAGCGCCCGCACGGTGCCGGCGTCGACCTGGCCGACGGTCTCGCCGAGGCCGGTCGCGGCGACGTCCACCTCGCCGCGCAGCAGGGCCGGCAGGAGCGCGTCGCCGCCGAGGGCCCGGTAGCGCACCGCGTCCGCGGGCACGCCGAGGGCGGTGGCGAGGCGCCGGGTCAGCAGCCAGTCGGGACCGCCGGGCTCCGAGACGCCACCGACGACGAGACCGGCGGGGTCCGCACGCCAGGCGGCCGCGAGATCGGCGACGGCTCCCAGCGGGGACGACGCTCGGACCGCGAGCAACTCCGGCTCGGTCACCAGGCGCGCGATCGGCGTCACGGGACCCAGCGGGTCCGGCTGCCCCGGCGACTGCCCGGCCACCGCGCCGAGCAGGCCGAGGCCCATGACCATGATCAGCTGCGGGTCGCCGGCGTCCGCGCGGAGGCGGGCCAGCGCCGCCGCGCCGCCACCCCCGGTCAGGTCGAACACCGCGGGCCCGGGCTCCCCGCGGGCGGACCCGACGGCCGCCGCGAGGGTGCGGGCGGTGAGGTCGTAGCCGCCGCCGACCTCGGTGGGCACGAGCACGCGCAGGTCCGCGGCCGGGCTCGAGCACGCGACGAAGAGCGCGGCGACGAGGAGGACACACCACGACGCGCGCACGCACGCATGCTCGCAGTCACACTGACGCCGTGCGACGACCGACGACGCTGGCCGGGCAGGCGCTCGCCCTGCAGCTGGTCGTCGTCGCCGTGGTGCTCGTGGCCGTGGCCGTGGTCAGCGTGACCCAGGCGCAGGCGCAGTTCACCCGCACCGAGAGCCGTCGGGTGCTCGCCGTGGCCGAGGACGTCGCCGCCGACGGCCTCCTGCGCCAGGCCCTCGGCGCGCCCGTCGCGACCACGCGCAACCCCGTGACGGCCGTGGCGGAGAGCGCGCGCCAGGTGTCGGGGGCGTCGGCGGTGGTGGTCACCGACGCGGCGCTGCGCGTGGTCACTGCGACCGACCTCGCCCTCGTCGGCACACCGCTGCCCACCGCGGACCTCGACGGTGGCCCGGGCAGCGACGTCGCGGCGGGGCGCTCGTGGACCGGGACCACGCGGCTCGGCGCCGGCCCGGCCGCGGTCACCGCGCACGTGCCGGTGCTCACCGACGACGGGCGACTGCTCGGGGCCGTCGCCGTCACCCGCGACCTGCCCGGGCTGCTCGACCGCCTCGGCGACGCGGCGCCCGACCTGCTGACCTACCTCGGGCTCGCCAGCGTCCTCGGCGTCGCCGGGTCGTACCTGCTCGCGCGCCGGGTCAAGCGCCAGACCCTCGGGATGGAGCCCCGGGAGATCACCGGGCTGGTGCAGCAGCGGGAGGCGATGCTGCTCGGCATCCGCGAGGGCGTGCTCGGCGTCGACACCGAGGGGCGGGTCGTGCTGGCCAACGACGCCGCGGTCCGGCTGCTCGGCCTGCCCGAGGCCGGTGTGGGGCGGCCGCTCGACGCGCTCGGGCTCGACGACGAGCTGCGCGCCGCGCTGGCCGGGGAGGGCCCGGACCCCGAGGATCTCGTCGTCATGCGGGAGGACGCGGTGGTGGTGCTCAACCGGCGCCCGGTGGTCAGCCAGGGGCAGCGCCTGGGCTGGGTGAGCACCCTGCGCGACCGCACCGAGCTCGTCGGCCTGCAGCGCGAGCTCGGCACCACGCGGGGCACCACCGAGACACTGCGCGCCCAGGCGCACGAGTTCTCCAACCGCCTGCACACGATCTCCGGGCTCGTCGAGATCGGCGAGTACGAGGAGGTCGTGCGCTACGTGGGCGTCCTGCAGGGCTCCGCGGACGACGACGCCACGATCACCGGGAGGGTCGGCGACCCGGCGCTCGCCGCCCTGCTCGTGGCCAAGGTGCGCCTCGCCCGCGAGCGCGGCGTCACGCTGGAGATCGACGGCCTGCTCGGGCGCGTCGACGAGGACCTCTCCGCCGATCTCGTCACCGTCGTCGGCAACCTCGTCGACAACGGGATCGACGCCGCCACGGTGAGCACGGTGAGCACGGTGAGCAGCGAGCCCCGGGTCGTGGTCACCGTCGAGGAGGACGACGCCGAGGTGCGGGTGCGCGTCGCCGACAGCGGGCCCGGCGTCGCCGACGAACCGCGCGAGTCGGTCTTCGCCCGCGGGGTGTCGAGCAAGGAGGGCGCGCGGGGCTTCGGGCTCTCGCTCGTGCGCGTGGTCGCCGTGCGCCGGGGCGGCTCGGTGGCGGTCGGGAACGGTGACGACGGCGGCGCCGTGTTCACCGCGCGCCTGCCGCACGGACCGGTGAGGGCGGAGCGGTGAGCGAGCTGACCGTGCTCGTCGTCGACGACGACTTCATGGTGGCCAAGGTGCACGGCGGCTTCGTCGCACGGACCCCCGGCTTCCGCCCGGTCGGCGTGGCGCACTCGGCGGCCGAGGCGATCGAGCGGGCCCGCGATCTGCGCCCCGATCTCGTGCTGCTCGACCTCTACCTGCCCGACGCCTCCGGACTGGACGTCCTGCGCACCCTGCGGGCCGAGCTGCCCGAGACCGACGCGCTGATGGTCACCGCGGCCCGCGAGGTCGAGACCGTCCGGGCCGCCGTCCGCGGCGGGGTCGTCCACTACCTGATCAAGCCCTTCTCCTTCGAGGATCTGCGCGACCGCCTGCTCGCCTTCCGCGCGACCCGCCGGGCCCTCGACGACGGCCCGGCTGCCGACCAGCAGGCCGTCGACCGCCTCTTCGCCCCGTCCGCCGCACCGGCCGCGGAGACGGTGATGCCGAAGGGGTTGTCGGCCGAGACCGCCGACCTCGTCGCCGGCGCCCTGCGTGAGGTCGACGGCGACCTGTCGGCGTCCGAGGCCGCGGAGCGGGTCGGCATCTCGCGGGTCAGCGCCCGCCGCTACCTCGAGCACTTCGTCGCGGGCGGCCGGGCGGACGTGCGCCTGCGCTACGGCTCCGCCGGCCGCCCGGAACGTCGGTACCGGGCGCGGTGATCAGGTGGCGATCAGCGGCACCGCCCCCACCAGCAGGGCGACCGCCAGCATCGCCAGCGACGCGAGGCCGGCCATCCAGAGCGCCTTGCGGTGGTGGTCGCCGAGGTCGACCTTGGCCAGCGCGACGAGCAGCAGGATCGCCGGTACCAGCGGGCTCTGCATGTGCACCGGCTGGCCGACGATCGACGCGCGCGCCATCTCCGCCGGGCTGATGCCGTAGGCCCCGGCGGTCTCGGTGAGCACGGGCAGGATGCCGAAGTAGAAGGCGTCGTTCGACATGAAGAACGTCAGCGGCATCGACAGCACCGCGGTGACCACCCCGAGGAACGGTCCGAACGACGTCGGGATCACCGAGACCAGCCACTGCGCCATCGCGTCGACCATGCCGGTGCCGTCGAGCACGCCGATGAGCACGGCAGCGGCCAGCACCATCGACACGACCGAGACGACGCTCGACGCGTGGGCCTGGAGCTGCTCCATCTGCCCCTGGACCGTCCGAAAGTTGACCATGAGCGCGACCGCGCAGCCGATCATGAACAGCAGTGCGATGGGCAGGATGTCGATCACGAGCAGCACGAGCAGGGCGGCGGTCAGCGCCGCGTTGAACCACAGCAGCTTCGGGCGCAGCGTGGGGCGGTCCGGGTCGAGGGCGCCCTCGATGCCGTGGCCGTGCTCGGCCGGAACCTCGGGGTCGGGCACGTCGGCCGTGCCGCCCCCGCCACCGACCAGCGCCGGCTCCCGTGCGCCGACGGCCACCGCGGCCTCGGCGAACGCGTCGGCGCCGAGACGGCTCCGCTCGCGGCGGCCCAGCAGGTAGGCGAGCAGCAGGACGCAGGCGATGCCGCCGAGCATCGACGGGATCATCGGCACGAACACCTCGGACGGCGAGAGCCCGAGCGCGCTCGCGGCGCGGACCGTCGGACCGCCCCAGGGCACGATGTTGAGCACGCCGTTCGCGACGCCGGCGACCGCGGTGAGCACGACCGGGGACATCCCGAGCCGGCGGTAGACCGGCAGCATCGCGGCCACGGTGATGATGAACGTCGTGGAGCCGTCGCCGTCGAGCGAGACCACCGCCGCGAGCACCGCGGTGCCGACGACGACCTTGGCCGGGTCGTCGCCGACCACTCGCAGGATCGCGCGGATGAGCGGGTCGAACAGCCCGACGTCGATCATCATCCCGAAGTAGACGATCGCGAACATGAGCAGCGCTGCGGTCGGCGCGAGGTCCTCGACGGCGTCGAGCACCATGTCGCCCAGGCCCAGCCCGGCGCCGGCGAACAGCCCGAAGATCGTCGGTACGAGGATCAGGGCCACGACCGGCGTGAGCCTCTTGGTGAGGATCAGCGTCATGAAGACACCGATCATGGCGAACCCGAGGACGACGAGCATCGGGTGACCTCCCGGAATCGTGCGGCCCGCCGGCTCTGGCGTGGCGCCGACCACAGTGCGGTGCGCGGGTTCCCGCCGTCGCGGTTGGGGAGATTGGGGGCGTAATGGTCGTAGTGGTCACAGACGTCGCGGGGTCGTGACCACTTCCGGCCGGTCACGCTGGACCGCGGACGCGACGAGGGGGCCGGGGCTGCGCGCGCTCCCGCCGAGCTTCGCCGGGCTGCTCGCGGTCACCGCCGCTGCCGCGGCGGGCAGTGCGCGGCGCGGCGCGATCGCCCTTGACTCACCGCGCTCGAATTGTCACGCAAAGTCACCTGACTGGGCGTCTTTGGGGCGTGGTGTGGTGGATGGTGCTCGTGTGGGGGTCATGGTGTGCCCCGGCGGATCACGCGGATACCGCCGAGTGAGCGGGAGGTGTGTGCGTGATGGCCGGGTCCGGGGCTCCGAAGGGGCATCTGCGTCGCGCGGCGCGGGCACGGATGGGCACCGTCGCGCTGACGACGGCTGCGGTGCTCCTGCTGCCTGCCCCGGCGATGGCACAGCCGGTGCCCGCCGACCCCGGCGCCCCTGCGGTCCCTGCGGTCCCTGCGGCACCGACCGCGCTCGACATGGCGGCGCCGATGGGCGCGCGCCAGCTCGACCCCGCCCACGCCGTGATGCCGCCCGCTGCGCTGCCGCCCGCTTCGCCGGTGCCCTCGGGCGTGTCGTCGGTCGCCTTCATTCCGGGCGCCCGTGACGCGACGGGCGCGCGCGAGGTCCGCCAGGCGCAGCCGCTGCGCCTCGTCGCCGTGACCTGGGTCGGCCCCGCGCCGGACTCGGTGGCCGTGCGCTCCACCGACGCCGCCGGCCGATGGGGGACGTGGACCGACCTCGACCCGGCCGGCAGCGAGAAGGACCCGGCGCCCGGTGCCGCTCCCCTGGCCGACGGCGGGACCGACCCGATCTGGGTGGGCGACCGCAACGCCGTCCAGGTGCGCGCGCTGCGCGCCGGCGCGCCGGTGACCGACCAGGTGCAGGTCGTGCGCATCGACCCGGGCGTCGGCAGCAACGACCAGGCGATCGGGGCTCTGGGCTCCGCGCGCGGCCCCGCCGCGCCGAGGTACGTGACCCGCGCCCAGTGGGGCGCCGACGAGACGAAGGCGACCTGGGCGGCGGAGAACGCGCCGACCGTGCGCGCGGTGACGATCCACCACACCAGCGAGTCGAACGACTACGGCCCGGCCGAGTCGCCGGCGATCGTCCGCGCGATCTTCGCTTATCACACGCAGAAGCAGCGCTGGGGCGACATCGGTTACAACGCCCTCGTCGACAGGTACGGGACGATCTTCGAGGGCCGGGCCGGCGGGATGGACAAGGCCGTCGTGGCGGCCCACGCGGGCGGGTTCAACCGCGAGACCTGGGGCATCGCGATGATGGGCAACTACATGGGCGAACCCCCGACGCCGGCCGCGCTGAACTCCGTCGCGGCGCTCGCGGCGTGGAAGCTCGGCGGGCTCTACCGCGACCCGCGCGAGCAGGTCCGGCTCACCTCGTCGGGTGGGGGCACCTCCCGGTTCCCGAAGGGCCAGACGACCACGGTGCCCGCGCTGTTCGCCCACCGCGACGTCGGCAACACCTCGTGCCCCGGGGACGCGGGCTACGCCCAGATGGACCCGTTGCGCGACAAGGTGCAGCAGCTGATCGGCGAGTCCGCGAGCGATGTCCGGACGGCCT
Organism: Actinomycetospora sp. 2LY8.5; assembly: GCF_057180585.1. Classification (NCBI taxonomy): domain Bacteria; kingdom Bacillati; phylum Actinomycetota; class Actinomycetes; order Pseudonocardiales; family Pseudonocardiaceae; genus Actinomycetospora; species Actinomycetospora sp. 2LY8.5. Next base: position 52,745 of record NZ_JBXUHE010000021.1, read on the forward strand.
GGTCGGCGCAGCGCGCCTCGCTCGGCGAGCCGACCCGGGTGGAGTCGCCGACGGTCGACGGCACCGGGCGCATCACGACCTTCGAGCACGGCACCGTCATCTGGTCGCCGCGCACGGGCGCCTGGCCGGTCACAGGGGCGATCGCCCAGCACTGGCGCGAGGCCGGCGGCGAGAGCTCGCCGCTGGGCTACCCGACCGGTGCCGAGCACGACGTGCCGGGCGGGCGGCAGCAGGCCTTCGAACACGGCGCGCTGACCTGGGACAGGGCGGCCGGCACGGTGCGTGGAGGGGTCTGAGCAGCTCGTTCCCCCTGAGCGTTCCGCCGCCACGCACGGCAGGATGCGCGGGGTGGACGACGACGCGGCCCGGCGCGCGGCCGTCGACGGCGCCGTGAACCGGTTCCTCGCCCTGACGGGGAATGGGCAGCCCGACCTGCTCGAAGGCGCCCTGGAGATCGCCCGTGCGGCCGACCCGGAGGCGGACGTCGACGGGGCCCGCGCCGAGCTCGACCGGCTGGCGACCGGGCTGGGCGATCTCGACGACCTCGTGCGCCGCCTGTACGTCGAGGAGGGCTTCCACGGCGACCGCGAGAACTACTACGACCCGCGCAACTCCTCGCTGACCCAGGTCCTCGACCGCCGTGCCGGCATCCCGATCACCCTGGCGGTGATCTGCATCGAGGTGGGGCGGCGCGCCGGTCTCGGGCTCGAGCCGGTCGGCATGCCCGGCCACTTCCTCGTGCACCCGCTGGGCGCGCTGCAGCACCTCGACCCGTTCACCGGCGAGATGCTCAACCGCGAGCAGTGCATTCGGCGCTTCCGCGAGTCGACCGGGCTCGGGCCCGACGTGCCGTTCGACGACGCCCTGCTCGCCCCGATCGGCCCCGAGGCCGTGCTCGTGCGCATGCTGACCAACCTGCGCGGCATCCACCGCTCGCGCGGCGACCTCGGCGAGCTGGGCTGGGTGCTGCGCATGCGGCTCGGACTGCCCGGGGTCACGGCGATCGAGGTCGCGGAGCTCGCGGAGGTCCGGGGCCGACGCGCGGCGTTCCGCGAGGCCGCCGACCTGCTCGAGCAGTGGGCCGACGTGCTCCCCGACGACGCCGAAGCGCTGCGCCGCCACGCCCGCCAGTGGCGCGCCCACCTGAACTAGGTGCGCTGCTCACTCGCCGTCAGGCACCCATGAACCGTGGAAGCCCGAGGGGACGCCGCGGGGGAGAGTGACCGCGGCGACCGGGGCGCCGGCGACGTCCGTCGCGTCGAGCACCAGCAGCTGCGAGGCGGCGCCGTCCCGGGTCGTCGTGATCGTGATCAGCCAGCCGTCGTCCTCGGCACGATCGGGCGCCTCGGACGGCACGAACACGGCCTCGCCGGCCACGACGTCCGGGCCGAGCTCGTGCGCGGCGAGCGTGCCGTCGGCGTCGACCTTCACCACCGCCCCGGCGCGCTCGCCCCGCACACCCCGGTCGGCCACCGCGTAGCGCCAGCGCGAGGGCCGCCCGACCAGCGACTCGTCGATCGTCGGGAACTCGACGCCTCGGTCCTCCAGGGCCGTCTCGGCGACCGACCCGTCACGCGGGTCGAGTACCCAGCGGTGCATCCGCGCGTCGCCCGTGGCCGCGGCGAGCGCCGCCGGGTCACCGGGCACCGGCGTGCCCCACATGACCGCGACGTCCGCCGGGGCGTAGCGCGCCCCGTCGAGGACGACGCGGCCCTCGGCGTCGGTGTACGCCCCGCCGACGTGGAAGACGTAGCAGGGGTCGACGTCGAACCACGTCACCGCGCACGAGCAGTCGTCCTGGCGCATCACGCCGAGCCGCGCGCCGTAGCCCTCGTCCCACCCGAACGGCATGCCCGTGGCCATCCGCTCCCACTGGAACGTCAGCGGCAGGTCGAGCCACACGACGTGCTCGGCGGTGATGGCGAAGTCGTGCATCATCGTCGGCCCGGCGACGGCGACCTCGCGGCTGAGGAGGTCGGCGCCGTCGGCGGAGAGCCGGTGGTAGGTCAGGTACGGGGGGAACGGGGAGTAGCCGAAGAAGTGCAGGTCGCCCGTGACCGGGTCGGTCTTGGGGTGCGCGGTCATGGCCGTGGTGAGCCGGCCGCCGAAGTCGCAGGGTCCGACCGTGGCGAGCTCGCCGTCGACCTCGTGGGGCAGGCCGCTCTCGACCAGCGCGAACAGGCGGCCGCCGTGCTCGATGACGTGGGTGTTCGCGGGGACGGCGGTGAGGTCGACCCCGGACCCGGACAGGAAGGGCCGACCCTCGAGCGCGCCGGTGCGCACCCAGCGGTTGCGGTACCACTCCGCGCGCCCGTCGCGCAGGCGCACGCCGTGCAGCATCCCGTGCCCGGCGAACAGGTGCGCGGTCTCCTCGCCCGGCAGCGGGTTCGGCCCGTTGCGCACGTACCGGCCGGTCAGCTCCGGCGGCAGGGCGCCCTCGACGGGCAGGTCGACGGCGTCGATCTCGTCGGGCACGGGCGTGTACAACCCCCGCAGCTCCGCGGATCGGCCGTTGGGGGTTCGGGTGGTGGCGCTCACGATCCCACCCTCACCCCCCTCGACAGACATGTCAAGATGGACATGTCTGGATGGACTGGTAGCGTCCGGGGCATGTCGCTGCGCCACGCCCTGCTGGGTCTGCTCGCCCACGGTCCGGCCAGTGGCTACGACCTCACCCGCGCCTTCGACGGCAGCATCGGCCGCTACGCCTGGCAGGCCGGCCACAGCCGCATCTACCCCGAGCTGGCGAAGATGGCGGAGGCCGGCCAGGTCGTCGTCGACGAGACGGGCCCGCGCGGGCGCAAGACCTACGCGCTGACCGACGACGGCCGGACCGAGCTGCGGCGCTGGATGCTGCACTGGCCCGAGCAGGCGAACGTCCGCGACGAGACGGTCCTGCGGATGTTCCTCGTGCAGTCGCTCGAGCCCGGCGACGCCCGCAAGCTGCTCGAGGGCATCGCCGCGCACTGCGTCGCCGGTATCGAGAGCCTGCGCCCCGTGATGGAGGCCGACGACGCCGACCACCGCCCGGGCGATCCGCTCCCGTTCGGCCGGCTGGCCGGCGAGTACGGGCTGCGGCAGTACGAGGCGGTGCACGGCTGGGCGCTCTGGAGCCTGGAGCGCCTCGGCGCCGCGGACCCGGCCGGAACGTAGGTCCGTGACGGCGAGGGACGGTCCGACAGCGCTCCTTCGTCGCGCTGTCGGACCGTTCCCGCGCCTCAGGCGACGGCGGGCTTCTCGCCGTTCGTCTCGTCCTCGGGCGAGCCGGTCTCCCCGTCGGCCTCCCCGTCGAGGTGTTCCTCGGCCCACGCGCGCGCCTTGGCGCCGCCGCGACTGCCGTACCAGGCGTTCCACACCGAGAGTCCGACGATCGTCGCGACCGTCATCCCGGTCGACAGGCCGACCATGACGTCGATCGGCAACAGGTAGATCAGCGGGATGCGCAGCGTCGCCTCGAACAGCAGCCCGACACCCCAGACCACCGCGCTACGGCGGAACATCGTCCGGATCGGTGGGAGCGTGCGGTAGTACTCCTCCATCTCGGCGGCCTCGCGCGGCTGCCACGTCTGGAACGCCGAGAGCGTCAGCGGCTTGCCGGCGAACAGGCTCGCGAGGAACACGATGCCGACCAGCGCCGTGCCGAACGAATCCTTGATCAGCAGGAACCGTGCGTCGCCGCCGACGAACGCCAGCGCGAGGCCCAGGCCGAACACGGCGAGCATGACCGCGGCGAACCACGTGATCTCGCGGTTGCGCACCGCGACCCATACCAGTCGCAGGCCGGCGGCGATCGTCGCCACCAGCAGGGCCACCCAGTCCGTCGCGCCCAGGAGGTGCAGGGCGTAGTAGCCGACGAGCGGCAGGCCGACGTCCCACAGCAGCCCGGAGAAGTGGCGCAGGACGCCTCCGCGGCCCGCCTCGTGCTCCTCGGCGCCGGTGTCGGCCGTCGTCTCTCGTTCCATGTCGGAAGCATCCACCTGTCCGACACGACATGTCAATCAGGACATGTCATTCGTCGGCGTCCAGACCGCGCTCGATGGCGTAGCGCGTCAACTCCACGCGGTTGGTGAGCTGGAGCTTGCGCAGGGAGTTCTGGACGTGGTTCTCCACCGTGCGGTGCGACAACGTCAGGCGCGCGGCGATCGCCCGCGCGGTGAGGCCCTTGGCGACCAGTCGCAGGACCTCGGTCTCGCGCGGGGTCAGCTGCGGTTCGTGGGGGGCCTCGGTCTCGCGGCGGCGGTACTCCCCGAGCACCAGTCCGGCCAGGCCGGGCGAGAAGACGGCCTGCCCCTCGGCGGTGCGCCCGATCGCGTCGACCAGCTCCTCCATCGCCGCCGACTTGGTCAGGTAGCCCGACGCCCCGGCCCGGACGGCGCCGAGCACGTCGCCCTGCTCGGCGCTCGCCGAGAGCACGAGCACCTGCGTGTCCGGCAGCGCCGCGCGGACCTGCGCGGTCGCCTCCGCCCCCGACAGCTCCGGGAGCTGCAGGTCCATGAGGACGACGTCGGGGCGGACCGCGCGCGCGATGCGGACGGCCGCGGCGCCGTCAGGAGCGGTGGCGACGACCTCCACGCCGCGCTCCTCGAGGTCGCGGGCGACGCCCTCGCGCCAGATGGGGTGGTCGTCGACGACCATCACGCGGACCACGATCTCCTCCTCGTCCGGGGAACGACGATCTCCCATTCGGTGCCCTCGCCGGGCGCGGTGTGCAGGTCGATGGTGCCGCCGAGGCCCTGGACGCGTCCGCGCATCGACGCGGCGACGCCGAGATGGCCTTCGGCCGCGGCCTGCTCCAGGCGGCCCTCGGGGATCCCGACGCCGTCGTCGCGCAGGCTGACCGTGACCTGCGCCGGGTCGTCCTCCACGAGCACCCAGAGCCCGGCACCGGCTCCGGCGTGCGCGGTGGCGTTGCTCGACGCCTCCCGCACCACGGCGGCGAGCTCGTCGACGACGGCGGCGGGCATCATCACCGGCTCCGCGGGCACGGCGAGCGACGCGTGCGCGGGCACGACGCCGGCGAGCCGCGAGGAGAGGTCGACGGTGCCGTCCGGACCCGCGACCGGGGCCGACGTGATCAGTCGCCGCAGCGCGAGCTCCTGCTCGCCGGCGAGGCGCGCGAGCTCGAGGGCGGGGGCGCGGTCGTCGGTGCGCGCCAGCTCCTCGCCGCGACGGCGCACGAGGGCGAGGACCTGCAGCACGCCGTCGTGGATGTCGCGGGCGAGGCGCTCGCGCTCGGCGGTGGCCGCCTCGAGGGCCGTGGCGGCGCGCAGCTTCTCGACCGAGCGGCGCATCGTGTCCGCGGCCAACCCGACGGCGAGGCCCGCGACCAGCAGGAGCTGCGCGTCGAAGAGCAGGTCGGTGTCGACGATCCGCCGCACCCCGAACAGGGCCGCGACGGTGACGAGGGCGCCCGCGAGCCCGCCGCGCCACCCGAGTGCGATCGCCAGCGCGAGGACCGGGCCGGCGGACCACACCGTGGTGATGACCGGCCCGCCCGCCGCGACGCTCGCCGGCGTGGCGACGAGCAGCGTCGAGGCGGTGGCCAGGGCGGTGAGCACGAGGTCGAGGCAGGCGGTGACGGGATCGCCGGTGCGCAGGTAGCGCGTGCACGAGATCGCGGTCCAGACGGCCATGGCGGCCACGACGGCGATCCCGAGCGTCGGGCGCGACCACTGGTCGCCGAAGCGCACGAGGTTCACGGCCGCGGCGATCAGCGCCACCACCCGGTAGACCACGAGCCCGCGCCAGAGCGGGACGAGATGGGGGTGGGCCCGGGCGCGCAGGGAGACCTCGGCGGTCGTCACGGCACCTCCCCCGGCCTGGGGCGCGAGCGTATCGGGCACGACCGACACCCTGGCGTGCACCGCGCGCAGGAGGATGCGGGGAACTACTCGGAACGGGATTCGGGGTCGACCCGGCGATGCTCGCGCGCACCGCGCAGGGCCTCCGCGGTGTCGTCGACACCCTCGGCGAGGTGGGCCACCGCTACCTCGCCGACGTCCGGCCGCGAACCGAAACGAGTCTGGACCCGCCGGACGCGCTTCCCGGGATCGCACAGATCGTGAGTCCACCCGACCTCTCGCCGGGATCGTCGGTTGCCGTCGACGACCGTTTCGAGTGGTCGACCGCCTGGGACACGACCCGGCCCCTGCTGTGCGTCTCCTCGCCGAGCGGGAACGACGGTTCGGCGGTGGAGGTCGCGTCCGGCGTGATCGACGGGGACCCACGACGCGCCGTGTGGCTGAGCCCGACCGCGAGCGCATCATCAGGGTTCGCGAATGTGCGTCCATCATGATCGACAGACGCTGTCGACCTTGATGCGCGCACACTCGGCGCGCGGCGCCGTGTCCCCGCCCGGCCCCTCCGCGCCCTCTGACGTGACCAGGTCAGCACGTTCCCGTCATCACTGATCGGCGAACGGACTACCGCGAGGTATCGATCGTGGATCAAGATCCCGGAAAGGGCTAACGTGGCGCGACGTTGCGCCGAACAGAGGAGTGTTCGGGCACCCGCACGAGTTGCGGCCGCGCACCAGAGGGGGATGACGTGGACCGGTGGACCATGGTGCTGGCAGCGGTTCCGGGGTCCTTGCGGGCCGTCCGCGTCGACGACGACGCCCACCGCCCGATCGACCTGGAGCTCGTCGACGGTGACGCCGAGACCCTCGGCGGATCGCTCCTCGCGCTGGTCGAGGCGGAGGGGGGCCGTCCGGACCACCTCGTGCTGGTGGTCCCCGGTGACCTCGACGAGGACCGGTTCGCCGCCCTGTCCGAGGCCGTGCAGATCGCCCGCTATCCCGAGCCCTCGTGGCTGCCCGACGCCGTGTCGTGGGTCGGCGAGCACCTCGCGGCGTGGGGCTCGGGCACGCCCGTGATCGTCGTGGACGCCCGCGGCGACGACCTGGCCGTGTGGCCGATCCGGACCTCGGACGACGGGGTCGAGATCGGCGAGGGCGCCCCCCGCGACCTCGGTGGCCGGCTCGACGCGCTGCTCACCGGGGTGGTGCACGCGAAGCTCGCCGTCGCGGCGCCGGGCATCGCCGAGGCCCTGCGCCTGCGCACCGACGACGTCGGCCGCCGCGACGCCGCCCACCTCGCCCACGAGCTGCACGAGGCCCGCCGGCTGATGTGCGCGACCGACGGCGAGGAGCTCGTCGTGACCGCCGGCGACGCCGAGGTCTACGTGACCCGCGAGGAGTTCACCGACCTCGTCGACCACGCGCTGCGCGACACCGTCGAGGGCACCCTCGCCGAGGACGCCGCCCACACGCTCGTCGTCGCCCCCGAGACCACCCCCGTGGTCGCGCAGCTCGCCGGCAACCCCGGCGGATCGGTGCTCACGGCCACCGTGGGGACGGCGTCGCCGGACGGGGCGGCGGCCCTGGTCCTGCCGCGCCCGCACGTCCTCGACGATCCGACCCCCACCGACGGCGTCCCGCTGCCCGGCCGCACCCACGAACCGCGCGAGACGGCGATGGTGCCGCTCCCGCGGGAGACCTCGGGGCGTGACCGTCCGCCGATCTGGGCGGTGCCCGCCCTCGCGGGCCTGCTCGTGCTGAGCCTGGCCGGGGCGGCGACCGTCCTGGCCACCGCCCCGGCACCCGATGTCGTGCCCGCCGCCGACGCCGGCGCGCTCTCCCCCGTGGTCCCGGTCGGGTTCGACCGCCTCGGAGACGACGGCGGTCGTTAGGCGCGTGCTCAGGAGGTCACGGCCTCCACGTACTGCTCAGGGTCCTTCTCCTCGAACGACAGCCCGCGACCCTCGGCGTGCTCGACCTTGAACTGCTCGAACTTCGCGCCGAGCTCCTGGCGGAAGGACAGCGTGGTCTCCTTGCGGAAGGGAGCGAGGTCGTCCTGCTCCTCCTCCGCCATGTGATGATTGTTCGCCTTGTCGGTCTCGTCGATGGCGTCCCACCACTCCTGGCTGCCGACGGTGGCCCGACGCGCCTTCGCGGTGCCCTGGCGGATCTCGTCGTGGTCGCCGATCGCGTCCTCGGTCGCCGAGGCGTCCTCGTCGTCGACGCGGCGTGCCATCGAGGGGTAGAAGTGCCGTTCCTCGGCCGACGCGTGGATCTCGAGCTGGATCGCGAGCGAGTCCCAGACCTTCTCGGCCTCCTCGGGCTGCCCCCGCAGGTCGGCCAGGTGCAGGAACTGGCGACGGAACCAGTCGTGGTCGTCGAGGATCATCTCGGTGATGTCGGCGGACATGGGGACCTCTCGGTTCGCGGGTGGCCTCTCGGAGCTACCCCGAGCGCGCCGCGCAGAACCGGAAGGACAGCCTCACCTCGCGTGCACGGCCCCCGCCGCGTCGACGAACCACACCTCGGCGCGCGCGCCGTCCAGCGACGCCGCCCGCTGCTCGGTGAGGCTGCGGTAGCGGCGGGTGTCGGGCAGGGCGATGACGATCCGCGCCCGCGGATGGGCACGACGACGTTCGGTCGCGGCGTGCTCGGCGGCGCTGAACCAGTCGCCGGCGATCGTCGTCGGGTGCGTCCGGGCGCCGTCGGACGGCCAGCCGGTGATCTCGACGTGGACGTCGTCGCCGTCCAGGGACGCGACGAGATCCCGGGCGGGGCCGGTGTGGTCGACCGACGCCCACCGCAGCGTCGCGCCCCGCTGGACGAGCCAGCCCGCCACGAGCGCCTGCACGTTCCCCGCCCGCGACCACGCCTGCAGGGCGTCGTAAGGCGGGGGACCGCAGGTCGGGCTCGCCTGTCCGGCCTCCGCCTGGGCCTCCGCCTGGGCCTCCGCCTGGGCCTCCGCCTGGGCCTCCGCCGGGGCCTCCGCCGGGGCCTCCGCCGGGGCCTCCGCCGGGGCCTCCGCCGGGGCCTTCGCCTGGGCCTCCGCCTGGGCCTCCGCCGGGGCCTTCGCCTGGGCCTCCGCCGGGGCCTCCGCCGGGGCCTCCGCCGGGGCCTCCGCCGGGGCCTCCGCCGGGGCCTTCGCCTGGGCCTCCGCCTGGGCCTCCGCCGGGGCCTCCGCCTGGGCCTCCGCCTGGGCCTCCGTCTGGGCCTCGACCTCGGGCGTCGCGTCGTTCGTGACGACGGCGCCGTTCGAGGCGCCCTCGGTCTGCGCGGCCTCCGCCACCTCGCCCCCGGCCTTCTTCCGAGGGCGGCGGGGCTTCACGGGAGTCGCCGGCGGCTCGGGAGTCGGCTCGGCCTTCTTGCGGGCCCGGGCGGCGGCCTTCGGTGCCGGGGCGTCCGGACCCGGGTCGCTTCCGGCGGGTGCTTCGATCCCCGAAGCGATCTCGTCAGAGCCGACGGCCGCGGGAGCCGCGGTGGCCTTCGTGCTCGTCCGGCGTCCACGCCGAGTCGTCGGTGGCGGGAGGCGATTGAGGATCGGCCGGGTGCCGACGCGCTCGAGCTCGCCCTCGGCGGCCAGCCGCCGGCAGAGCTGGTTGACCGTCTGCGGGCGGACGCCGTCACCGAGTTGTCCGGCGAGGGCGGCGTCGCTGAGCCCTTCCGGTGACGCGGTGAGCATTCGGAGCACCGCAGCGCGCCGATCGGTGGGGTCATGGCTCACCGGGAGGGCCATCCTGTCGTTCCCCTCCGTGTTCGGGCACCCATTCTGGTCTGAGCTGGGGATTTCCGTCGCGTGACGGCTCGCGCATCCGCGTGCGTGACCAATCCGTGACCCGTATGGTAACGAGGCATGCTGGCATTGACGGAGACGGCGGCCGAGGCCATCTCGTCCATCCTCGAGTCCAACGAGATGCCCGAGGGGTCCGGTCTGCGCATCGCGGCCACCCCCAACATGGCTGAGGAAGGACTCGAGCTCTCGGTGGCACCGACGCCCGCGGCGGAGGACACGGTGCTCGAGGGCGGCGGCGCCGTCATCTTCCTCGAGCCGCAGGCCGCGTCGGCGCTGGACGACAAGGTTCTCGACGTGGAGCGCGTGCCGGACGCCGAGCGTGGCGACGGTGACGAGTTCCGCTTCGCGATCACGCCGCAGTCCGAGCTCCAGGACTGACACGACGCGCGGCCCGGCGCGCTCGTCATCCCTGCGCCGGGTCGTGAGTGAGCGGCTGACCGGCGCCGTCGGACCCGCTCTCCCGAGGTACCCGGGCTCGCCATCCGCCCACGTGCGGATGCGTGGGTTCCAGCTCCTCGCTCTGTCGTAGCGCCAGCTCCACCGTCGCCCGGTACTCGCGCGTCAGCGCCCAGGGCGGTGGCTCGGCCGACGTCGCCAGCGCCTCGGCCACCGCCGCCTTGGCGAGGACCGCCTCGCGCTCCCCGAACCGGGTGAGCGTCTCCTGCGCGCGGCGATGCCGGTCGGGCCGTGGCGCGATCGGCCGACCCTCGACGGTCCGGGTCGGGTGCGGGAGGTGCACCGTCGCGCCGGGCGCCCGTCCCGCCGGGATCGGGTCCGTGGCCGCATGGGTCCGCCCGTGGGCGAGCAGGCGCGGGAGCAGGTGGGTGTGCGGTCCGTCCGGGCTCGTGCCGTCGGGCGGCGGGATCGGTGTGAACACCTCGAGCCGCGCGACCGCGGTCCGGAACACGCGGTGCGGCCCCGCCTCGACCAGCGCCCCGGCGACGGCGTCCGCCGCGGCGAGCGGCCGTCCCTCGACCCCCCGCAGCGCCGCCAGCAATGCCGCATCGCTGGTCCGCACACACGCGGCGAGGTGGGGGGCACCGACGCCGAGGTCGACGAGCACCGCGTCGCGGTCCTCCTCGCGCAGGGCGCCGTCGTCCGGGCCGAGCTCGGTGATCACCGAGCGGCCGCCGCCGTCCGCGGGCACGCACAGCGCGACCGCCTGGCTCCAGGTGACGCCGGCGCGGCGCTCCCACGCCAGCGGCACGACGTCGCCGGTCAGCCGCACGTCGAGGCCGCCCCGGCGCGTGACGACGGAGGCCCGCCCGGGCGCGCGGGTGACGTCGGCGGGCTCGTCCGCGTCGCGGAGGAACTCCGCGAGCGCCCCGAAGGTCCCGACGCTCCAGCCCGCGTCGGGGTCGTCGACCCAGGCGAGGAGGTCGTCCACGCTAGGCCGTCGGGCCGCCGACGGTGGTGACGAGCTCCCCGTCCGGGGACACGACCAGCTCCACGTCACGCACCCGGCCCGCGGCGCGCACGTCCGACAGGGCCGAGCGGAGCGCCTCGAGGGCGTCGGGCGCGGCTTGCACCGAGAGGGTCTCGATCTCGGTGCGGATCGAGAGCTTCTGCTCCGACTTCGCCCGCCGGATGCCGCCGATGACGTCCGAGGCGATCGACAGGACCTGCGGGTCGACCTCGGCGGACGTCGCGAGCTCGTGGACGTTCGGCCAGGGGGCACGGTGGACCGAGCCGTCCTGCCACCACGACCAGACCTCCTCGGCCACGAAGGGCAGCACCGGCGCGAAGAGCCGCTGCAGCACCCGCAGCGCGGCGGCGAGCGTCGCCCGCGCCGAGTCGCGGCCGGCCTCGTCGAACTCACCGTAGGCGCGGGACTTGACCAGCTCGAGGTAGTCGTCGCAGAAGAACCAGAAGAACTGCTCGGTGACCTCGAGCGCGACCGCGTAGTCGTAGTTCTCGAGCGCGGTGGTGGCCTTCTCGACGACCTCGGTGAGCCGGGCCAGCAGGGCGCGGTCGAGTGGCGTCGACACCGCCGACACGTCGGGCTCGCCGGCCGGCACCCCGACGCCGAGGATGAACTTCGACGCGTTGAGCAGCTTCATCGCCAGACGCCGGCCGACCTTCATCTGCCCGCGGTCGAACGCCGTGTCGACGCCCGGGCGCCCGCCCGCGGCCCAGTAGCGCACCGCGTCCGAGCCGAACTCCTCGAGCAGGTCCATGGGCGTCACGACGTTGCCCTTGGACTTCGACATCTTCTTGCGATCCGGATCGAGGATCCAACCCGACAGCGCCGCGTGCGTCCAGGGCAGGCTGTCGTGCTCGAGGTGGCTGCGCAGGACCGTCGAGAACAGCCAGGTGCGGATGATGTCGTGGCCCTGCGGGCGCAGGTCCATCGGGAAGACGCGCGCGAACAGGTCGTCGTCGACGCTCCACAGCCCCGCGATCTGCGGGGTCAGCGACGAGGTGGCCCACGTGTCGAGGACGTCCGGGTCGCCGGTGAACCCACCCGGGACGTCGCGCTGGTCGGCCGTGTAGCCGGGCGGGACGTCGGTGGTCGGGTCGATGGGCAGGGCGTCGTCGGCCGGAGTCAGCGGCTTGTCTCCGACGACCTCGCCCTCGGCGTCGAGCGGGTACCAGACCGGTACCGGCACGCCGAAGAAGCGTTGGCGGCTGACCAGCCAGTCGCCGTTGAGGCCGCGCACCCAGTCCTCGTAGCGGTGGCGCATGTACTCGGGGTGCCACTGCAGCTCGCGGCCGCGCTCGAGCATCTCCTCGCGGACCGAGGCCTCGCGCCCACCGTTGCGGATGTACCACTGGCGGCTGGAGACGATCTCGAGCGGCTTGTCGCCCTTCTCGTAGAACTTCACGGGCCGGGTGACGGGACGGACGTCGCCGATGAGCTCGCCGGTCTCGGTGAGCATGGCGACGATCCGCTCCTTGGCGGTGTGCACCGTCGCGCCGGCGATCTCCTCGTAGCGCTGCCGCCCGCTCTGCGAGGTGATCCAGTCCGGGGTTTCCCGGAGCAGGCGGCCGTCGCGGTTGATCACCGTGCGGTTGGGCAGGTCGAGCTCGCGCCACCACTGCACGTCGGTGAGGTCGCCGAACGTGCAGCACATCGCGATGCCGGCGCCGCGCTCCATCTCGGCGGCGGGGTGCGCGAGCACGGGGACCTCGACGTCGAACAGGGGCGAGCGCACCGTCGTGCCGAACAGCGCCCGGTAGCGCTCGTCCTCGGGGTGCGCGACGAGCGCGACGCAGGCGGGGATCAGTTCCGGGCGCGTCGTCTCGATCGCGATGTCGTCCGACGCACCGTGATAGGCGACCCGGTGCCACGCGCCGGTGTGCTCGCGGTCCTCGAGCTCGGCCTGGGCGACCGCGGTGCGGAAGGTGACGTCCCACAGCGTCGGCGCCATGGACACGTAGGCCTGACCGCGCTCGACGTTGCGCAGGAACGCGCGCTGGCTGATCGCGCGGGCCCGGGCGTCGATCGTCTGGTAGCCGTGCGACCAGTCGACCGAGAGGCCGCCCTGCCGCCAGAGCTCCTCGAACGCCTTCTCGTCGTCCGCGGTGAGCGTCTCGCAGAGCTCGACGAAGTTCTTGCGCGAGACCGGGATCTGCTGCTTGCCGGGCTTCTCGGGTGGGGTGAAGTCCGGGTCGTAGGGCAGGCTCGGCTCGCAGCGCACGCCGTAGTAGTTCTGGACGCGCCGCTCGGTGGGCAGGCCGTTGTCGTCCCAGCCCATCGGGTAGAAGACGTGCTTGCCGCGCATGCGCTGGAAGCGGGCGACGATGTCGGTGTGGGTGTAGCTGAACACGTGCCCGACGTGCAGCGACCCGGACACCGTCGGCGGCGGGGTGTCGACGGAGAACACCTGCTCGCGCGTGGCGGAGCGGTCGAACGCGTAGGTGCCCTCGTCCTCCCATACGCGCGCCCACCGGTCCTCGAGGCCCTCGAGTGTCGGCTTCTCGGGCACGCGCGTGCCGGGGTCGGACTGCACCATGACGTCGAGTTTACCGACGGGGTCCGCGGGTCTTTCCGCCTGCTCAGGGTGTGCGTGGAGTGACCTCCGGGCACGCCGGGACCATGCGCCGCATCACCCAGGACACCGCAGGCGGACCCGAGGTCCTGCACCTCGCCGAGGGCCCGCTCCCGGAGCCGATCCCCACCGAGGTCCGGGTGCGGGTGACGGCGGCCGGGGTCAACCCGGTCGACACCAAGGTCCGCGCCGGCGGCGCCGGGCTCGGCTCAGCCGGCGGGGACATGACCGCGCCGCCGTTCACGGTCGGCTGGGACGTCGCGGGCGTGGTCGACGCCGTCGGGATGGGCGTCACCCGGTTCGCGGTCGGCGACCGCGTGTTCGGGATGCCGTGGTTCCCGCGCGAGGCCGGCGGCTACGCCGAGTACGTCACGGCCCCGTCCCGGCAGTTCGCGCGCATCCCCGACGGCATCGACGACGTCACCGCCGCGGCGCTGCCGCTCGCCGGGCTGACCGCCTGGCAGATCGTCGTCGACACCGCCGACGTGCAGCGCGACCAGCGCGTCCTCGTCCACGCGGCCGGCGGGGGCGTCGGCCACCTCGCGGTGCAGATCGCGAAGACGCGCGGGGCGCACGTCGTCGGCACCGCCTCGGCGGCCAAGCACGCCGACCTCGCGGCGCTCGGGCTCGACGAGGCGATCGACCACCACACCCAGGAGGTCGCGGAGGCGACCCGCGACATCGATGCCGCCGTCGATCTCACCGAGGTCAACGGCCCCTCCTCGCTCGCCGTGATGCGCCCCGGCGGCCTGCTCGTCTGCGTGCCCTCCGGTGTGCCCGAGGGCCTCACCGAGCGGGCGCACGCCGAGGGCAAGCGGGTCACCGACTTCCTCGTCGAGCCCGACGGCGTCGCGCTGACCGGGCTCGCCCGGCTCGTCGAGGAGGGCGCGCTGACCGTCCGCGTCGCCGGCACGTTCCCGCTCGAGGACGCGGCGTCGGCGCACCGGGAACTGGAGAAGGGCGCGACGTTCGGCAAGATCGTGCTCACGCTCTGAACCGTGGTGCAGGAGGTTACTGGCTGGTATCGCTTCCTCGGCGCGACGTACCAGCCAGTGATCGCACCCGCTCCAGGTCCGCTCCGGCAACGTCTGATCAGACCCCACCGTGCTCGCGCCAGAGCGTGAGCAGGTCCGGTGCCCCGAGGACGTCGACACCGGCGACCTCGGGGCTCTCGCGGCTGGTGAGGACGGTGAGCAGCGACGCGGCGGGACCGCGCAGGGCGGTGTCGCTCTTGCGGTGCGCGCGCTCGACCCTCGGGCCCTCGGCGCCGAGGGTCACGACCCACTCGCCGGCGTCGCCCAGCCCGTCGTCGGTCGCGTGCAGGTGCAGCGTCGCGCCGTCGGCCCGCAGCCCGTCGCGCCGGGACGCGCTGAGCACCACCATCGCCAGGTGCTCGTCGACGGCGTCCGCCGCGACCACCGGGTCCAGGTCGGCGAGCAGCGGCATCCCGGCGGCGAGCTCGGCGTCGGCGCGGTGCACCAGCGTCTCGTGACACTGCCGCCGCGCCCAGAACGACACCGGCACCATGCCCCCGAACCCGCCGACCTGCGTGTCCTCGCCGGCGTCGCGGATCGCCTGGACCAGCGCGGCGGCACCCTCGAGGAGCCAGAGCGACACCTCGCCCTCGTCCTCGGGCATCGGCGGCGTCGTCGCACCCCGGCGCTTGAGCTTCGTGCCCGGGTTGCCGACGGTCACGGTGCACCAGCGGTGCACGCCGCCGAGGTGGTCGGCGAGGTCGCGGACCGTCCAGTCCGGGCAGGACGGCACCGGGGCGTCGTGACCGGCGGCCCGGACGGCGTCCGAGAAGCCCTTGGCGTGCCGGGTGATCTCGTCGAGGTACTGGGGCACCGGTGGCATGCGGGCATTCTGGCCCGTCACCGCTGCGCCGCGTGCCGCAGGCGGACCACCAGCTCGCCGTCCTCCTCGGTCGCGCTGTAGGCCGCGACGGCGTCCGCGCCCGTGGCGCAGGACCCGTCGACGAGCGAGAACTGGTGGTTGTGCAGCGGGCACATCACCACGTCGCCGTCGGTGAGCCCGTCCGCCAGCGGCCCGCCCCGGTGCGGGCAGATGGCCCGCAGCGCGTGCAGCCCGCCGGAGCGCGGCCGGAACACGGCGACCGGCTCGTCGCCGACGAGGAACGCGCGCCCCTCGCCGATCGGGATCTGCTCGACGGGCCCGAGGCGCGCCTCCACCGCCCTCTCCGCGTCGGTGCTCATCGCACGGGCACCTGGGGCAGCGGGACGAGCGGCAGCGCGTCGTGGAACTGGCCGGGCGTCTGCTCGGTCTGGTCGCTCGCCCACGGGTCGACGTAGGCGTCGATCGTCTCCTGCATCCGCGCGTCCAGCTCGGAGGCGATCCCCTCGCTGTCGTCGACGACCACCGCCTGCAGGTACTCCAGCCCCATGCGCGGCACGAAGTCGTAGGTGCGCTCGAGCCAGTTCGCGTTCTCGCGGTAGTACTGCAGGAACCGCCCGGTGATCGTCATGGCCTCCTCGTGGGAGTCGACCGTGGCGAGGATGTCGCCCTTGCGGATCGTCGCCCCGGCCGCGCCGCCGACGTAGATCTGCCACCGGCAGTCCTGGCCCTCCTCCTGGCTCTCGACGGCCACGAGCCCGACGTCCTTCACCATCGACTCCGCGCAGTTGCGGGGGCACCCGGACACGGCGAGCTTCATCTTCGCCGGGCCCTCGATGCCCTTGTAGGTCTCCTCGAGGTCGATGCCCAGCCGGGTCGAGTCGCCGAGCCCGAACCGGCAGAAGTCGGTGCCGACGCACGTCTTCACGGTGCGGAAGCTCTTGCCGTAGGCCCAGCCGGACGGCATGTCGAGGTCGGACCAGACCTCCTGGAGCTTCTCCTTGGGCACGCCGAGCAGGTCGATGCGCTGCCCACCGGTCAGCTTGACCATCGGGATGGCGTGCTTCTCGGCGACGTCGGCGATCCGGCGCAGCTGGTCCGGCGAGGTCACCCCGCCCGACATCCGCGGGACGACCGAGAAGGTGCCGTCGCGCTGGATGTTGGCGTGCACCCGGTCGTTGATGAACCGGCCGTCGCGTTCGTCGACGAACTCGTGCGGCCACATCATCCGCAGCAGCGCGGTCAGGCCCATCTTCGAGCCGACGTGGTCCTTCCCCTCCGGGGCCAGGGCGTCGAACACCGCCGACACCGACATGAGCCCCCGGGAGCGGATCTCCGCCATCAGCGTCGGCTTGTCCATCGGAATGCCCGGCACGTAGTACGAGTCGGCGGGGTCCTCGCGTCCCGCCCCACCCAGCGCCGCCTCGACGACCTCCGTGACGAGCCCCTTGCACGACCCGCAGCCCTTGCCGGCGCGGGTCGCCGCCATGCAGGCCGACACGGACTCGGCGCCGTTCTCCACGCACCCGACGAGGTCGCCCTTGGAGACGCCGTTGCAGTTGCAGATCTGCGTGTCGTCGGAGAGGTCGGCGGCCGCGGACGCGTCGTCGGCGGTGCCGAGGTCGAAGAGCAGCTTCACGCGCTCCTCGGGCAGCGCCGAGCGGCTGTCGAACGCCTGGGTCAGCGCCGCGACCTTGCTGACGTCGCCGACGAGCGTCGCGCCGATCAGCGTGCCGTCGCGGATGACGACGGTCTGGTAGACCCCGCGGCGGGTCTCGGAGAACTGCACGAACTCGTCCGACGACCGTTCGGGGGTCTTGACGCCCATCTGCGCGACGTCGACGCCCGCGACCTTGAGCTTCGTCGCCAGCCGCGAGCCGTGGTACTCGGCGTCCGGGTTCGCCCCCGTCACCACGTCGGCGAGGACGGCGGCCTGCTCCCACAGGGGGCCGACGACCCCGTAGACCTCACCGCGGTGCTGCGCGCACTCGCCGACCACGTAGATGTCGTCGTCGTCGACCGAGCGCATCTTGTCGTCGACGACGATCGCGCGCTGCGTCTCGAGCCCGGAGACCATCGCGAGCCCGACGTTGGGGCGGATGCCGGCGGTGACGACGACCATGTCGCAGTCCAGCGTCGAGTCGTCCGTGAACCTCACCCCGGAGACCGCCCCGTCGGTCACCAGGATCTCCGAGGTCTTCACCCCGAGGTGCATGTGCATGCCCATGTCCTGCAGCTTCGAGCGCAGCACCTTCGACGCCTCGGCCTCGAGCTGCTGGTTCATCAGCACCTCGGTGGGGTGCACGACGTGCACGGCGACGCCGTGCGCCTGCAGGCCCGCCGCGGCCTCGAGCCCGAGCAGCCCGCCACCGATGACCACGGCGGTCCGGTGCTCGCGCACGTGCTCGAGCATCGCCGTCGCGTCGTCCAGCGAGCGGAAGCCGAAGACGCCGGGCGTCAGCTCGGTCCTCGACGCCCACATGCCCTCGATGGGCGGGAAGAACGACCGGCTGCCGGTGGCCAGCACGAGCGTGTCGTAGGGCGTCACCGACCCGTCGTCGCCGAAGACGACCTTGGCGTGCCGGTCGATGCGCACGATCCGCACGCCGGCGTGCAGCGTGATCCCGTTCTCGGCGTACCAGTCGAGCGGGTTGAGGTAGATCTCGTCGTCCGCGTCGTCGTTGTCCACGACCTCACCGGCCGCGTTCGCGAGGACCTCGGAGAGCAGGATCCGGTTGTAGTTGCCGTACGGCTCGTCACCGAAGACGGTGATCGCGAACTGGTCGCCGCCGCCGCGCGCGAGGATCTCCTCGAGGGCGCGGGCGCCGGACATGCCGTTGCCGACGACGACCAGCCGGGCGCGGGCCGGCATGTCCTGGTCGGTGTCCTGGTCAGTGTCCTGGTCGGTGTCGGGTCGAGGTGCGGTCTGCGTCACGGGCTAGACCTCCACCAGGCCGCAGTCGACGACGGCGGTGCCCGTCGCACCCTCGGGCGCGGCGAGGTGGAGCTCGACGGTCGTGCCGGCCAGCAGGTCCTCGACGACGCGCAGCGAGACGTGCATGTCGCCCTTGGCGCCGATCGGCAGCCAGCGCGACGGCGCGCCGTCGATCACGAGCACGAGCGTGATCAGGTCCTCGGACGAGTTGCCGCCGCGGACGTAGAGCACCTGTCCCGTGGTGCCCTCGGGGACGGTGTAGGTGAGGGTCGGGTCGAGCGGGGCCGGCTTGTCCAGCCCGCGTCCGTCGAACGCGAACGCGCCCTGCAGGAACCGTGGGGTGGTCATCATGCGTCCTCCCGGGTGGTGGGGACGGCCGTGAGCTCGACCGCGCAGACCTTGAACTCCGGCATCCGCGACGCCGGGTCCAGAGCGGGGTTGGTGAGGTCGTTGATCGTCTGATCGCCGGCCCAGTGGAACGGGGCGAAGACGGTGTCGGGTCGGATCGTGCTGGTCAGGCGCACGCGCATCCGCGCGCTCCCGCGGCGGGTGCGCAGCAGGAGGTCGCCGCCGTCGGGCACGCCGAGCCGCGCGGCGAGGTCGGGGTGGACCTCGACCGCGGGCTCCGGTTCGGCGTCGAGCAGGGCCTTGGTCCGCCGGGTCTGCGTGCCCGACTGGTAGTGCGCGCGGCTGCGGCCGGTGGTCAGCCGGTAGGGGAACTCGTCGTCGGGGGTCTCGGCCGCCTCGCGGTGGTGCACGACGTGGAACCGCGCGCGCCCGTCGGCCGTGGGGAAGCCGTCCCGGAACATCCGCGGGGTCCCCGGGTGATCGTCGGACGGGCAGGGCCAGAACACCCCGCGCTCGGCGTCGATGCGTTCCCAGGTGATGCCGGCGTAGTCGGCCTTCCCGCCGGCGCTGGCGCGGCGGAGCTCGTCGAAGACGGTGCGTGGGTCGTCGTCGAAGTGCTCGCCGCGGCCGAGGCGCGCGGCGAGATCGGCGAGGACCGCGAGGTCGCTGCGGGCGCCGTCGGGGGCGTCCACGGCGCGGTGGCGGCGCAGCACGCGGCCCTCGACGTTGGTCATCGTGCCGTCCTCCTCGGCCCACTGGGTGGTGGGCAGGACGACGTCGGCGAGCTCGGCGGTCTCGGACAGGAAGATGTCGGAGACGGCGAGGAAGTCGAGGCTCTGGAGCCGCTCGCGGACGTGCGCGGCGCGTGGGGCGGACACGGCGACGTTCGACGCCATGACCATCAGTGCCCGGACGCCGCCGTCGGTGCCGAGGCGGTCGAGCATCTCGTAGGCCGAGACGCCGGGCGCCGGCAGCTCGTCGGGGTCGACGCCCCAGACGCCGGCGACGTGCTCGCGGGCCGCGGGGTCGGCGAGCATCCGGTAGCCGGGCAGCTGGTCGGCCTTCTGGCCGTGCTCGCGGCCGCCCTGCCCGTTGCCCTGGCCGGTCATCGTCGCCCAGCCGCTGTACGGACGGCCGGGCAGACCGAGGGCGAGCGCGAGGTTGATCCACGCCAGCGCGGTGTCCGAACCCTTCGCGTGCTGCTCGGCGCCGCGGCCGGACAGGATGATCGTCGCGCGGGACTCGGCGAGCATCCGGATCGCGCGCTCCATCACCCGCGCCGGGACGCCGGTGATGCGCTCGACGCGATCGGGCCAGTACTGCCGCACGGCGCGCCGCAGCGCGGGCCAGCCGGTGGTGCGCTCGGCGATGTAGGCGGTGTCGACCAGCCGGTGGCGCACCGCGAGGTGCAGCAGGCCGTTGGCCAGGGCGAGGTCGGTGCCCGGGACGGGCTGGAGGTGCACGTCGGAGGCGGCGGCGGTCGCGGTGTAGCGGGGGTCGACGACGAGGTGCTGCGCGCCGCGCTCGCGGCCCGCGGCGAACCACCGCATCGCCGGCGGCATCACGTCGGCGGGGTTCGAGCCGACGAGCAGCACGGTGTCGGCGCGGGCGATGTCGGCGAGCGGGAACGGCATCCCGCGGTCGAGCCCGAACGCCTTGTTCGCCGCGGCGGCGGCCGACGACATGCAGAAGCGGCCGTTGTAGTCGATCGAGGCGCTGCGCAGCGCGACCCGCACGAACTTCCCGGCCTGGTAGGCCTTCTCGTTGGTCATCCCGCCGCCGCCGAACAGGCCCGCGGCGTCGGGCCCGTACCGCTCCTGGGCGACGGTCAGGCCGTCGACGATGCGCTGCAGCGCCTCGTCCCAGCTCGCCGCCCGGAACGGCTCGTTGCGGGCCCCGTGACCACTGCGGACCAGCGGGGTCGTCAGGCGGTCCGGGTGGGCGAGCAGCTCCGCCGACGAGAGGCCCTTCTCGCACAGGCCTCCGCGGTTGGTCGGGAACGGCGCACCCGTGACCTCGAGCACCGGGCCCGCGCCGTGCTCGCGCGGGGTCAGCGTCATCGCGCACTGCAGCGAGCAGTACGGGCAGTGGGTGCTGACGCCCTGCTCGGGCGCCGATCCGGAGATCGGCAGGTGGGGCCCGGCCATGCCCCCACGCTGCGGGCGGCGCGTTGCCGGCCGGTTACACCGACGCTACGGCTGCTCGATCGCCCGTCGCGCCCGTCACGCCGAACGCCTCGGCGATCAGCTCGTAGGACCGGCGGCGCTCGGCGGTGTCGTGGATCGGGCTCACGATCATGATCTCGTCGGCGTCCGCCTCCTGCGCCCGCCGCTCGAGGTCGGCGCGGACCTCGTCGGGGGTGCCGGCGGTCATCTTCGACGCCATGCCCTCCTCGACCTGGCGCTCGATGGGGCTCCAGTCGTGGGCGACGGCCTCCTCGGGGCTGGGCAGCGGCCCGGGGTGACCGGTCCGCAGGCGGGCCATCGACAGGGCGTGCGCGCGGCCCATGGCGCGGGCGCGCTCGGCGTCCTCGCTGCACATCACGGCGGCGGCGAGGATGACGTGCGGGTCCTGCGCGCCGGCGGCGTCGCTGGGCCGGAACTGCCGGCGGTAGATGCGCGTCGCCTCGCCCGGGTCGGCGCCGCCGAAGTGCCCGGCGTAGGCGAAGCCGGTGCCGAACGCGGCCGCGGCCTGCCCGCCGTAGTAGCTCGACGCGAGGATCCAGACCGGGGGCAGCGGCACGTCGTCGGGCATCGCGACGATGCCGGCGAAGGGGTGGTCGGCGGGTAGGCCGTCGACGTAGCCGCGCAGCTCGGTGAACTGCTCGGGGAAGTCGTCGGCGGTGAGGGCCGCGGCGCCACCGCGAAGCGGATCCCCGACTCGGCGGCGCAGCGCGATCGCGGTGCGCGGGTCGGTGCCCGGGGCGCGGCCGATGCCGAGATCGATGCGGCCACGTCCGTCCGGGCCCGGGTGCAGGCCGGCGAGGGCCCGGAACGTCTCGGCCACCTTCAGCGGCGAGTGGTTGGGCAGCATGATCCCGCCGGAGCCGACGCGCAGCGTGCTCGTGGCGTCGGCGACGGCCTGGATCAGGATCTCGGGGCTGGAGCTGGCGACGCTCGGGACGCCGTGGTGCTCGGCCAGCCACATCCGCCGGTAGCCGGCGCGTTCGACGGTGCGACCGAGCTCGACGGTCTCGTGCAGGGCCGCCGACGTCGACGAGCCGGAGGGCACCGGCGAGAGGTCCAGGACCGAGAGCTCGAGATCGCGCATGACCGGTGCAACGCCCCGGGGTCGCGCCCGTGTTCCGGCTCGGGTCAGGCGGTGCGGAGCCCCAGGTCGTGAGCCTTCTCGCTCGCCGGCAGTTGTTCGACCGCGAGTGTGGCAGCGGTCGGCGAGCAGTGGTCGGCGACCGCGCTGGTCAGGTCCGGCAGCCCCCGGGTGACGCGGGCCGTGCCGGGGTGATGTCACCCGCGGAGACTAAGGTCACGCCCATCGGGGGGTCGCGGGCGCGATGATCCGGTGAGCATCCGGCGACGACGCCGGCGGTGGGGAAAGTAGGGAGCACGACCGTGCGCATCGGTGTGCCCCGGGAGACCGGGGAGCACGAGACCCGGGTGGCCGCGACCCCGGCCACCGTGGTGGGTCTCATCAGTCTCGGGGCGACGGTCGTCGTCGAACCCGGCGCGGGCGAGCTCGCCAGCTTTCCCGACGCCGACTACGTCGCGGCGGGCGCCGAGCTCGGCGACCCGTGGTCGGCGGACGTCGTGTTCGCGCTGCGCACCCCCGACGCGGCGGGTCTCGACCGCATGGCGGCCGGCACGACGCTCGTCGCGATGGTCGGGCCCGCCCGCCACCCTGCGGTGCTCGAGGACCTCGCCGCGCGCGGGCTGACCGTGCTGGCCACCGACGCCGTGCCGCGCATCTCCCGCGCCCAGTCGCTGGACGTGCTCAGCTCGATGGCGAACATCGCGGGCTACCGCGCGGTCGTCGAGGCCGCGCACCGCTTCGGGCGCTTCTTCACCGGCCAGGTCACCGCCGCGGGCAAGGTCCCGCCGGCCACCGTGCTGGTCGCGGGCGCGGGTGTCGCGGGCCTGGCGGCGATCGGCGCGGCCAGCAGCCTCGGCGCCGTCGTGCGGGCCACCGACCCGCGGCCCGAGGTCGCCGAGCAGGTCCGCTCCCTGGGCGGCGAGTTCCTCGCCGTCGAGGTCGAGCAGGAGGCGAGCACCGACGGCTACGCCCGCGCGACCTCCGAGGCCTACGACGCGCGCGCCGCGGAGATCTACACCGAGCAGGCCGCCGACGTCGACGTCGTCGTCACCACCGCCCTGATCCCGGGACGCGCGGCGCCGCGCCTGCTCACGGCCTCCGACGTCGCCAGCATGAAGCCCGGCAGCGTGATCGTGGACATGGCCGCGGGCCAGGGCGGCAACGTCGAGGGCTCGGTGGCCGACGAGGTCGTCGTCACCGACAACGGCGTCACCATCGTCGGTGACACCGACCTCGCCGCCCGCCTGCCCGCGCAGGCCTCGCAGCTCTACGGCACCAACCTGCTCAACCTCGTGAAGCTGCTGGTGCCCGGCAAGGACGGCGAGCTGGTCCTCGACCTCGAGGACGTCGTCATCCGCTCGATGACCGTGACCCACCACGGCGACGTGCTCTGGCCGCCCCCGCCGATCCCGGTGTCGGCGGCCCCGGCCGTGCCGATCGAGCCGGTGGCGTCGACGCCGGTCGTGGAGCCGAAGCGCCCGGTGTCCCCGGCGCGGCGCTACGGGCTCGTCGCGGCCGCGTTCGCGCTGCTCTTCGTCGCGGTCGCGTTCGCGCCGGCCGAACTCGCCACCAACCTCACGGTGTTCATGCTGGCCGTCGTCATCGGCTACTACGTCATCGGCAAGGTCCACCACGCCCTGCACACGCCGCTGATGTCGGTCACCAATGCGATCTCGGGCGTCGTCGTGGTCGGGGCGCTCCTGCAGTTCGGCCAGCACGGCACCGTCGTCTCGGTGCTCGCGTTCGTCGCGGTGCTGCTGGCCAGCATCAACATCGTCGGCGGCTTCGCGGTGACGCGACGGATGCTGGCGATGTTCACCAAGGCCCCCGCTCCGAGGTCCACATCGACCACCGAGGGGAGCACGCGATGAGCGCGGGCACCGTCGCCACCGCGGCCTACGTCGTCGCGGCGCTGCTCACGGTCATGAGCCTCGCCGGGCTCTCGAAGCACGAGACCGCGCGCTCGGGCGTCGCCTACGGCATCGCCGGCATGGCCGTCGCCCTGGTCGCCACCGTGGTGCTGGTGGCCGAGTCGGTCTCGGCGGGCGCGATCGCGCTCCTCGCGGTGGCGATGGTCGTCGGCGGCGGCATCGGGCTCTGGCGGGCCCGGGTCGTCGAGATGACCGGCATGCCCGAGCTGATCGCGCTGCTGCACAGCTTCGTCGGTCTCGCCGCGGTGCTGGTGGGCTGGAACGGCTACCTCGAGGTCGAGGCGGTCGGGCCTGCGCAGACGACGGTGGCGCCGGAGATGGTCGGCATCCACTCCGTCGAGGTCGGTATCGGGGTGTTCATCGGTGCGGTGACGTTCACCGGCTCGCTCGTCGCCTACGGGAAGCTCTCGGGGCGCATGAAGTCGCGTCCGCTGACCCTGCCGGGCAAGAACCTGCTCAACCTCGGCGCGCTGGTGGCCTTCGCCGGGCTCACCGTCGGGTTCGCCGTGGCGCCGTCGCTCGGGATCATGATCGCGATCACCGCGGTCGCGCTGGCGCTGGGCTGGCACCTCGTCGACTCGATCGGCGGCGGCGACATGCCCGTCGTCGTGTCGATGCTCAACAGCTACTCGGGCTGGGCGGCCGCGGCCTCGGGCTTCCTGCTCGACAACACCCTGCTGATCGTCACCGGCGCGCTCGTCGGGTCCTCGGGTGCCTACCTCTCCTACGTCATGTGCCAGGCGATGAACCGTTCGTTCCTCTCGGTGATCGCCGGCGGGTTCGGGGTCGAGTCCGGGACGTCGTCGGGTGCGGTCGAGGGCGAGCACCGCGAGGTCACCGCCGACGAGGTCGCGGCGATGCTCGCCGACGCGTCGTCGGTCGTGATCGTGCCCGGCTACGGCATGGCGGTGGCGCAGGCGCAGTACCCGGTCGCCGACCTCACCCGCCGCCTCGTCGACCGCGGTGTCGAGGTCCGCTTCGGCATCCACCCGGTCGCCGGGCGTCTGCCCGGGCACATGAACGTGCTGCTCGCCGAGGCCAAGGTGCCCTACGACATCGTGCTCGAGATGGACGAGATCAACGACGACCTGGCGTCCACCAGCGTCGTCCTCGTCATCGGCGCCAACGACACCGTCAACCCGGCGGCGATGGAGGACCCGGCCAGCCCGATCGCCGGCATGCCGGTCCTGCGCGTGTGGGAGTCGAAGGACGTCGTCGTGTTCAAGCGCTCGATGGCCGTGGGCTACGCGGGCGTGCAGAACCCGCTGTTCTTCCGCGAGAACACCTCGATGATCTTCGGCGACGCGCGCGTGCGCGTCGAGGACATCATCAAGGCGCTCTGAGGACCTCCAGCAGGTCTTCCCGGCCGAACATCCGCGCCGTCTCGACGGCGGTCGGGTGGCCGGCCTCCGGGTCGGCGCCGCCGGCGACCAGGGCCCGGACCACGGCGTCCTCGCCCTTGAACACCGCCCCGGCGACCGGCGCCTGCCCGCGGTCGTTGAGCCGGTCGACGTCGGCGCCGCGCGCGATCAGCGCCGCGACCGCGTCGGCGTGCCCGTGATACGCGGCGAGCATGAGGAGCGTGTCGCCCTTCTCGTTCGTCAGGTTCACGGGGACGCCGGCGTCGACGTACTGCGCCAGCGATGCCGCATCGCCGGCGCGGGCGAGATCGAAGACCCGCGTCGCGAGCTCCCGCACGGCGTCGTCCGGCTCCTCGCTCATCGCCCGCCATGGTGCCTGACGGCACGGGAGCACGAGCGCGCGCTCCAGCGACTTCTGCTCACGTGCGCGCAGCGCACCACCTCAGCCGCGCGCGAGCAGGAAGGGCACGCGCTGCTCGGCGTCGGTGAGCGAGCCGTGGTGACCGACGAGCCCGGTCTCCATCGGCTCGATCCGCGAGCGCACCAGGGTCCAGCTGCCCTGGGCGGCCGCGACGAGGTCGCCGATGCGGCCGCGGGCGGCGTCGGTGACCTCGGGGCCGAACCAGCCCTCGGCGATCGCCTCCTCGCGGGTCCGCACCCACGCGGCGTCCCCCAGCTCCTCGCGCCAGGCCGCGGTGACGTCGTCGAGGGCGCCGTCGGCGACGTACACGTGCCGGACGCGGGTCTCGCCGGCCAGCCGGCGCACGCCGCCGAGCAGAGCCGAGGTGGTGTCGATGTCGATGCGCCAGCCGGCGTCGGTGCCGATCATGCCGTGATCGGCGACGACGGCGAGGACGGTGTCCGACGGCAGATCCTCGGCGATCGCGGCGACCAGCCGGTCGACGACCGCGAGCTGCAGGACCCAGGGCCGGCTGCCCGGGCCGTGCTGGTGCCCGATCATGTCGAGATCGCCGTGGTAGGCATAGCAGAACGTGCGATCCTCGGCGAGGTCCGTGGCCAGGGCGTCGAGCACCTCCGCGCCGAGGTCGCCGAGCGCCGACGCCCCGTGGAACCGCCCGCCCCGCAGCGCCGCCCGGGTCAGTCCCGAGCGCCGCTGGATCTCCGGGGCGACCGTGGTGACGGCGACGCCCGCCCGCGCCGCGCGCTCCAGCACCGTCGGGGCGGCCTGGACCTGCTCGGGCGGGAGGTCGTGGCGCAGGTCGACGGGGTCGGTGGCCCCGTGTGCGCACCAGCGCAGGGTGTTGAGCACGACGTCGGCCGGCGCTTCGGGGTCGTCGAGCGGCGGCACGCCCATGCTGTAGCCGACGATCCCGTGCTCGCCCGACGGCAGCCCGGTGCCGAGGCTCGCGATGCTGACCGCCGTGGTCGCCGGGAACCCGGCGGTCAGCGTGCGTCCGCGCACCACGAGCTCGGCGAGCGCCGGTGCCCGGTCGGCGTGGGCGTCGAGGAGGTCCGCGCCGAGCCCGTCGACGAGCAGCAGCGCGGCCCCGCGCGCCTCGCCGACACCCAGGGCGTCGTCGAACCCGGCGACGCCCAGGGCGGCGGCCAGCGAGGGCGTGACGTCGGCGAGCGTGCCGGGGTCGCAGGCGGACCGGATCGGCACGTCGGCGTCCATCCGGCCGATCGTAGGGCTCCCGGGGACGGACCGGCGCCGCGCACAGCGCCACCTCGTGTAGTCGATCGAGGACAGCGCGCACTCGGAGGACCTATCCTCCCGGCAGTCCGTTCCGAGCGGAGGTCACGATGACGACGACGTCAGGGGGATCGGGCGGTGTGGCGGCGCCGTCCGACCAGGAGCCGCTGCCCACCGCGGTCGACGACGAGGTGCTCGATCAGGAGCGCCGACGCTGGACACCCGTCCGGATCGCGATCTGGACCGGCATCGCCGTCCTGGGCGGGCTGGGCTGGGTCATGGTGGCGCTCATCCGCGGCGAGACCGTCAACGCGATCTGGTTCGTCTTCGCCGCGGTGGCCACGTACGCCATCGCCTACCGGTTCTACTCGACCTACATCGAGCGCAAGCTGCTGCGCCCGGACGACAAGCGCGCGACCCCGGCCGAGCACTCGGAGAACGGGCAGGACTACATGCCCACCGACCGCCGGGTGCTCTACGGGCACCACTTCGCGGCGATCGCCGGCGCGGGGCCCCTGGTCGGCCCGGTCCTCGCCGCGCAGATGGGCTACCTCCCCGGCACCATCTGGATCATCGTCGGTGTCGTGCTGGCCGGCGCGGTCCAGGACTACCTGGTGCTGTTCTTCTCCATGCGCCGTGGTGGGCGCTCGCTGGGGCAGATGGCGCGCGACGAGCTGGGTCGGGTCGGCGGTGCCGCGGCGGTGATCGCGACCCTCGCCATCATGATCATCCTGATCGCGGTCCTCGCCCTGGTCGTCGTGCAGGCCCTCGGCGAGAGCCCCTGGGGCGTGTTCTCGGTGGCCATGACCATCCCGATCGCCCTGTTCATGGGCTTCTACCTCCGCTACCTGCGGCCCGGGAAGGTCGGCGAGGTCTCGGCGATCGGGGTCGTCCTGCTCCTGCTCGCCATCGTCGCGGGCGGCTGGATCGCCGAGAGCGGGCTCGCCTCGGCGTTCACCCTCGACCGGACCACCCTGGCGTGGAGCATCGTGATCTACGGCGTGATCGCCGCCGTGCTGCCGGTGTGGATGCTGCTGGCGCCGCGCGACTACCTCTCGACCTTCATGAAGATCGGCACGATCGTGCTGCTCGCCGTGGCCGTGGTCGTCGTGCGCCCCGAGGTGGCGACGCCGGCGATCAGCGAGTTCGCCGGCCGCTCGGACGGGCCGGTGGTCCCCGGCCCGCTGTTCCCGTTCCTGTTCGTGACGATCGCCTGCGGGGCGCTCTCGGGGTTCCACGCCCTGATCTCCTCGGGGACCACGCCGAAGCTGGTGGAGAAGGAGCGCCAGACCCGCTTCATCGGCTACGGCGGCATGCTCATGGAGTCGTTCGTCGCGATCATGGCGCTGGTCGCGGCCATCTCCATCGACCGCGGCATCTACTTCGCCATGAACGCGCCCACCGCGCTGACCGGCGGCACCGTCGAGACCGCGGCGGCGTTCGTCAACTCGCTCGGCCTCACCGGCGTCAACGTGGCCCCCGATCAGCTGGCCGGGGCCGCGACCATGGTCGGCGAGCAGAGCATCGTCTCGCGCACCGGCGGTGCGCCGACACTGGCGCTGGGCCTGTCCCAGATCCTGTCGCAGTTCCTCGGCGGGGCCGCCCTCGCGAGCTTCTGGTACCACTTCGCGATCATGTTCGAGGCGCTGTTCATCCTCACCGCCGTCGACGCCGGCACCCGGGTGGCGCGCTTCATGCTGCAGGACGCCGTGGGCACGTTCGTCCCCCGCTTCCGCGACATGTCGTGGCGGACCGGCGCGTGGATCGGGACGCTCGTGATGGTCGGCGGCTGGGGCGGAATCCTGATCATGGGCGTCACCGACCCCCTCGGCGGGATCAACACGCTCTTCCCGCTGTTCGGGATCGCCAACCAGCTGCTCGCCGCCGTGGCGCTGGCCGTGTGCCTGGCGATCGTGGCACGCCGCGGGAGCGTCCAGTACCTCTGGATCGTGCTGGTGCCCCTCGTGGCCGTCACGGTGATCACCGTGACGGCGTCGCTCTACAAGATCTTCTCGCCGGTCCCGGGCGTCGGGTACTGGGCCCAGCACGTCGCCTATCGCGACGCCATCGCGGCCGGCCGCACGAGCATGGGCGCGGCGAGGAACCCGGCCCAGATGGAGGCGGTGGTCCGCAACACGTTCATCCAGGGCAGCTTGTCGATCATCTTCCTGGTGCTGGCGCTCGTCGTCATCGTGGCCGCGACCGTGGCGGCGGTGCGGTCGATCCGCGCCGGCGGGCGCCCCGGCCACGAGGAGGAGGCGATCCCGTCCGCGCGCTACGCGCCGTCGGGTCTGATCACCCAGCCCTCGGAGAAGGAGCTCGAGAAGCGGTGGCTCGCCACCAGCGGAGCTCCCGCGCGCAGCGGGGGGCACTGATGGCCGCCTCCGTCGGGCAGAGCTGGCGCGCCGTGCGCTGGTGGTTCCGCGGGGTGCTCGGCGCCGACGCGTACGACCGGTACCTCGCCCACCACCAGCGCAGCGGCCACGACCATCCCCCGATGGGTGAGCGGGAGTTCTGGCGCGCACGCTCCGACCATCAGGAGCGCAACCCGCAGGGCCGCTGCTGCTGACTGACGTTCCGGGGGGCCGCTAGCTGACGCCCAGGCGCTGCTTGAGGGCCTCGAGCTCGTCGCGCATCGAGGTCGGCAGCTTCTCGCCGATCGAGTCGAACCACTCCTCGATCAGCGGGATCTCCGCCTTCCACTCGTCGACGTCGACCTTCAGCGACGCCTCGATGTCCTCGAGGGGCTCGCTGATGCCGTCGAGGTCGATCTGGTCGGCGGTGGGGACGCGGCCGATCGCGGTCTCGGTGGCCGCGGCCTTGCCCTCGAGCCGCTGAATGATCCACTTGAGGACGCGGCCGTTCTCGCCGAACCCGGGCCACAGGAACCGGCCGTCGTCACCGCGGCGGAACCAGTTGACGTAGAAGATCCGCGGCAGCTTGTCGGCGTCCGCGCCCTTGCCGACGTCGATCCAGTGCTGGAAGTAGTCGCCGACGTTGTAGCCGATGAACGGGATCATGGCCATCGGGTCGCGGCGGACCTGGCCGACCGCGCCGGCGGCGGCCGCGGTCTTCTCCGAGGACAGCGTGGCGCCCATGAAGGTGCCGTGCTGCCAGTCGAACGACTCGTTGACCAGCGGGATCGTCGTCTTGCGGCGGCCGCCGAACAGGATCGCCGAGATCGGCACGCCGTTCGGGTCGTCCCACTCGGGGGCGAGGATGGGGCACTGGCTCATCGGCGTGCAGTAGCGCGAGTTCGGGTGCGCCGCCGGCTGGCCGGCCTCGCCGTTGGCGGGCGACCAGTCCTGGCCCTTCCAGGACAGGACATGCTCGGGCTCGCCCTCCATGCCCTCCCACCAGATGTCCTTGTCGTCGGTGAGGGCGACGTTGGTGAACAGCGAGTTCCCGCGCTCGATGGTGCGCATCGCGTTCGGGTTGGTCTTCCAGTTGGTGCCCGGTGCGACGCCGAAGAACCCGGCCTCGGGGTTGACGGCGTAGAGGCGGCCGTCGGCACCGAAGTGCATCCAGGCGATGTCGTCGCCGAGCGTCTCGACCTTCCATCCGGGGATGGTCGGCTCGAGCATCGCGAGGTTGGTCTTGCCGCACGCCGACGGGAACGCCGCGGCGACGTAGTAGACCTTCTCCTCGGGGCTGATCAGCTTGAGGATCAGCATGTGCTCGGCGAGCCAGCCCTCGTCACGGGCCATCGCCGACGCGATGCGCAGCGAGTAGCACTTCTTGCCGAGCAGCGCGTTGCCGCCGTACCCGGAGCCGTAGCTCCAGATCATCCGCTCCTCGGGGAAGTGCGTGATGTACTTCGTCTGGTTGCACGGCCAGCGCACGTCGGACTGGCCGGGCTCCAGCGGCGCGCCGAGCGAGTGCAGCGCAGGGACCCAGTCGGTGTCGCCGTCGAGGAGTCGCTGCACCTCGGGGCCCATGCGGGTCATGATGTGCATCGAGACGACCACGTACGGCGAGTCGCTGAGCTCGACGCCGAGCATGGGCCGCTCCGCCGACGTCGGGCCCATGCAGAAGGGGATGACGTAGAGCGTCCGGCCGCGCATACAGCCGCGGTAGAGCTCGGTCATCGTGGCCTTCATCTCGGCCGGGTCCATCCAGTTGTTGGTGACCCCGGCGTCGGCCGGATCGACCGAGCAGATGTAGGTGCGCTCCTCGACGCGGGCGACGTCGTCGGGGTCGGACGCGGTGTAGAACGAGTTCGGCTTCTTGTCCGGGTCGAGCTGCACGAACGTGCCGGCGTCGACGAGCTCCTTCGTGAGCCGGTCCCACTCCTCCTGGGACCCGTCGCACCACACCACACGGTCCGGCGTGGTGAGGTCGGCGACCTCGGCCACCCAGTCGAGCACCTCCCGGCGTCCGATCGGCGGGTTCTCGAGTCCTTGGATGGTCGGAACAGCAGTCATGCGTCTCCTCGGTCGCTGGCTCGCTCGCCGAACGCCGCAGACCGCGAAGCGGCCCCGGTCGCCTCGGGGAACGGAGACATAGGGGCACGGCATCGTGCCCCTCGTGTACTCCGTCGGTGGTGCTCGACGTTAACGAGACTTCCTGAGAAGGACACCGCCGGGCGCTGTCGGGGGCCTCACTTCCACGATCAAGCTGAACGATTCAGGCCCGATCGGGCAAACGGAGGGTGTCCAACGTCGCGGGGAGCACCTCGCCCAGCGCACCCGTCAACCGGACGCTCGCCACACCGTCCGCGCGGCTCGGACCGCTGGTCACGACCGCGACCGGCAGTCCCCGGCGCGTGGCGGCGTGGACGAACCGCAGCCCGGACATGACGGTCAGCGACGATCCGAGGACCACGAGTGATCGTGCCCGGTCCACGAGCGAGAAGCAGTGGTCGACACGCGGCCGTGGAACTGACTCACCGAAGAAGACCACGTCCGGCTTCAACGGACCGTCACCACAGGCCGGGCACGCGGTCATCGTGAAGCGGTCGAGCTCGTGGTCGGGGAGCTCGGCGTCGCCGTCGGGGTTGATGGCGACGGCACGGGCGTCGAAGCCGGGGTTCAGGGCGGTCAGGCGCTGCTGGATGTCGGTCCGGGTGGGCGTCGCGCGGCAGCCCAGGCAGACGACGCGATCGAGCGCTCCGTGCAGCTCGACGACGTCCCGCGCGCCCGCGCCCTGGTGCAGCCCGTCGACGTTCTGCGTGATCACACCGCTCACGAGGCCAGCGCGCTGGAGGGCCGCGACGGCCCGGTGCCCGGCGTTCGGGCGGGCCGCGGCCATCTGCGGCCAGCCGACGTGGCTGCGCGCCCAGTACCGGTGGCGCGCGACGGGGTCGCCGGCGAACGCCTCGTAGGTCATGGGGGCGTGGCGCCGCGCCGCGCTCGTCGGGCCGCGGTAGTCGGGGATGCCGGAGTCGGTGGAGATCCCGGCGCCGGTGAGCACCAGGGCACCGCCCTCGCCGAGCAGCGTCGCGAACTCGGGGACGTCGCCGCGGACCGGGACGTCGGCCTCCCACCCCTCCTGCGGCGCGGTACTCATGGTCGAGCTCGACTTCCCTACCGGCGTGCGGTGTTGGACGTCTCCCCCGGAGCGCATCGACGACCGGACCACGCTCCCCATGATGCGCCTCCCATGTGAGCACTTTCCGGGGCTATAGGCCCGGAAAGTGCTCACATAGCTCAGCGGCCGGGGGACACCGAGGTCATGTGGTAGTCGGGGACGCGCAGCGGGGGCATGGCGGCGCGGGTGAACCAGTCCTTCCACTCGCGCGGCAGCGTGCGCTCGGTGGTGCCGGCCTTGGTGGCGCGGCGCAGGAGGTCGAGCGGGGACTCGTTGAAGCGGAAGTTGTTGACCTCGCCCACGATCTCGCCGCGCTCCACCAGGTAGACGCCGTCGCGGGTCAGACCCGTGAGCAGCAGCGTCGACGGGTCGACCTCGCGGATGTACCAGAGGCAGGTCAGCAGCAGGCCGCGCTCGGTCGACGCCACCATCTCCTCGAGCGTCGCGTCCTCGCCCCCGGTGAGCACCAGGTTGTCGGTGGGCGCGGCGAACTCCGCGTCGTACTCGGTCGCGGCCGCCCGCGGGTAGGCGAGCGTGGCCACCGTCCCGTCGCGCACCCACTCGACCCGCCCGGTGGTGGCCCCGTTGTCGAACACCGAGACCTCGTCCCCGGAGTACGTCGTCGCGAGCACCGGGGTGTAGGTGAGGTCGGGGAAGCCGGGGGCGGCCGGGTCGCCGGCGAGGGTCAGCGGCAGAGGGCCGAGGCGCTCGCCGACACGGGTGCCGCCGGCGCGGGAGAACGCCGAGCGGCCCTCCTGCGCGGGGCGCCCGCCCATCGACCAGGCCATGTAGATCATCAGGTCGGACACCGCGGACGGCGGCAGGATCGTCTCGTACCGGCCCGCGGGCAGGTCGATCCGCCGCCGGCCCCACGGCAGCCGGTCGCGCAGCCGCCCGACCAGCGCGGTGACGTCGACGTCGGCGACGTCGGTGGCGCCCTCGCCGCCCCACACCGACGTGCCGGTCGCGGGGTCCTTGAGGTTCAGCTCGACCGCCCCTCCGGGCTCGACCCAGCGCCGCCGCACCCCGGCCGAGGTGCCCAGCCAGGTGGTGGTGACCCGGTGGTCGGCGAACCCGAACGACGCCTCCCCGGGGCGGAACGACGCGCCGAGCTCCTCGGCGAGCCGGCCGAACACGGCCATCGAGGTCGCGCCGGCGTCGTCGTCCCAGTCGCCCGGGCCGCCGTCCGTGGAGGTCGGCAGCGGGGCGGCGTCGCGCGCGGGCCCCGCACGGCGGGCCGCCTGGACCGCGCCCGCCACCGCCTCGGCGATCACCGCGTCGCCCTCGGGCCCGGCCGCGAGCGCGGTGGGCGCGGGGACGGTGGCGACGCCGGCGCCGCTTCCGCCGTCCAGCGGCACGAGCATGATCACCGAGAGCCGGCGGTCGACCGTGTGGCCGTTGGTGGTGAGAGTGGAGTTCGCCCAGCGCACGACGGCCTCGGACGCCTCGCGGACCATCGCGACCGCGCCCGCGTCGGGCGCTTGCCGCGCGGCGACCGCCAGCGTGCGCTCCACGAGCGCCGACCCGGGCGCGTTCACGACGAGCTCCCCGTGTTGAGGACGTCGACCTGCCGGAACAGGGCCGAGGGGCACCCGTGGCTGACGGGCGCGACCTGGCCGGGCTGGGCCTTGCCGCAGTTGAACGCCCCGCCGAGACGCCACGTCGAATGCCCGCCGACCGCCTCGAGCGAGCCCCAGAAGTCGGTGGTCGTCGCCTGGTAGCCGACGTCGCGGACCTGCCCGACCAGCTTGCCGCCGCGGATGCGGTGGAACCGCTGCCCGGTGAACTGGAAGTTGTAGCGCTGCATGTCGATCGACCAGGAGCGGTCACCCACGACGTAGATGCCGTCCTCCACCCCGTCGATGAGCGCCGCGGTGGACCGGTCGGCGTCCGGGTCGGCGCGCAGCGACACGTTCGCCATCCGCTGCAGCGGCACGTGCTCGGCGGAGTCCGCGTACGCGCAGCCGTTGGAGCGGTCCAGCCCCAGGCGCGGCGCGAACGAGCGATCGACCTGGTAGCCGACGAGCACGCCGTCGCGGACGAGGTCGAACTCCTGGGTGGCGACGCCGTCGTCGTCGTAGCCCACGCTCGCCAGCCCGTGCGGCACGGTCCGGTCGCCGGTGACGGTGAGGACGTCGCTGCCGTAGCGCAGCGTCCCGAGCTGGTCGGGGGTCGCGAAGCTCGTGCCGGCGTAGGCGGCCTCGTAGCCGATCGCCCGGTCGTACTCGGTGGCGTGCCCGATCGACTCGTGGATGACGAGCCAGAGGTTGGTCGGGTCGATGACGAGGTCGGTCGGGCCCGCCTCGACCGTGGGTGCCGCCACCTTCTCGGCGAGCAGGCCCGGAAGCTCGGCGAGCTCGGCATCCCAGTCCCAGCCCGTGCCGACCAGGTACTCCCAGCCGCGGCCGGCCGGCGGTGCGAGCGTCCGCAGCGTCTCGAAGCCGCCGCCCGCCCGATCGACGGTGGTGATCGTGACGTCGGGGTCGACGCGGACCCGCTGCTGCGTCGTGGTCGTGCCGGCGAGGTCGGCGTAGAAGGTCTGTTCCTTGACCTGCACGCAGCTCGCGGCGACGTGGTCGACACCGGGCGCGGCGAGCAGCGCGGCCGACCGCTCGGTGAGCAGGCCGATCTTCTCGGCGACGTCCACCGCCCACGGGTCGACGTCGTAGGGCGAGACCCAGGTGACGCCGGCGTGGACCGGCTCGTCGGCGAGGGCCACCCGCTCCGTGGCGAGCGCGGCGAGGGTGCCGGAGACCTCGAGGGCCCGGCGCGCGGTGGCCGCGGCGGTCTCGGGCGTGAGGTCGACGTGCGCCGCGAACCCCCACACGCCGTCGCGCAGCACCCGCACCGCGAGGCCGACGGTCTCCTGGTCGGCGGCGACCACGACCCGACCGTCGCGCAGCTCGAGGTGCTGGCTGCGCAGGCGGTGCACGCGCAGGTCGGCGTGCTGGGCCCCGCCGCGGCGGGCGGCGTCGAGGGCGGCGTCGGCGAGCGCGGCCCGGGGCAGGGCGACGAAGTCCGCGTCCACGGCGTGCGTCACGGGGCTGACCACGAGCGCCGAACCTACCTGCGCGCGCTCTCCGACCGGCGCATTCAGCCGCCGCGGACCCACCGCCCGGTGGCGGGGTCGATGGTCGGCGCCGGCGGGACGGGGCCCTCGTCCCAGCCGTCGAGCTCCTCGGTGGTCTCCTCGGTGGTCTCCTCGGTGGTCTCCTCGGTGGTCGCCTCGGTGGTCGCCTCGGTGGTCGCCGAGCCGTCGCCGTGCACGCGGGTCAGCACGTCGACCCGCGCGTCGCCGTCGAGGTCGGTGCCCAGGACCAGCGCGTCGGGCTCGGAGGCCACGGCGGTGTCGGGGCGACCGTCGGCGTCGCTGTCGACGGTGGCCGGGCCGAGCACGCGGGCGCCGGCGACCAGCAGCTCGTCGGGCAGGGGATCGATGTGGATGTCGGGCACGTCGACCATGCCCCGGAGGTTAGGTCGCGGCGGCCGGCCGTGGGGGCGGTTCGGGGACTTCCACGGCGACCTCCACTCTGTCCCGCAGCGCCGCGAGCCGGCGCAGCAGCGTCTCCGCCCGGTCGCGGCCCTCGCGGGCCTCGGTGGCGGTGCGCGCCGCCGCCCGGTCGGCTTCGGCCCGGTCGGCGCCCGCGTGGCGCACGGCGGCGAGCGCGTCGTCCAGGTCGCGCGCCCGGTCCTCGAGCGCGGCGTCGAGGGCGAGCGTCACCTCCCGTTCGGTGGCGATCAGCGCGTCGGCCAGCACACGCTCGAGGTCGCCGCGTACCTCGGCGAGCGCCTCGACCGACCACTGCCGCAGGTGTGCCCGGTCGGCGGCCAGGCGGCGGGCCCGCGCCACCCAGCCCGCCGCGCCCAGCCCGAGCCCCACGGACACGGGCACGAGCGCGACGCCGAGCGCGGCCGGCGCGATCGGCACCGCCAGCAGCGGCAGCAGCGCGAGCCGGGACAGGCCCAGCCCGCCCGACGCGCCGGCGACCACGAGCAGCCGGTCCTCGGCCGGCCGGGTGCGCGGGGCCGGCACGAGCGCGGGCTCGCCGAGGTCCGCGACGCGCAGCGCCGGCAGCTCGCCGGCGGGCACGAGGTCGGCGAGCGTCGCGGTGACCAGGGACTGCAGCCGCGTCCCGAGCCCGGCGACGACCGCCGCCGCCAGCGTCTCGACCTCCCCGGCCAGCTGCCGGGGGATCGCCGCGAGCCCGGCGCGGTCGGCGTCGTCGATCCGGGCGCGCACCGCGACGCCGAGCGCCCGTATGCGCGCGGCCAGGTCGTCGGTCGCGGCGACCCGCGCGGCCGCGAGGTCCGCGCGCCAGCGGGTGTGGTGGTCGCGGCGCAGGGCGGAGCGCGCGGTGAGCAGCTCGTCGCGCCGGCGGGCGAGTTCCCCGCCGGCCGGTGTGCGCAGCGCCGCGCGGGTCGCCTCGGCGCGGGCCGCGACCCCGTCCAGCGCGCCCGCGAGCAGGCGCAGCGCGTTGGCCTCGGCGAGCATCCGGCGCCGCCGCGCGACGAGCCGGTGCAGCTCGCGCTGCAGGGCGGCGAGGCCGGAGCGCCGGCGCAGGGCCCCGGCGGCCGCGTCGTCGGTACGGAAGGCCCGCTGCGCCAAGGCGGCCGCGACCGGGAACCACGGCGCGTCCGCGAGCCGCGGCACGTGCCCGGCCACGAGCGCCCGGTCGGCCTCGAGGACGGTGCGCCAGCCCCGGTGCGCCTCGGTGCGCGTCAGCGCGAAGACCACGGTGTCGACGCGGTCGGCGGCGCGGGCCAGCGCGTCGAGCTCCTCGGCCCCGAGCGGTGCGGCGGCGTCGGCGAGCACCAGGGCCGCCGTCGCCCCGTCCACCGGCCACGTCCCGGGGTCGGCCGGGCGCGGCGGCACCACGAGGTCGAGCTCCTCGAGCAGGGGCACGCCGACGCGCTCGTACGTCGAGCGGACCGCCCCGTCGGCGTCGCGCTCGGGCACCCCGTCGAGCCCGAGCAGGGCGGCCAGCAGCTCGCCGCGCCCGCGCCCCGGGGCGCCGACGAGCACCACGGTCGGCCGCGCCGGGGGCGGGGGTGCGGTGGCCCGGGCGGCGGAGCCCGGGTCGAGGCGGGCGAGCAGCGTGGTCAGCGCCTCGCGGGTCCGTGCCACCTCGGCCGGGACGTCGCTCACGCCGTCAGCTCCCGCCACAGGCGCACGTAGGCGCGGTGCACGACGTGCGCGAGGTCGGCGATGCGCCGCGGCGACCCCCACGACCCGTAGGCCTGCCACCAGGCGGCGCGGCGGGACGCGTGGCCTGCGAGCTCCACGGGGTGCGCGCCCGGGCGGCCCAGGCGGGCGTCGGGCGGGCCGGGTACGGCGAGCCGGTCGACCTCGTCCTGCAGCTCGGCGGGCAGGCCGAGCGCGCCGGCCCGCAGGCGGGCGCGTGCGGCGAGCAGAGCCCGGTCGGCGAAGGCCTCCCGGCGCCCGAGCGAGCCCGCGGCGTCCGCGATCCGCGTGCCCTCGGCGGGCGGGATGCCCTCGGCCGCCTCCGCGCGCGCCCGCAGGTCGCCGAGCGCCTGGAGATCGCGCAGCCCCGCCGAGGCGGCGTGCAGGTCGGTGCGGGCGCGCACCTCGTCGTGGAGCCGCCCGACCAGCGTCGCGAGCCCGGACGCGGCGAGCAGCGTGTCGCAGAGCTCGCCGACCCCGGCCGAGGCGTCGGCCCGCAGCAGGGCGAGCCCGAGCGCGAGGCCCCGCAGATCGAGCAGCTCGAGCAGCCGGACCCGCGCGTCGACCGGCAGCGGCAGCTCCGCGGCGGTGAAGAGCTCGGCGTCGAGCAGCGCGACCTCGAGCACCGCGGGGTCGGAGCCGGCGAGCAGCCGCAGCGCGCCGACGTCCTCGGTGCGCAGCGCGCCCGTCACGGCGGTCTCGGCGAGCAGGCCGATCACCGGCGTCACCGGGCCCACCCGGTCGCCGAGGCGCCGCCCGAGGTCGACGGCCAACTCGCGCCCGTCGTCGG
Organism: Actinomycetospora sp. 2LY8.5; assembly: GCF_057180585.1. Taxonomy (NCBI): domain Bacteria; kingdom Bacillati; phylum Actinomycetota; class Actinomycetes; order Pseudonocardiales; family Pseudonocardiaceae; genus Actinomycetospora; species Actinomycetospora sp. 2LY8.5. The sequence continues at coordinate 91,175 of NZ_JBXUHE010000021.1, forward strand.
GACCCACCGTGTCGGCGCGCCCGAGCACCGCGACGACCCCGGCCGGCCCGTGCGTGGCGGGGCCGGGCAAGACGTCGAGGTCGCCGGCGTGCGCCGTCGCGGGCAGCACGACGAGCGCGGCGTCCGCGTGCGCGGCGCCCGTGGGCCCGGCGGGCCGCCGCGCCGAGCCGGTGCCCGGGGTGTCGATCACGGTGAGCCCGTCGAGGGCGGCGCTCGTGAGAGTGACCACCAGGTGGTCGACGTCCTCGGGTCGCACGCCCAGCCGGTCGCCGACCGCGGCCGGCACCCGGCCCCCGGCGGCGAGCGGCAGCGGCCGGTGGGTGCCGTCGACGAGGACGACGTCGAGCCGGTCGGCGGGGCCGCGCACGTAGTGGGCGGTCAGGCCGGTGCACTCGCCGGCGCCGGTCGGCGCGACACGGCGCCCGACCAGGGCGTTGACCAGCGTGGACTTCCCCGAGGAGACCGGTCCGGCCACGACGAGCGAGGGCGTCGCGAGCATGCGCTCCGCGATCGCCTCGACCTCGTCGGCCGTGGGCAGCGACACCCGCGGGGCCAGCGCGCGGCATGTCGCGACGACAGCGCTGCGCAGAGGGCCCACAGTCGTCGCAGAGTAGGCGCCCGAACGGCTCCACAGGGCCGGGTTGAGCAGGTCGGCAGGGTTTCGCGTGATCGCCCGTCAGGGGAGACTGCTCACGAACCGTCACCCGGGAGGGGAACGCTCGTGCTCGACACCGGCACGTACTTGGCGATCGTCGTCATCGGCGCGATCCTCACCCTGGTCGTGGGCCAGATCCTGATGCGCTCGGGCATCGGCTTCCTGCGCGACGTCTTCGACTCCGAAGAGGTCGCCGTCTCGACGAACCGCCTCCTCGGCGTGCTGTTCCACCTCATCGCGCTGGGCTTCCTCGCGCTGATCTCGACGTTCCGCCCGTTCGACGTCCAGGGCACCGTGCAGATCGTCGTCACCCAGCTCGGCGGCGTGATGCTCGTGCTCGGCATCCTCCACGGCCTCACGCTGCTGCTGCTCGCGCGCGTGCGCAGCCGCCGGCACAGCGAGTCGCTCGAGACGCAGATGACCGCCAAGTACGAGGACGCCAAGCGCGCCCGGCAGGCACCGCGTCAGCAGGTGATCGAGGGCGGCCCCCCGTCCGGCGGAACATCGCACTGACCACGCGGTCGACCCGGGCCGTCCGAGCACGTCCGATCGCCCGACCGGGGGATCCTCGCCGGCATTGCTAACCCGCTCCGAGACCGCGGCGATGTGCAGGTGTGACCCTCGTCCCGTTGACCCGTCGCCCGGCGCGTGCCGCGGCGGAGCCGCTGACGCTGCCGATGCCCCGGCTCACCGACGTCGTGCACGCCGTGACCGCGACGTACGGCTCGCGAGGGTGGACGCTGCGGTTCGGCTCGTCGGGCCAGCACGTCGTCGTCGACCGGCTCGCCGACGCCCACGCCGCCGCGCGCCGCCTCGTCGGCGCGACGCTCGGCATCCCCGCGGTCGCCGTCCGCATCCGGATCACCCCCGACCGGGCCACGCTCACGCCGCTGCGTCGCTCCTGAGCCGGCCCGGAGACGGAGCGCCGCGGAGCTCGACCCCGGGCGAGCGCCCCCGCCCGGATCCCGTGTGAAGATCGGGGGGTGGTGGGGCCCGAGCACGACACGCTGCCGACGTCCGGTGACGGTGACGACGTCCGCCGGCGCTCCGTGCTGAGCTTCACCGACCGCGGCGGGCGGATGACCACCGGTCAGCAGCGCGCCTGGGACCGGCTCTGGCCCCGCTACGGTGCGATCGCCCCCGGCTTCGGCCGTGACGGTGCGGGACCGCCCCCGCCGGTACGCGACGGACGGCTCGACGCGACGGCGTGGTTCGGGCGCGATGCGCCGCTGCGTCTCGAGGTCGGCTCCGGGATGGGCGAGACGACCGCGGCGCTGGCGGCCGCGGAGCCCGACGCGAACCACGTCGCCGTCGAGGTCTACCCGCCCGGTCTCGCGCAGCTGCTCATGCGGGTCGAGGACCGGGGTCTGGAGAACCTCCGGCTCCTGCGCGGTGACGCCGTCGTGGTGCTCGAGGAGCTCGTGGCCCCCGACTCGCTCGCCGGCCTGCGCGTCTACTACCCCGACCCGTGGCCCAAGCGCCGCCACCACAAGCGCCGGATCGTCCAGCCTGCCACCGTCGCGCTCATGGCCTCGCGGCTCGCGCCCGGGGCGATGCTGCACCTCGCCACCGACATCGCCGACTACGCCGACCGGATGCTCGAGGTCACCGACGCCGAGCCGCTCCTCGCGAACCCCCACGTCGGCTTCGCGCCCCGCCCGGGGTGGCGGCCGCGCACCAAGTTCGAGTCCCGCGCCGAGCAGGAGGGACGCCCCAGCCGCGATCTCCTGCTGGTGCGTCGCGCCTCTGGGGGAGGCGCGTCCTGAGCACGCGTCGCATCCGGCGGCGGGCGGTTAGAGTCGGCCCCGTGTCCCCCTCGCCCGCCGACCTGGCCACCCCGCCCGCCCCGCTGGCCGGCGGCGAGGTCGGCGAGGTGACGAGCACCGAGCAGGGGACGCCGGAGGCCGAGCAGGAGACCACGCCGAGCCGCACCCTGCTCGTCTGGGACGCCCCCAACATCGACATGAGCCTCGGCTCGCTGCTCGGCACGCGCCCGACGTCGGCGTTCCGCCCGCGGTTCGACGCGGTGGGGCGCTGGTTGCTCTCCGAGGCCGGGCCGGAGGGGCTCGCCGAGGCGACGGTGTTCACCAACGTCGTCCCCGGCTCCACCGAGATCGTCCGGCCGTGGGTCGAGGCGCTGCGCAACGTCGGGTTCGCGGTGTTCGCCAAGCCGAAGGTCGCCGACGACTCCGATGTCGACGAGGACATGCTCGCCCACATCGAGCTGCGCCGGGCCGAGGGCGGCCTGTCCCACGTCGTCGTGGCCTCGGGCGACGGGCGAGCGTTCCGCGAGCCGCTCGAGGAGCTCGTCGCGACGGGCGTCACGGTCACCGTCATCGGCTTCCGTGAGTACGCCGCCTTCGCCGTGGCGTCGGACATCGTCGAGTTCCTCGACCTCGAGGACATCGAGGGCGTCTTCCGCGAGCCGCTCCCGCGCGTCAGCCTCGACACGCTGCCCGACGCCGGTGCCTGGCTGCCGCCGCTGCGCTCGTTGCGCTCGCTGCTGGAGCGCTAGCCGGCGTGACGTGGCGGTGGTCGTCGGCGCTGCCCCGGACGAGGCCCGCCGGGTGTGAGACTGGGCCGCGTGAGCACCGCGCGCCGCCTGCACGCACCGATCGTCCTGCCCTGCGACGAGGCCATGAGCGTCCTGCGCGACGCGGTGGTCGACGTCGACGAGGACGGGCGCATCGCCCACGTGGGTCCGGCGGCCGCGGCGCCGGCGTCCGACGCGCCGATCACCCGCGTCACCGGGCTGCTGATGCCGGGGCTGGTCAACGCCCACGCGCACACCCCGCTGACCGTGCTGCGCGGCAAGGGCGGTGACCTGCCCCTGATGCGCTGGCTCACCGAGGTCGTCTGGCCCGCGGAGGCGAAGCTGGGGCCCGCGGACGTGCGCGACGGGATGCTCGCGGGCACGGCGGAGATGCTGCGCGGCGGCGTCACGACGTCGGCGGAGATGTACTTCCAGAGCGAGAACGTGGTCGACGCGGTGCTCGAGATCGGGTCCCGCGTGGTGCTGACCCCGGGGATCATCACCGCGCCCGGCATGGAGCGTCTCGGCACCTGGCAGCAGATGCGCGACGCGATCACACGGTGGATCGACGCGGACGGGCTGCGGTTCGGGCCGGGTGAGCGCATCGAGCTGGGCTACGGCCCGCACTCCGCGTACACGCTGCCCACCGAGGCGATCGTGAGCACGGCCGCGCTGGCAAAGGAGCGCGGCGCGCTGATGCACCTGCACGTCGCGGAGGCGCCCGGCGAGGACGACGCGGTGCGCGCGGAGTACGGCTCGGTGCCCGCGATGATGGAGGCGACGGGCTCGCTGGGCGGACGGGTGCTCGCCGCGCACGCCATCCAGCTCTCCGACGACGACGTCGCGATCCTCGCCCGCCACGACGTCGCCGTGGCCCACTGCCCGGGGTCGAACGCGAAGCTCGCGGCGGGTGTCGCGCGGCTGTCGGATCTGCGCGCGGCGGGCGTCCGCACGGGTCTGGGCACCGACTCGCCGGCCTCCAACGACGATCTCGACCTGTGGGAGGAGCAGCGCCTCGCCTCGCTGTTCGCCCGCCAGCGCGGGGCCGACGCGACGGCGCTGACCGCCGCGGGAGCGCTCGCCATGGCCACCCGCGAGGGCGCCCGCGCGCTGGGTCGCGACGACCTCGGCGTCCTCGCGCCGGGCGCCTGGGCCGACATGGCGCACGTGCGCGTCGACGACGCCGCCTTCGTCGACCCGGAGGACGACGACCAGCTCATCTCGAACCTCGTGTGGGCCAGCGGCTCGCGGGGCGTGCGCGACGTGTGGGTGGCCGGTGAGCCGGTGCTCACCGACGGGGCCCCGGCGCGCGTCGACCCCGGCGACGTGCTCGCCGGGGCCCGCCGCGTGGCCGCCAAGGTGCGCGCCTGACCGGTCTACGTGAGCGGATCCCCCGGCTGGGGCCGGGACCGTCGCTCACGTGGGAGGGCGAGGGCCGCGACGAGGGCGGAGGCGAGGACGAGGACGCCGGCGACGAGGTAGGCGGCGCGGAAACCGCCGGCCGCCGCGACCGCCGCCAGCACCGCGATGCCGATCGCGCCGCCCACCTGCTGGCCCGTGTTCGCCAGGCCCGAGGCCAGGCCGGCGATCTCGGTATCGGCGTCGCTCATGACCACCGACGTCACCGAGGGCATGACCAGCCCGGCGCCGACGCCGAGCAGCACCAGCGCCGGCAGGAGGTCGGTCCCGTAGTCGGTCCCGGGCGCGAGCACGAGCACCGCGAAGCCCGCGAGCAGCAGCCCGAGCCCGGCGAGCAGCACCCGGCGCGCCGTGAACCGGGCGACCAGCGGCCCCGCGAACCGCAGCGCCACCACCCCGATGACCGCCGCGACCGGCAGCATCGCCAGCCCGGTCGCTCCCGGCGAGTAGCCGAGCACCTGCTGCAGGAACAGTGCGGTGGCGAACTGGAAGCCCATCATCGCGGCCACCGTGAGCACCTGGGCGAGGTTGCCGAACGACACCGACCGCGAGCGCAGGACCGCGGGCGGCACGAGCGGCGCCGCCGCCCGGGCCTGGCGCCAGGCGAAGCCCGCGAGCAGCACGACCGCGAGCAGGCCGGCCGCCCACTGCGTCTCGACGATCGCGAACACCAGCGTCGCGAGCCCCGGCGTGACCAGGGTGGCCCCGAGGAGGTCGGGCTTCCCACCCCCGGCCCGACGGCCGTCCGGCGCCAGGATCAACAACGCCAGCACCGCCGCCACGACCCCGATCGGCACGTTGACCAGGAAGATCGCGCGCCAGCCGATCGCCTCGGTGAGCACGCCGCCCAGCAGCAGACCGAGCGAGGCCCCGGCCGCGCCCACGAAGGCGTAGACACCCAGCGCCCGCGCGCGGGACGCGTCGTCGTCGAACAGCGACACCACCATCCCGAGCACCACCGACGACGCCAGCGCCGCGGCCACGCCCTGCACGGCCCGGGCGGCGACCAGCATCGCCGGGCCGGACGCCAGCCCGCACGCCAGCGACGCGAGCGTGAACAGGACGAGCCCGGCGACGAGCATCCGGCGCCGCCCCACGAGGTCGCCGAGCCGTCCGGCGAGCAGGAGCAGCCCGCCCAGCGGGACGAGGTAGGCGTTGACGGTCCACGACAGCCCGGTGGCGGAGAAACCCAGGTCGTCGCGGAGCGCGGGCAGGGCGACGCTGACGATCGTCCCGTCCAAGATGATCATGAGCATCGACGTGCTGAGAACCGCGAGCGCGGCCCACGGGGACGCGGCGCGGCGGTCGGCGAGCAGCATGGTCCGACCGTAGCAGAACGTCTAGTTCAGAACTATCCTGATTGGACTCATCCCGTGCGGGACGATCGGCGGGGCGGGCGGGTGGCGGCGTCCCCGGACAGCGGCCCCTCCACGAGCCGGGTCAGCCCCTCGACCACGGCATCGCGGTCCGCTCCGAGCACGCCGAGCACCTCGTCGTAGAGGTCCTGGATCACGGTGGCGGCGCGTCCGACCAGCGCCTCGCCCTCGGCCGTGGTCTCCACCAGCCGGGCGCGCCGGTCGCTCGGCGACGCGACGCGGCGCGCGAGCCCCGCGCGCTCGAGCCCGTCGAGCGTCGTGACCATCGTGGTCTTGTCGAGCAGGGCCTCCTCCGCGAGCTGGCCCTGGGTCCGCCCACCGGGCGACGCGTTGTCGAGCACGCAGTACTGCCGCGCGGTGAGGCCGAGGTCGGCGAGGGCGGCGGTCATCCGCGCCGCGAGCGTCTCGCTCGCCTTGTCGAGGAGGAAGCTCAGGTCGGGGGTCACGCGCGCCATGTCGTCAGCGTACGGAACCTTCCGCAACGGGACGATCTGTGCGTCCGGTCGGACGGTGCGCGGGGTCCGAGCGCGTGGTTAGTGTCCGGGCCATGAGTGGCGAGTACCGGCCAGGACCGTATGCAACCGCCTACGACCGCAGCATGAACGACCCCGACGGCTTCTGGCGCGAGGCCGCCGGTCTGATCGACTGGTACCGCGAGCCCGACACGATCGTGGACGCGTCGGCGCTGCCGTTCTCGACGTGGTTCGCCGGTGGCGAGCTGAACACCTGCCACAACGCGCTCGACCGCCACGTCGAGGCCGGTCGCGGCGACCAGGTCGCGCTGATCCACGACTCGCCCGTCACCGACGACCGCCAGCGCTTCACCTACCGCGAGCTGCGCGACCGCGTCGCCGCGTTCGCCGGGGTCCTGCGCGCGCACGGCGTCGGCAAGGGTGACCGCGTGATCATCTACATGCCGATGATCCCCGAGGCGGCCGTGGCGATGCTCGCCTGCGCGCGGCTCGGCGCGATCCACTCGGTGGTCTTCGGCGGGTTCGCCGCGCGCGAGCTCGCCGTGCGCATCGACGACGCCACGCCGTCGGCGATCGTCAGCGCCTCCTGCGGCATCGAGGGCACGCGGATCATCGAGTACAAGCCGCTGCTCGACAAGGCCATCGACCTGGCCTCGCACGACCCGGGCCCCTCGATCGTGTTCCAGCGCCCGCAGTACACCGCCGAGATGGGCGAGCGCGACGTCGACTGGGCGCAGGCCGTGCAGGACGCCGAGCCCGCCGAGTGCGTGCCGGTCGCGGCCACCGACCCGCTCTACGTCCTCTACACCTCGGGCACCACCGGCAAGCCCAAGGGCGTCCAGCGCGACAACGGCGGCCACGCGGTGGCCCTGCGCTGGTCGATGGAGAACATCTACGACGTCGGGCCCGGCGAGGTCATGTTCACCGCCTCCGACGTCGGCTGGGTCGTCGGGCACTCCTACATCGTCTACGCGCCCCTGCTCACCGGGGCGACGACCGTGCTCTACGAGGGCAAGCCCATCGGCACGCCGGACGCCGGCCAGTTCTGGCGCGTGATCCAGGAGCACGGGGTCAAGGCCCTGTTCACCGCGCCGACCGCGTTCCGCGGCATCAAGAAGGAGGACCCGGACGCGGTCCTGCTGCGCGACTACGACATCTCCAGCCTCGAGACCCTCTTCCTCGCCGGCGAGCGCCTCGACCCCGAGACCTGGACGTGGGCGTCGGAGACGCTCGGCGTGCCGGTGGTCGACCACTGGTGGCAGACCGAGACGGGCTGGCCGATCGCGGCGAACCTGCGCGGGCTCGAGCCGATGGAGCTCAAGGCCGGCTCGCCGTCGGTGGTCGTGCCCGGCTACCAGGTGGAGATCCTCGATGTCGACGGCACCGTGCTGCCGCGCGGCGAGGAGGGCGCGATCACGATCAAGCTCCCGCTGCCCCCGGGCTGCCTGCAGACGCTGTGGCAGGACGACGAGCGCTTCCGCGAGTCGTACATGTCGCGCTACGAGGGCTACTACCTCACCGGCGACGGCGGCTACCTCGACGAGGACGGCTACCTCTACGTCATGGGCCGCACCGACGACGTCATCAACGTCGCCGGCCACCGCCTGTCGACCGGCTCGATGGAGGAGGTGCTCTCGGGCCATCAGGACGTCGCCGAGTGCGCCGTCATCGGCGTCCACGACGCGATGAAGGGCCAGGTCCCGCGCGGGTTCGTCGTCCTCAAGGCGGGCGTCGAGCGCGACGAGGCCGAGCTCGCCGCCGAGCTCGTGGCGATGGTGCGCGACGAGGTCGGCGCCGTCGCGTCGTTCAAGAACGTCGCCGTCGTGCCGGCGCTGCCCAAGACCCGCTCGGGCAAGGTGCTGCGCAAGACCATGCGCGGCATCGCCGACGGCAGGGACGAGGCGGTGCCGTCGACGATCGACGACGCCTCCGTGCTCGACACCCTGCGCCCGGTCCTGCAGAAGGGCCCGGGCGCCTGATCAGAGCAGGGTGAGGACGGCGATCCGGTGGCCGTTCGCACCCGGGACGAGCTGGTCGCAGAAGCGCTCCGCCGGCCCGTGGCCGTGGTCTCAGGTGACGTCGGCCCAGACGCCGACCGGCCCCTCACCCATGATCGTGATCGTGGGGTCGGCGGCGCCGGTGCCCTCGTACTTCGCCCGCTACGCCGAGGCCCTGCCGGCCCGCGACGAGCACGCCGTCGCAGACCTCGACGCCGGGCCCGCGCCGCGCCCGCGCCGGTCACCGGCCAGGTTCGTTCGCTGATGCCTCCGGCTTACCCCGGGGGCGGGGCGGAACGCTCGCTCAGTCGGCGCGGCCCAGGCCGTCGTCCGGGATGGCCGCGCCGCCGTAGCCGATGTAGTTGCCCGACGAGTTGCGCAGGCCACCGGCCTCGACGTCGTCGATGCTGTGGTTGGCGATCATCGTGCGGACGCCCGCGGTGATGTTGGCGACCGGGTCGAAGATCCCGCGGTCCGCGAGCTCGGGCAGCACGGCGTTGCGGAACGTCGTGTCGATGAGCTGCATGAGCCCCTTCGACGGCGTGCCGGCCGAGGCGTTGGAGTCCCAGTCGTTGACGGCGTTCGCGCGGCCCGTGGACTCCCGCATGATGATCTTCTTGACGCCCGGTGCCAGGCGCTGCGGCAGGCCCATGAGCCCGAGCGCCTTGGCGATCTGGCCGTCGAGCGTGCGCTCGTTGCCGGCCTCGTAGGGCGTCCCGAACTCCAGCGGGCCGTTCTCGCGGGTGACGCTCATCGACTTGATGAGCGAGGACACGTCGTTCTCGTCCCCGGCGCTGGGCTCGTCGGAGTCCGACGAGGAGTCGGAGTCCGACGAGGAGATCGTGGACGCCGGCATCGCGATCGGGCTGACCGAGGACACGCCGCCGGCGGCGTGGCGGGCGGGCGCCACCGCGGGCGCGGCCTGGTGCTGCGCGGCGAGGGCGAGCGAGGCGGTCGCGGGGTCGGGTGCGGCGGGGGCCTCGGCGTCGGCCGTGTGCGTGTCGAGCGTCTGGATCGCCGGGAGGACGGCACCGGCGGCGACGGCGGCCACGAGGATCGAGCCGGTCGTGGACGAGGAACGGGAGGAGCGCGTTGTGCGAGGTGCGGTCCGGGTACTGCTGAGGGAGAACGGAACGGTGTCGGGGTCACCCACTCCGTGTCGGCTCACGACCGACACCTCCTCGTCGTCGGGAACAGATGGCCCGGCGGTACGAGGGGGAGCCGTCGCCGTGACCATTCCGTGATCGGACGGGTGGAAACATAGCGGCACTGTCGAGGTGCGTGGCGAGCCCTCCCCGTGCTGGAGTCCCTCGACGAGGGCGATGTCGCGTATCCGTCGCGGCGAGAGGTCCGCCGGGCGGCCCGAGGTTGCCGATGCGTGTCCGTGCATGCCCGCGGGCGGACGTCCGGGCACGTCGAACGGTCGTGCGGGCAACAGGCGGTCGGGTCGTCCGGCCCGTTCCGCGGCCGTGCGGTGTCGGGAACCCTTCGGCGCACGGGGCGGTCGTCCGTCGGGCCGCGCGCGTCGCGGCCCTCAGCTCAGGCGGCGAGGAGCTCGGCCAGCGCGTCGAGGGCGCGATCCCCTTCGGCGCGGGCGGCGGCCGACGCCGCGGCCAGGCCGAAGTAGCCGTGCACGAGGCTCGCCCCGTCGAGGCGCCGGACGGCGACGCCGGCGCCCTCGAGCGCGTCGGCGTAGGCGCGGCCCTCGTCGCGCAGCGGGTCGAGCTCGGCGGTCGCGACGACGGCGGCGGCGACGCCGTCGAGGCCGTCCGGGTCGCTCAGCGGCGCGAGCGCGGGGTCGTCACCCGGACCCGGCTCCGGTACGTAGTGACCCCAGAACCACTCGAGGTCGGCGCGGGTGAGGAACGGTCCCCGCGCGTTCCCGCCGATCGACGGCGAGCTCATCGCCGGGTCGAGCCCGGGGTAGAGAAGCAGCTGGGCGTCGACCCGCGGGCCCCAGTCGCGCGCCAGGAGGGCCGCACCGGCGGCGAGCCCGGCGCCGGCGCTGTCGCCGCCGACGACGAGTCGGTCCGACGGCCGCTGCGTCGCCGCCCACCGCAGCGCCGTGTGCGCGTCGGTGACGGGCGCGGGGTGCGGGTGCTCCGGGGCGAGTCGGTAGTCGACGGAGACCACCGTGGCCCCGAGGTGCGTGCACACCCGCCGCGCCGCGCCGTCGGCCGTGTCGAGGTCGCCGAGCACCCAGCCGCCGCCGTGCAGCCAGACCACGGTGATCGCCCGCTGCTCGCCCGGCGGCTCGTAGATCCGCACGGCGACGTCGGCGTCCTGACCGGGCACGACGTCGTCGGACACCGACCCGACCGCTGCGGCCTCGCCCCGCCGGATCAGCGCCAGCTCGCGGTAGTTCCGCCGCGCCTCGGCCACGTCGTCGCGCCGCAGCGGCAACCAGCCGTCGGTCTCGAGCCGGGTGATCGCGGCGGCGAGCTCGGGGTCGATCGTGGACGCACCGTCGGTCATGGTCGGCATCCTCGGCCCTCGCCGGGCCGTCCGCTCGTTAGCGTGCGGTCAGTGTCAGGGTCAGCTCGCCGCTGTTGCGGTGGTTGGGAACCTGGCCGCTGATGATCTGGCTCGTAGCGTGCGTGCCGTCCTGGTGGGCTGGCGATCATGGGCTGTGCCGATCATCAGCGGCTGGGACCGACCGGCGTGACTTGATAGGAGCGTGGCTGCGCCCCCACTGAGGTGTGTCCGCCGGCCGGCCCAGCTGTGTCCCTCACGGCTGAAGAGAGGAGACCTCTCGATGGTGCTCATGGTCGGGGTCGATGTCCATGAGGACACCCACACCGCGGTGGCGGTCGACAAGGTCGGGCGCGAACTGGCTTCGCGCACGGTGAAGGCGACTGACGCCGGTCACCGCGCGCTGGTGGCCTGGGCTCGTGGTCAGGCGGGTGACTGCTGCGGTGGGCTGCGGTGGGCTGCGGTGGGCGGTCGAGAACTGCCGGCATGTCTCGACCCGCCTGGAACGCGCGCTGCTCGCGGCGGGCCAGCAGGTGCTGCGGGTGCCGCCGAAGCTGATGGCCGGCGCCCGACACAGCGCCCGGTCCCGCGGCAAGTCCGACCCGATCGACGCGCTGGCGATCGCGCGGGCTGCGCTGCGCGAGCCCGACCTGCCCGTCGCCGAGCACGACCAGGCGTCACGGGAACTCAAGTTGCTGGTCGATCACCGCGAGGACCTGGTGGCCGAGCGCACCCGGATGACCAACCGGCTGCGCTGGCACCTCCACGAGCTCGACCCCGAGATCGACCCGCCGGCACGCAGCCTGGACCAGCCCAGCCGGCTTGAGGTGTTGGCGACCCGGCTGGCCGAGCAGCACACCGGGATGGTGGCCCGCCTTGCCGGTGAGCTCGTCACCGATATTCACCGCGCCACCGGCCGAATCCGGGCGCTCGAGCGCGAGATCACCACCCTGACCCGGCAGGCCGCCCCGCAGCTACTCGATCTGCCCGGCTGCGGTGCCCTGACTGCCGCGAAGATCGTCGGAGAGACCGCCCGCCCGGGCCGGTTCCGTTCCGAGGCCTGCTTCGCCATGCACGCCGGCGCCGCCCCCATCCCCGCCTCGTCGGGCCGCAGCGACCGACACCGACTCGCCCGTGGCGGCAACCGGCAGCTCAACGCTGCCCTGCACCGAATCGCGCTCACCCAGACCCGGCTGCCCGAAAGCCCTGGGCGGGCCTACTACCAGCGACGACGCGCCGGAGGCGACACCACCATGGAAGCGCTGCGGGCCCTGAAACGGCGCCTCGCGCGCGTCGTGTTCACCCTCCTCCAGCCCCCGACCGCCACCGCGGCTGCCCCGCAGCCAGCGGCGGCTTGACATAGGAGCAACCCATGACGTCGACCCCGGCCGCCCGCCGTGCGGCCCGTTCGCAGGCGGCACGGGACGCCGCCCTGGCCGCTGCCCGCCGCTTCGACCTCCCCGCGGACGACCCGGTCCTGCTCGGCGACGTGTTCTCGGTGGTGCTGCACCTGCGCCCCGCCCCGGTGGTCGTCCGCGTCCCCACCTGGACCACCGACCTGCGTGAACCGGCCTCCCGCATCACGACCGATCTCGCGGTCGGGGGCTGGCTGCACGGCCACGGCCTCCCGTTGGCCCCACCCAGCGCAGAGGTCCCGCCGGGCCCGCACGTCCAGGACGGCCACCACCTCAGCTTCTGGACGTGGGTGGAGCCGGACCCCGCCGCCGACCCCGTCCCGCCGACCGAGCAGGCGCGGCTGCTGCGCGAGCTGCACGAGGGCTTCGCGGCCTTCCCCGACCCGCTGCCGGGACTCGAGCCGGTCGCGGAGGACATCGTCGCCGGGCTCGCCGCGCTGCCCCGTCACCCCGGGGTGCTCTCGGCCGACGAGGAGGCCCGCCTGCGCGACGCCGCGGACGAGCTGCTGCCGGAGGCGCGACGGCCCTCGGCGCCGGTGCAGCCGCTGCACGGCGATGTGAACCCCGGCAACCTCGTCGTCGGTGCGGGCGGCCCGGTGTGGATCGACTTCGAGGAGGCCTGCCGGGGTCCGGTCGGCTGGGACCTCGGGATGTTCGGGTGGGACGCGGACGCGCGCGCGGCGGTCGCCACGGGCTACGGCGACGTCCCGGCGTTCGCGACGTTCGCCCGGCTGCGCGCCCTCCACCTCACGGCCTTCCTGCTGGCGCTGCGCGATGACTTCGGCGACACGGAATCGTGGGACCCGTCGATCCGCTGGTCCTTCTCCCACGTCTGAGGTCAACCCAGGGATTGAACACGCGCGTGGTCGGCGCTATGGTCTTCTTCAACCGCAAGGTTGAACAAGGAGTGAGTGAGCGTGGACGACCAGCTCTCCCGGGTGTTCTCGGCCCTCGCCGATCCCATCCGGCGCGACATGGTGGCGCGCCTGGCCGATGCCGACGCCGGCGTCAACGAGCTCGCCGAGCCGTACGACGTCAGCGTCCAGGCCGTGTCCAAGCACCTCAAGGTGCTGGAGGAGGCCGGGCTCGTCACCCGCACGCGCGAAGCGCAACGCCGGCCGGTCCACCTCGAGGCGCAGGTCTTCGACCTGATGACCAAGTGGATCGAGCGCTACCGGCGCCAGGCCGAGGAGCGCTATCGCCGTCTCGACGACGTGCTCGCCGAGATGGACTCCGACGCAGCAGCCCCGACCGACCGAGAACGAGGAGCATCCTGATGAGCACCACCACCCGTGAGACGACCATCACCGCCGACCCCGCGACCCCGACCGTCCTCATCACCCGCGAGTTCGACGCGCCCGTCGCCAACGTCTTCCGTGCCCACGTCGAGCCCGACCTGGTCAAGCAATGGCTCGGCCCGCGCAACCTGACGATGGAGATCGACCGTTTCGAGGTCGTGACCGGCGGCTCGTACCGCTACACCCACCGCGACGACGACGGCGAGTACACGTTCTTCGGCTCGTTCCACGAGGTCCGGACGAACGAGCGCATCGTCCAGACCTTCACCTTCGAGGGCTTCCCCGATTCCGTGACCCTGGAGACGATGACCTTCGTCGACCTCGGTGACGGGCGGACCCGCCTCGAGGGCAGGTCGCTGTTCGAGTCGGTCGACGCCCGGGACGCGATGATCGCGAGCGGCATGGAGATCGGCGTGAAGGAGGGCTACGAGCAGCTCGACGAGCTGCTGGCCGAGTAGCCGTGCCGAGCGCTCGCCGCCGGGGCGACGAGGCAGGATGCGGGTCCGTGGACACCAACGACGTCACCACGTGGTTCGCGGCCTATCTGGACTGCTTCGTCGCCCTCGGCCGCGGCGACCGCGACGACGTCGAGGCGATCCTCGACTACTACGGCGTGCCGATGCTGCTCAGCGCCCCGGGCGCGACCGGCTGGCTGCACGAGACCGACCAGGTCGTCGGCGTCATCCGCGGCCAGATCGAGGGCCTGCGCCACGCCGGGTTCGACAGCACCGTCGTCGAAGACGCCGAGACGGTGATGCTCAACGACAGCTGCGCCCGCCACGAGGGACGCTTCCTGCGCCTCACCGCCGACGCGAGCGTGATCGCCGACTTCCGCGGCAGCTACCTGATCGCCGACGGCCCCGCCGGGCCACGGATCGCCGCGCTGATCGTGGGCTGATCAGAGCTGCTCGAACGGGGCCGCGTAGCGGAACGGCCCTCGCGGAGCGTCCCGCGTGAGCGCGCGGGCCTGGAAGTACGCACCCCACGTCGGGTCGGGAGCGGCCACGCCGCGGTCGGCGGCCGGGCCGAACCCGAAGCGCCCGTAGAACGCGGGCTCGCCCAGCAGGACGACGAGGTTCTCGTCGCTGGCCTCCGCCGCCCCGAGCAGCGTGTGCATCAGCGCGGTCCCGACGCCGCGGCCCTGCCGGTCGGGGCGGACGGCGACCGGACCGATCCCCAGCGACGGCAGCGCGCCGACCTGCGCGCGGGTGGCGACGACGTGGCCGACGACCTCACCCTCGTCGTCGGCCACGAGCGAGAAGCGCGGAATCCACCCCACGTCCTGCCGGAGGCGGTCGAGCAGACCGACCTCGACGGGGACCATGCCGTCGCCCGCGTCGAACGCGGCGGCCACCACCGAGCGCACCGCCGGGAGATCCTCGGGCCGCTCGCGTCGCACGATCACGCGAGCAGCGTGGCGGCGGCACGGGAACCGCGCAACGAGGTTGCGGGAACGACGACGGCCCGCCTCGAGTGACCGGTGAGCGGGCCGCTGACCTGCAAGAACAAGGTTGGAGCGAGTGACGGGAATCGAACCCGCGTTCTCAGCTTGGGAACACCCTTGCCGTGCCGATGGACCAGGGCGAGTGGGCTGCCCGCTGGTGCTGTCGTTGACCGTGAGGGACCGGTCCGTATGGCCCGCCCGTGGCCCGACCTCACACCTCCCCCGTTCCCTCGTCCTGGCCGCCCATCTCGTCGCGGTGGCGGGGTCCAGGGTGGGCGCAGCCCACCGCGTCAGCGACGCCGGAGGCGCCCTGGACGTCAACGCCGCGGCGTGAACACTGACCGGCCGAGGGAGCGAAGCACTCACCGCGCCGACCTCGAAGAGGTCGTAGATCTTGCGGTCGTCGTGGGCGACCTGCGACTCCACGCGCCCGTAGCCCTCGAACCAGGACCGGAGCTGCCCGACGCTTCTCAGCTGCGCTCGGCCTTCCCCGCCCTCTGACGGCCTGCTGACGGCCTGGAGGCGAACAAAGAGTATGGCTGCGCGCCTACTTGGTCCTGATATAGGACTAGCGTCTCACTCATCACTCCAGCCGGGAAGCAGGCCCTCATGACGAAGGTGACAGCGAGCATCAGCATGTCCCTGGATGGCTACATCACAGCACCGGACCCTGGCCCAGGGCGCGGGCTCGGTGTGGGCGGGGACGTCCTGCATCACTGGTTCAGCGAGGCCGCGGCTCCGGATCGCGCAGAGATCACGAGGGACGCGGTCCTGGCCGAACAGTTCGATGCCATGGGCGCAATGATCACCGGTCGTGACGGCTACGAGCACGCCGAGGGAGCGTGGGGCAGCGAACCGCCCTTCGGCGTCCCCGTCTTCGTGCTGACTCACCGTGAGCGCCAGGACGATGTCCGGGTGGGTACCACGTTCCACTTCGTCGTTGCCGGGTTCGATGCGGCGCTCGGCCGTGCCTGTGCAGCGGCTGGAGAGAAGAACGTCTCGCTGCATGGCGCCTCGCCGATTCAGCAAGCGATCCGGGCCGGTGTCCTCGACGAGCTGCAGATTCACATGGTTCCCGTGCCTCTCGGCGCGGGTCGCCGCCTACTTGAGAATCTCGGAGACACGCAGGTGCGACTGGAGCCCATCCGGGTTGTCGAAGCGACAGCCGTCACGCACCTGAAGTACCGCGTGTGCCGGTAGACCTCGCGTCATCGGTTTCGTCTCTTGGCGCAGCCGGCCTGGCCCCGGCCCGCCGGAGCGGAGCGGGAGGCCAGGGCCGAAGGGCCGTGGCCGGCGCGGCGCCGGAGGCGCCGCCTTGACTGATGAGAGGTCTATTCGGCAATGCGGGCCAGTGAAAGTTGTCCTGTCTCGGGACATGCTTGACGCCGTGTTCTCAGGACATGTTTGACACCGGCCGTGATCGGCTTCGTTGTGCTCCCGTCGTTGGCGGGATGCGCGGGAGGCCGGATTGGCCCTGGTGGACATGTCGGT
>NZ_JBXUHE010000022.1:0-107502 GCF_057180585.1 Actinomycetospora sp. 2LY8.5
CAGCGGTCGTTGGCGCCCTCCGACCACGGTGACAACACCCCCCAGATCATCAACGACAGGGGCACTCAGTCATGCCGTGGCCGGCGGCCTGCAAGCCCTCACCGGGCCTGATCAAGAAGGTAACGGGTGTGGCGAGGTCGGCGGGGTGGTCCAGTGGCACCTGGACGGTCGCGTGCCCCGCTCGACGTCGCCGGAGACCTCGGTGGCCGTCGCGCCGACCGCGAGCGCGACGAGCGGGTCCGGGTCCAGCGAGCCGCGCCCGATCACTACGCCGTCCACAGGCTCTCGGAGCCCGCGTCCACCCCACGCCGGGCCCACTCCGCGATCGCGAACGGCGGCGCCGGGCTCAGGTCGGCGAGGGTGGCCCCGAGACGCAGGGCTCGTGTCCTTCCTCGGCGTGTCGCGCGGCGAGCATGTGGCGATCCTGGCGTGAGACGCCAGCGATGCCGCATCGCTCGTACCGACACCGACACCGACACCGACACCGACGCACCGACGCAGCGGGGCACCGACGCCACGGGGCCGGCCGGGACGCGATGGTCCCGGCCGGCCCCGTGTGCCCGGCGTCAGCGCTTGATGCGGAAGATGCCCCAGGCGAGTTGGCCGCTCTTGCCGCCGTTCACCCAGTTCTTCAGGCCCGTCTTCATGTTCGAGACGTACTCGTCGGAGATCGCACCCTTGAACTTCGGCTCCGCGGCCTCGAGCTCGCTCAGCACGCGCCCGTAGTGGGTCGTGAGCTGCTGGGTGTGGTCCTCGAACTCCACCGAGGAGTAGCCCTTCTTGCCGAACTCCTGGCGGTAGAAGCCCGGCGAGCCGAGCGTGTCGAGGTGCAGGCGCGCCAGGATCGGCGCGAGCTGCGAGACGTCGGCGCCGTCGGCGGCCATCGGGTCGGTGAACACGACCTGGCCGCCGGGGACGAGGACGCGGTCGATCTCCTCGACGACCTGGCTGCGCTCGCCGGAGTGGAGGAACGCGTCCTGCGACCACACGAGGTCGTAGTAGTTGTCCTGCACCGGCATGCTCTCGAACGACCCGTCGACGACGTCGACGAGGTGGTCGAGGCCCTGCGCGCGGTTCTTCTCGCGGTTGCGCTCGTTCTCGACCTCGGAGAGGTTCAGGCAGGTCACGTGGCAGCCGTACTTCTTGGCCAGCCACCGCGCCGACCCGCCGTATCCCGCGCCCATGTCGAGCACGCGCGTCTCCGCGGTGATGTTCATGCCCTCGGCCATGCGCTCGACGGTGCGCTGCGAGGCCGGCGCGATGGCCTCGTCGGGCGAGTTGTAGAGCCCGACATGGATGTCCTCGCCGCCCCAGACCTCGTGGTAGAAGGTGTCGGCGTCGGTCGAGTTGTAGTAGTCGCGCGCGGTGTGGACCGCGGTCGAGTAGCTCTCGGTCAATTCGTCATCCGGTCGGTAGGTCTTCTCCGCGACGTGGATCCAGAAGTCGGGGCTCTCGGTCCCGTAGGTCTCCTGGAAGTCGCCGTACGAGTCGATCTTCTGGAACCCGACCTCGCGCATGAGCCGGCGCACGTAGTCCTTGCGCAGCGGGAACATGTTGAGGTGGTACACGGAACCGTCGTCGTGGAACGTGTACCGGAATCGGGCGAGACCGTCGTCGATGTACTCCGGCTCCGCGGTGACGGTGTCGCCGCAGTAGAAGTACTTGTGCTTCGACGAGAACCCGTGGTCGAGGATCTCGTCGTAGTTGCGCTGATCGAGGATCAGCACGCCGTCGTGCTTGAGCATCGCGTAGAACTCGGCCAGCGCCTTGCGCCGGTCACGCTCGTTGAACAGATGCGTGAACGAGTTCCCCAGGCAGATGATCGCGTCGTACTCGCCGTGGACGTCACGGTTGAGCCAGCGCCAATCGGCCTGGACCACCCGCAGCACGTGCCCGTGCTGGCGACCGTTCTCGAAGGCCTTCGCGAGCATCTCCGCGCTGCCGTCGGCGGAGACCGTCTCGAAGCCGGCCTTGAGGAGCTGGACGGAGTTGAACCCCGTGCCGGTGGCGACGTCGAGAACCTTCTCGACCCCGCGGGCACTGAGCTGGTCGATGAAGAACGACCCCTCGCTGGCGGCGCGACCCTCCCAGCCGATGTAGTCGTCCCACTTGTCCACGAACCCCTTGACGTACTCCTCTTGGTAGTGGTTCGTGTCTCGGACCTCGTTCGGGTTCTCGCCGAACTCCTGATGAACATCGGCCTCGGTGTACTCGTCGAGGCCAGCCGCGGTGTCGGGGCTCCGGTCTGCGGCTGCAGTCATGTGTCCTCCGGACGTCGGTGACGCTTCCGGAGAGACGACGCTAGGCAGGTCTCGGCGAGCGTGGAACCACCGCCGAGTTCGTACGGTCGACAAAATCGATACAGTCCGAGCCCCCACGACTCCCGCGGAGGGCGCCATCAGCGCTGCTCCGACCGGGTGTGCGCGACCCCGGATCCCCGTGACCACATCGTGCTGTGATGGCAGCCACGTTTCATCGGGAATGCGCAACCACGGTGACTCGCAACACTGTGTCACCGTCGGGTTACCCGGTCGGCTCGACGATCACCGTCCGATTCGCGCTCGCCGGACCGGGCAGCTGGCGCCCGTCCGGACCGACGTCGTCGACGTAGCCGGGGAACTCGCTGCCCACGCCCCGGGTGCTGATCCGGTCAGCGGGCGCCCCCAGCTCGACCAGCAGGGACTTCACCGCCTCGGCCCGGCGGGCGGAGAGGTCGATCTGTCCCTGGAGCGTGCCGGCGCGGGCGCTCGTGCCCGTCAGGGTCAGGCGCGGTGCCGGTGATTGCTGCACGAACTGCGCGAAGGGCGTGAGAACGGCGCGCGCCGCGTTCCTGTCGCGGAATTCGGCCGTGTCGGGCCGGAATCCGACGGAATTGTCGTCGGGAAGCGTCGTGGTCTGCCCCGGCGTGATCGTCGGCGGCGGCGGGACGTCGACGAGGCTCACGGGCGGGACGTCACTCGGGGCGTCGCCGCCCCGGGGCTCGTCGACGACCGCGACGCAGGCGGCGCCGCCCGCCTCGGCGACCGCGGTCCACAGGGCCACCAGCGAGGAGCGCTGGGCGGGGCTCGGTGCGGCCTGGGGCTCGGCGACGTCACCGAGGCCCGCGAGGACCACGGTGACGCCCTCCAGACCCGGCAGGGCGTTGTTCGCGCGCAGCGCCTCGACGGTCTCGGCGGGCGGCGCGTCGAGCAGCCCGCGCTGGCGGAAGTCCAGCGGGGCGACCGTCGAGAGCCCGGAGTCGACGAGGACGACGGTGCCGGGCCGGTCGCCGCCCTGCTCCGATCCTCCGGCGGACCGGCCCGCGAGGTCGAGCGCGGAGAGCACGTCGGCCTCGGGGGCCCGGGCGCGCATCTCCGTCAGCGCCTCGCCGAAGCCGTTCAGGAACTGGTTGCGGTCGTCCTCGGCGGCGATGCCGTTGCCGGCGTCGGTGGAGAACGTGTCGCTGCCCGCCGACGTGGGCCGCCCGTCGAGGTCGATCAGCGTGACGCGCGGCTGGTAGTCCTGGTCGACCGCGCGCGTCAGCACCGAGGTCGTCGCGTCCTGGACGCTCTGCGGCAGGCCCGGTGCGGGGGAGTTCGCGCGGCCGGACACCGCGAACGCCATCGGGCCGACCGGCACCGGGCAGGACAGGCCGCCGCCCCCTCCGCCGAAGCCGCCGCCCGCGGCGTCGTCGCCGCTCGAGCAGCCGGCCACCAGGGCCGTAGCGAGGACCAGGGCAGCCACGACAGGCCGTCGGGTCACCGAGAGTCTCCGTTCGCACCGGTGTCGACGGTGGTGACGGGGCGCATCGCAGGCGGGGCCTCCTCGCCGGGCACGACGTCGCTCGCCGGCGTGAACAGCGGGAAGGGGGCGTTGCCGGTGAGGCCGTCGGTGACCGACGGGTCGGCCTTCCTCGACGCCATCAGCGTGCGCGCGTAGTTCTGCAGCTCGAGCATCTCGGCGGTGACCTGCTGACGGGCCGCGCGCCAGCGCTGGTCCTCGCGCGCGCGTTCGTTCTCCTGCTGGCGCAGGGCCTCGCGGGCGCGTTCGAGCTCGGCGCGGCTGGCCCGCTCGCGCTCGGTGGCCTCGCGCATCCGGTGCTCGGCGCGCCGCAGGGCGCTCGCGACGGGATTGAACGACACGAACGTCGCGATCATCGCGGCCATCCCGCTCGCGAGGAACAGCGCGCCGAACAGCAGCGCGGGCAGCAGCGCGGTGAGCTCGATGTCGCCCCCGCCGGACCCGAACCCCCCGCCGGACCCGAACCCGGAGTCGGACCCGAACCCGGAGTCGGACCCGAACCCGCCCCCGGAGCCGGACCCGAACCCGCCCGACGACGTGGTGCTCGGGGTCATCAGCCGCGTGGAGAACGCCGCGGCGCCGAGCGTGAGCCAGGTCAGCGCAGCGAGGACCGTCAGGGGCACCGACGCGCGCGGGTCGCCGCAGCGTCGCCGCGCGAGCCCCTGCCCGACGAGGTGGGCGAGGCCGACCGCGGCCGCCGCGAAGCCGACGGTCCCGACCGCGATGAGCAGTGGCGAGCCCCGGAAGACGCGGGCGAGCACGACGTAGAAGGCCGCGATGTCGGCGCCGATGGCGAGCAGCACGATCACGAGAGCGAGGTGGTCCTCGCGCGACCGCTTGATCATCAAGGTGGCGTCCCGGTACGACCGGGGACGCTCGCGGCTCATCGGTCCTCCTGGCGGAGGAGGGGCCCGGTCGGTGGATCGTCGCTGTGCACCCGGGTCGAGCTCCGCTCCGCTGCGTCTCCCGCCACCCGGGTCGAGCTCCGCTCCGCTGCGTCTCCCGCCACCCGGGTCGAGCTCCGCTCCGCTGCGTCTCCCGCCACCCGGGTCGAGCTCCGCTCCGCTGCGTCTCCCGCCGGTTCCCCGAGCCGCTCCCGCGCCTCGATGTAGTCCCGGCGCGCGATCTCGAGGGCGCGGCGGTCTCGCTCGTGGGCGGCCTCGGCCTCGGCGAGCTGCTGGCGGGCGCCCCCGACGAGGCGGTCGATGACCGCGTGGTGGTCGGCGTGCTGGGAGTCGATCCGGGCGAGCCAGCCCGACGCGATCGACGCGATGAGCGGGTCCAGCGCGCGGCCGCTGCCCTCGTCGACGCCGCCGAGCATGCCCTCGACCAGGGCCCGGACCCGGCCACGCGCCTCGGCGACATCCGGGGTCGGCTGGTTGGGGTAGGGCATCGGGCCGACGCGATCGGCCGCGTAGACCTGGGCGAACCGGTGCTCCTCGGGCGTCGCCGCGCCCGACGGCGACGCGGAGATGCTCGCCAGGCGGGCCCCGGGCGAGGACCCGGTCGGTGTCGGGGGGCGGACGACGTCGGCCCCACGTCGGAAGCTGCGCCGGAAGAGGCGGGCCATGGCTACTCCTGTCCGGACGGGACGCCGGGCCCGGCGCAGGACCGGGGCGTCGGGATGCCGGTCGGCGGCGATACGGGACCGGTCTCGGGGAGGCGCGGGCCGGCGTGCTCGGCCGCGGTGACCCAGGCGGGCACCACGGGATGCCGGGTGACGAGCGCGGGGCCGATGCGGTCACCCGCGGGGTGGCGGCGCACGAGGTGGCGCTCGTAGCCGCTGATCCGGCGCATGACCTGGGCGTGCAGCCGGCGGACGCGGGTGGCGCCGGCGAGCTCGCCGGCGCGGATCGCGGTGTCCAGCCGGGCGTCCTCCGCGCGCATCGCGGTGAGCTGGGCGTGCAGGCGCGCGGCCTCGTCGACGAGCGGGCGCCGCCGCGCCTCGTGCTCGCGTGCCCGGCGGGCGGCGACGATGTCGTCGGCGGTGTGGGTCTCGCCCCCGCGGCGCACGGCGAGCTGCCCGGCGTCGAGCAGGACCGGGATCGCGTCCAGGCTCGCGCGCGCCCGGGCGAGTGCGTCCTCGGTGGCGGGCAGGCGCACGGCGAGGGCCGCGCGGGCCTGGTGCAGGGGAGCGGCCTCGCGATCGAGCCGCAGCCGCTCGCGGTGGACGCGGGCGAGGAAGTCCTGGTGGTACTCCTCGAGCGTCGGCGTCCCTCGCGGACGCCCCGGCTCGACGCCGGGCAGCCCGGCGCGCGCGTCCGCCCGCGCCTGCCGCCGGTCACGCCAACGGGCGAGCAGGCCGTAGCCGGACGGGGGCACGCGACGCGACGGTGCGGCCGATCCGCCGGGGTCCGGTGTCTCCGAAGTCCTGTCGGAGCTCATGGGCCGAGCGCTTCCACCGGGCCGATTCCTCCCCCCTGCACCCCGCCGAGTGACGGCGTACCGGCGAGTCTAGGCCGACGGCCGGACCCGGTAGCGGGAACGCGGATCCCCCGGTCCCGGGGCAGGTGCGGGCCCGCGGTCTCGCGACGTGGGCGCGATCACCGGGAACTCCTCGGCGTTCCCGGGCGACCAGCACCGTGATGGCCACCGCAGCGTCTCCCGGCGCACCCACCGACGTCCTGCCCGCCGTCCGGGAGGACGATCGGGGGGTGGACGTCGTGGACGCGCCGGCCCCGGAGGCTCCCGCCACCCCCGTCGGCGGTGGTACTCGCGGCGCCGGCGCCGTCCTGCTCGTGGGCGGGCTGGCCGGGGCCGTCGTCGCCCTGGTCCTGCTGCTCGACGAGCTCGCGCTGCTCGCCGACCCGACGTTCGTGCCCTCGTGCAGCATCGACCCGGTGCTGTCCTGCGGGACGATCATGCGCACAGCGCAGGCGTCGGTGCTCGGGTTCCCGAACCCGGTGATCGGCCTGCTGACCTTCCCGGTCGCGGCGGCGACGGGGGCGCTGGTGCTCGGTGGCGTCTCGCTGCCGCGGTGGGTGTGGTGGTCGCTGCAGGCGGGCACCACCGCGGGTCTGCTGTTCATCCACTGGCTGATCGTCCAGAGCCTCGCGGTGATCCACGCCCTGTGTCCCTGGTGCATGGTGGCGTGGGTCGCGGTGATCGCCATGTTCTGGTTCACCACCGTGCACAACCTGCGCACCGGCGCCCTCGGCGGCGCCCCGGCCCCGCTGCGCCACCACGGGTGGGGGCTCGCGGCCTGGTACCTGGCGATCGTCGTCGCGATCGTCGCGACGTTCCCCGCCTGGGCGGCCGGGCTGGTGGGTCCGTGAGCGCTCCTGCTGCCGAGGTCCTCGATCTCGACATCGGCGGGATGACGTGCGCGGCCTGCGCGTCCCGGATCGAGCGCCGGCTCAACCGGCTCGACGGCGTCGCGGCGAGCGTCGACCTCGCCGGCGACAGCGCCCGCGTCGTCATCGACTCGCCCGATGTCACCACCGCGACCGTCGTCGACACCGTCGCGAAGCTCGGGTACACGGCGCGGCCGGCTCAGCCCGTCGACTCCGACGAGCACTCCGACGAGGACGCCGACGGGCCGGACGCCGAGGACCCCGAGCTGCGCGACCTCTGGCGCCGGCTCGTCGTCGCCGCCGCGCTGTTCCTCCCCGTCGCCGACCTCGCGCTGGTCATGACGGCGGTGCCCTCGCTGCGCTTCGGCGGCTGGGAGCTGGTGCTCGCGGTGCTCGCCGCGCCGGTGGTCGGGTGGTCGGCGTGGCCGCTGCACCGGCGCGCGCTCGCCGGTCTGCGCCACGGCACGACGTCGATGGACACGCTGGTCTCGCTCGGGATCGTCGCGGCGACGGTGTGGTCGGTCGGCGCGGTGCTCGGTGGCGCGGGGGCGTCGCCGGCGGCGAGCACCTGGGACCTGCTGCTGCACCCGGCCGGGCCCGTGTACCTCGAGGTCGCAGCCGGGGTGACGACGTTCGTGCTCGCCGGCCGCTACGTCGAGCGCCGCGCGCGCCGGGCGTCGGGGGACGCGCTGGCGGCGCTCGCCCGCCTCGCCGCGCGCGACGTCGCGGTGCTGGACGCGGACGGCACGGAGCGGCGCATCCCGGCGGCCTCGCTCGCGGTGGGCACGCGGTTCGTCGTGCGGCCCGGCGAGAAGATCGCCGCGGACGGGCGGGTCGTCGCCGGGCGCTCCGCGGTGGACCGCAGCATGTTCACCGGCGAGCCGGTCCCCACGGACGCAGAGCTCGGCGACGC
Organism: Actinomycetospora sp. 2LY8.5; assembly: GCF_057180585.1. Classification (NCBI taxonomy): domain Bacteria; kingdom Bacillati; phylum Actinomycetota; class Actinomycetes; order Pseudonocardiales; family Pseudonocardiaceae; genus Actinomycetospora; species Actinomycetospora sp. 2LY8.5. The sequence continues at coordinate 7,987 of NZ_JBXUHE010000022.1, forward strand.
GGTGGTCGGCGGCACGGTCGCCGTCTCGGGCCGGCTGGTCGTCGAGGCGACCGCGGTCGGCGAGGCCACGGCGCTGGCGGGGATGGTGCGCCTGGTCCGCGACGCGCGCGCCGACAAGGCCGAGGTGCAGCGTCTCGTCGACCGGATCTCGGCGTGGTTCGTGCCCGCGGTGGTCGTGCTCGCGGTGCTGACGGCGGTGGGCTGGTGGCTCGCGGGTGCCGGGGCCTCCGGGGCGTTCTCCCCGGCGCTCGCGGTGCTCGTCATCGCCTGCCCGTGTGCGCTGGGCCTGGCGACGCCGATGGCGATGGTCGTCGCCTCCGGCCGCGGCGCCCGGCGCGGCATCTTCCTCAAGGGCCACCACGCCCTCGAGACGAGCCGCCGCGTCGACACCGTGGTGCTCGACAAGACCGGGACGCTGACGACGGGGCGGATGACGGTGGTCTCTGTCCTGGGCTCGTCGCCCGACGTCGTGCTGGCGCGTGCCGCAGCCGTGGAGCGGGGGTCCGAGCACGCGATCGCGGCGGCGATCGTCGCCGGCGGCCCGGTCGTCGGGGAACCCGAGGACTTCGTCGCGCTCCCGGGGCTCGGCGCGCGCGCGGTGGTCTCCGGCGTCACGGTGACGGTCGGCCGCCCGGACCTGGTCGGCGTCGTCCCGGCGTCGCTGGCCTCGGACTGGGCGGCGGCGGAGGAGGCCGGACACACGGTCGTCGCCGTCGGCTGGGACTCCCGCGTCCGGGGTGCGGTGGTGCTCGCCGACGAGGTGAAGCCCAGCGCCACCCCGGCCGTCGCGGCGTTGAAGCAGGCCGGCCTGCACCCGGTCCTGCTCAGCGGGGACCACGAGCGGGCCGCTCGTCACGTCGCCGACGCCGTCGGGATCGACGAGGTCGTGGCCGGAGTCCTGCCCGAGGGCAAGCTCGCGTTCCTCGCCGAGCGCCGGGCGTCCGGCGCGGTCGTGGCCATGGTCGGCGACGGCGTCAACGACGGCCCCGCCCTCGCCGCCGCAGACCTCGGCCTCGCCGTCGGCACGGGCACCGACGTCGCCCTGGACGCCGCCGACGTCATCCTCGTGCGCGACGACCTCACCGCCGTCCCCGAGGCCCTCGCGCTCGCCCGGGCCACGCACCGCACGATCCGCGTGAACCTCGGCTGGGCGTTCGGCTACAACGTCGCCGCGATCCCGCTCGCCGTGGCCGGGCTGCTCAACCCGCTGCTCGCGGGGCTCGCGATGGCCCTGTCGTCCCTGCTCGTCGTGACCTCGAGCCTGCGTCTGCGCGGGCGATGATCGCCCCGGGTGCTCCGCGGACCCGATGAGATCGGGTCGACGGAGCACCCGGGAGCGATCATGGCCGTCAGCCCGCGAGCGCCTGCTCCAGCTCGGGCGAGCCGGCCTGCACCGTGCGGCCGTCGAGCACCACGGTCGGCGTGCCGAAGCCGCCGTCGCGCTGGAGGGCCGGGTCGTTCGACGCGTTCTGGAAGTTGACGGCGACCTCGCCGAGGTGGCGGCCGTCGGTGACGCACTCGGCGTAGCCCGGGCCGGCGCCGGCGCGCTGGCCGAGGTCGATCAGCTGGGCGGTGTCGTAGGCGCGGCCGCCCTCGGAGGGCTGGGCGGCGTAGAGGCTCGCGTGCACCGCGGGGAAGGCGTCGTTCTCGGCCGCGCATATCATCGCGTTGCCGGCGGCGGAGGAGTAGCCCGGCGGGCTGGAGCGCTGGTCGAGCAGGTTGACGAGGTGGTAGCGGACCTGCAGGCGCCCGGCCTCCGTGGCCTGCGCGATCTGGTCGCCGTACCGCTGCTCGAACGCCTGGCAGGCCGGACAGAGCGCGTCCTCGTACACGTCGAGGGTGCGCGGGGCGGGCGCGCCGGCGGTGATGACGCCGTCGGCGACCGTTGTCGTGTACCGGGCGGGTGCCGGGACCGCCGGGATGCCGCCGTTCCGCGCGCTGTCCGAGCTGTTGCCGGCCAGGAACACCCCGCCGAAGACCACCGCCGCGACCAGCACCACGACGGCGATCGCCACGATCATCGGTGTCCGGGACGTGGTGCGCTTCGGCGGCGCGGGGCGCTTGGGGCGCGTGGCCATCCGGGAATCCTCCTCGTATCGGGGGTGTCGGGACATCTCGTCACCGGCCTCGGGCGAGGTCGGCGAGCATCCGGTTCCAGGCCTCGAGCTCCGCGTCGCCGTCACGGTCGGCGTGGCGGTCGCCGCGGGCGGCGTCGCGGGTGTCGGCGCGCGACCACTGCACGAGCAGCACGAGCAGCACGACGACCAGCGGCGCCTCGCCCGACGCCCAGGCGATGCCGCCGCCGAGGCGCTGGTCGGCGAGCAGGTCCGGCACCCAGGGCAGCGCGACCTGGCCGAAGAACGCCTGGCCGATCACCACGTCGGTGCTCATGAGGGCGACGGCGAAGAAGGCGTGGAACGGCATGGACGCGAGCAGCATCGCCAGGCGTCCGAGGTGCGGCAGCGGGCGCGGCGGCCGGTCCACGCCGATGATCGGCCAGAAGAACAGGGCGCCGGTCAGCAGGAAGTGCAGGAACATCAGCTGGTGCGCCCAGTGGAAGGGCAGCGCGGCGGCATAGAGCGGCGAGAGGTACAGCGCGGAGAACGAGCCGACGAACAGGGCGAGCGCCACGAGCGGGTGGGTCAGCAGGCGCGTCAGCGGGGCGTCGAGCAGGGAGAGCAGCCACGCCCGCGGTCCCGTGTCGCCGGCCGGTAGCGCCCGCAGCGCCAGCGTCACCGGGCCACCGAGCACCAGCAGGATCGGCACGCCCATCGACAGCAGCATGTGCACGCCCATGTGCACGCTGAACGTCGCCGTCGAGTGCGCGCCGAGCCCGGAGCCCGTCGCCCACACCAGCAGCGCGCAACCCCCGAGCCACGGCGCCGTCCGTCCGGCGGGCCAGGCGTCGCCGCGTCCGCGCAGTCGGTGTACCCCGGCCAGGTACGCGCCGGCCAGCGCCACGGCGACGACGGCCCACAGCAGGTTGAGGCGCCCGGGCCCGAGCAGGCCCAGGACCGTCGGGGGATCGAGCCGGTAGCCGAGCGCCGCGTCCTGGATCCCCTCGAGCGTCGTGAGCACCGGCTCGGTGAGCGCCGGCGGCAGCTCGGTGGCCAGCACCGCCCCGAGACCCACGGCGGGCACGAGCAGGGCGGCCACGGTGGGGCCGGGGACGCGGGATCGCCAGGTGAGTGCCGCCGCGGCCGCGAGCAGGGCGACCTGGACGAGCGCGAGCGGCCCGTGGACCCCCGAGAACCACGCGCCGCGCACGAGGACCGACTCCGCGACGACGACGCCGGCGACGCTCGTGGCGGCCGCCACCAGGGCGATCGGGCGGGTCGCGGGGGCCCGGTCGGGGGCGGGCAGCACCGTCTCCAGCAGCGCGAGCCCGAGCCACACGGCCGCGGCGACCGCGGCCAGCGCGGCGGCGTCGGTGGCGATGTCGTGTCCGGAGCGCGCGCTCGCGACCTGCCCGGTGACCGCCGGGGCGACGACCCCGAGCACCGCGAGCACGACGGCGCCCGCCGTGGTGCGCCACGACAGCGTGACCCGGCACAGCGTGGCCACCGCCCCGGCCACGACGGCCGTGACGAGGAAGGCGGCCGGTTCCTCGAGCGCGCCGGCGGCGGCGAGGAACGCGTCGGGCCGGGTCAGGACCTGCGGGTCGCTGCCGGTCCCCGTGAGCACCGTGAGCACGGCCGCGGCCAGCGCGGCGACCGCCCACACGGCGGCCGCGGCGCCCGCCCGGCGCACCGCGGCGTAGGCGTGCGCGCCGAGCGCCCGGGCCCCGTCGCGCGACGCTCGCGCGACGAGCGCGCCGACCAGCCCGCCGAGGGTCGCCCCGGCCGCCAGCAGGACGACCAGGCGGGCCAGGGGCGTCGCCACCTGCACCGCGACCGGCGGCGCGGTCACGCCGAGCGCCGCGGCGGGCAGCCCGCCGCGGAGCAGGGCGAAGACGACGACGCCGCCGCCGACGGCCAGCAAGGAGACGACGAGGGACCGGCGCTCAGGCGACGTCGGACTCACGCTCCCAGGGGGCCGGTGCGGGGGTGCGCGGACCGTCGGGTGCCGCGCCGCGCAGGGCGGGACGGGAGCGCCGACGCGCGCCCGGGGTCGGTCCGGTGCCGGGTCGCGGCGCGGTGCGCACCACGGCGAGGGCGAGCAGGAAGCCGGCGACGACGACCAGGTGCGTCGCGACGCGGGCGGGCTCGACGCGGCCGGCGACGAGGTCGATCCCGGACAGCACCGCGAGCACCGCGATGAACGCGCCCAGCACGGGCATCAGGCCGGCGAGGTGCCGGACCCACACGGCTCCGGCGACGAAGGCCACGCCGAGCGCGAGGTTCCAGGCCGCGCTCTCGTGCGCCGCGTGGGCCAGGCCGGCGCCGAGGACCATGAGCGGGTCGTCCGTGTGATCGGCATGGTTCGAGGTCGCCCCGAGCAGCCCCACCAGCCCGAGCACCGCCTGCGCGACTCCCACGGCCGCCAGGCCCACCCGCGCGCCCACGCCCCACCAGCGCACCCGCGGTCCCGGGGCGGTGCCGACGACGCGGTCGACGAGATCGGGGCCACCGACCACGATCCCGGTACGGACGCGGCGCGTCACGGCCTCGGCGTCGCGCTGCCACCCCCGGCATGCCGCGCAGCCGGCGAGATGCGCGTCGACGCCGGCGAGCTCGGCGGGGTCGGCCTCGCCGTCGAGCGCGGCCGACATCGCCTCCCGGCAGACGTCGCAGTCGGTGGAGCTGGCCATGTCCTGCTGGTCGCCGTGGCGGCCGCCGGAGTTCCCGGCTTCACGGGTCGAGCTCTGCTCCGTCTCCCGCCGGAGCTCACCCCGAGCGGTGCGCCCGCTCGGCCCCGGCGTCGCCGAGGGCCTCGACGAGGTCGGCGCGGGCCCGGGCGACGCGCGAGCGGATCGTCCCGATCGGGCACCGGCACACCTCGGCGGCGTCCTCGTAGCTCAGCCCGATCATCTGGGTGAGGACGAACGCCTCGCGACGGTCGGCGTCGAGCGCGGCCAGCGCGTCGCGGACGGCGGCGGACTCGGCGGGGTCGGGCTGCGGGGCACGCCCGAGCGGCCGGTCGTCCTCGGCCGGCTCCGCGGGGGCGACGGGGCGGCGGGCGCGGCGGCGCAGGTGGTCCGCGGCGACGCGGCGGGCGATCGAGAGCAGCCAACTGCGCGCCGGCGCGTCGCCCCGGTAACGGCGCAGCGAGCCGAGGGCGCGCTCGTAGGTCTCCTGGGCGAGCTCCTCGGCCGCACCGGGGTCGGCGAGGTGGCCGAGCAGGCGCCAGACCTGGTGCTGGGTGGCCGCGACGAACTCGCCGGCGGCGGTGCGGTCGCCCTCCCGAGCGCGCAGCGCCAGCGCGGTGATCCTCGCGTCGTCCACCCGGGCACTCCTTAGTCGTCACGCACGTGGTCGTCGCGCGGGGCCTCGGAGTTCCCGGCCGTGACCGTCGCGACAAGGGGGGTCCGCCGGCTCTGGGACGGTCCCTACCGTGCGTCCTCGACGGTAGGCCCCCGGGCTGGATGAGAAGACGCGGGCCTGCACCTGAGAACGCTGCGCCGTCCGGGCACACCACCCTTCGGCGGCGAGGTGAGAGGTGTGCGGCCGGATCGGACCGCCGTACCGTCCCCGCAGGTCGCAGGACATCCGATCTCCACGGAGGACCGCCATGACGGACCACGAGCCGCTGCCGACCGCAGGCCTGCAGCACGTCACGACGTTCTGCGGCCAGTGCTCGTGCGGCTGCCCGGAGCTCTACGTCGACCCCGCCGCCGACGAGGACCGCCGGGTGGTCATCACCGACGACTTCGGCGGGTCGATCCGGATGAGCCTCGCGCAGCTCGCGGTCATCGTCGACGACGCCCGCAACGGCGTGCTGGACGACCTCGTCGGTGCGTCCGGCGGCAGCTCCGCTCCGCATCGTGCCGCGGGCGCCCGGTGACCCTCCCCATGTCGGTCGCCGCGTTCCTCGCGGCGGTCTTCCTCGCCGCCGCCGCGCTGTGCGTGGTGAGCCTGTGGAGGCGCCGGGCCCGGCACGACGGCGCCGCGGCGCTGTCCGAGGCGAACCACGTCGTCATGAGCGTCGGGATGGCGGCCATGGTGCTGCCGGCGACGATGGATCTCGTGCCGCCGGTCGCGGGGGCCGTGACCTTCGGCCTGGCCGGCGCCGCGTGGGCGGTGCGCCTGGTCGCGCTGCGCGTGCAGGGCCGGCCGCTGGGCTCGGCGATCGGCGGCGACCGCTGCGCCACCCACCCGACGCACCTGCTGCTCAGCAACGGCGCAATGGCGGTCATGTACGTCGCCATGCTCCCGAGCGGCGGCGCCACGGCCGGGACGGGCGCGGGAGAGCACGCCGGGCACGGCGGCGGCGCCGGGTCGCCGCTCGCGCTGTCGGCCGTCTCGTTCGCGCTGGCCGTCTACCTGGTCCTGCACACGGTCCTGACGATCGGCGCGGTCGTGCGCTCCTCGTCGGCCGTCGCCGTGACGGCCGGGGGCGGCGGCCCCGCGTCCCTGCGCGCCGCGTCCCTCGGTGGCGGTCCGGTCGCCCGCGTGGGCCGCGCCGTCGACACCCCCGCCGTCCAGCTCGGCTGCCAGGCGGTCACCGGGGCCGGGATGGCCCTGATGCTGCTCGTGCCCTGACTCGCTTCCCGCTCCCCGAGAGGTTGTCGTGACCGTCGACCGGGCCCCCGCACGCCCGAGTGCGCCCGCGGACCGCGGAACGTGGGCGCTGCTGCGGCCCCTCGTGCTGCGCATCCACTTCTGGGCGGGCGTGCTCGTCGGGCCGTTCCTGCTGGTCGCGGCCCTGACCGGGCTCGTCTACACGCTGATGCCGTCGCTGGAGACCATCGTCTACCGCGACGAGCTGACGGTCCCGGCGTCGAGCGCCCAGGTGCCGCTCTCCGACCAGGTCCGCGCCGGCCTCGACGCGATGCCGGGCGCCGAGCTCTCGTCCGTGCGGCCCGGGGCGACACCGACCGACAGCACCCAGGTCATCGCGACCGACCCCTCGCTGCCCGAGTCCTTCTCCCGGACCGCGTTCGTCGACCCCCACACCGGCGGCGTGCACGGCGTCCTCGAGACCTACGGGTCCGGGCAGGCGATGCCGATGCGCGCGTGGGTCGACCAGCTGCACCGCAACCTGCACCTCGGCGACGCCGGCCGGCTCTACACCGAGGTCGCGGCCTCGTGGCTGTGGGTGCTCGTGCTGGCCGGGCTCGCGCTGTGGGTCGGACTGATGCGCAGGCGACGCCGTGATCGTCTCCCGGAGCGCGCCACCGCCCCGCTCGTGCCGCGGGTCTCCGGCGGGCGCCGGGCCCGACTGCTGTCGTGGCACGCGGTCGTCGGGTCGTGGGCGGCGGCCGGGCTGCTGTTCCTGTCCGCGACCGGGCTGACGTGGTCGACCTACGCGGGCGAGAACATCAACGCCTTGCGTTCCCAGCTCTCGTGGGAGACCCCGGAACCGGCGACGACCCTGCCCGCCTCGACGGGCTCGCCGGCCGACCTCGACGCCGCCGCTCGCGCCGCCGCGGACTTCGGACTCGCGGGCCCCGTGGAGATCAGTCCCGGCGGCGACGGCGCGGCCACGACCGTCACGCAGATCGACCGTCTCTGGCCCCAGCACCTCGACGCGATCGCCGTCGACCCGGGCAGCGGGCAGGTCACCGACGTCGTGCGGTTCGCCGACTGGCCGCTTGCGGCCAAGCTCGCCCGCTGGGGCATCGACGCGCACATGGGGATGCTCTTCGGCGTCGCCAACCAGGTCGTCCTCGCCGCCCTCGCGGCCGGGCTCGCCGGCGTGGTCGTCTGGGGCTACGTGCTGTGGTGGCGGCGCGGACCGGGCCGTCGTCCCGGGCACGTGCCGGCCGAGGGGGTGCTGCGCTCTCTGCCGCGCCCGCTGCTGGCCGGCGTCGGCGTGATGACGATCGCGGTCGGGGTCGCCCTGCCGTTGCTGGGCGCGTCTCTGCTCGTGTTCCTGCTGCTCGAGTCGCTGCTCGACCGGCGGCGGACGGGTGCCTCCGGGAACGCGTAGCAGACCGGTACGACGGGCGCGGAGCGTGATCTGGCAGCGTGGTCGCCGAGATCGATCGAGACCGCCGGTCTCGGGGAGCCGAGGGGGAACGCCGTGTTCACACGCCGGGTGGCCGTGGTGGGAACGGGCTATGTGGGGTTGACGACGGGGGCGTGTCTGGCGTCGCTGGGTCATCAGGTGGTGTGTGCGGACATCGACACCGCGAAGGTGGAGCGTCTGCGTGGCGGTGTGGTGGACATCGTGGAGCCGGGCCTGTCGGAGCTGGTGACCGAGCAGGTGTCGGCGGGGCGGTTGTCGTTCGTGGTGGGGGCCGCGTCGGCGGTGTCCGGGAGCTTCCCGGGGTCGTCGAGTGGGGGTGGACTGGACGCGGAGATCGTGTTCCTGTGTCTGCCGACCCCGATGGGCGTGGGTGGGGTGGCCGACCTGCGGGCGGTGGAGGCCGTGGTCGAGGAGACCCGGGAGCTGCTGGCGGCGGGCACGGTGGTGGTGAACAAGTCGACGGTGCCGGTGGGGACGGCGGCGCGGACCGCGGAGCTGCTGGACCGGGCGGACGTGTCGGTGGTGTCGAACCCGGAGTTCCTGCGTGAGGGCTCGGCGGTGCAGGATTTCCTGAACCCGGACCGGATCGTGGTGGGGTGTGACGCGGCGGAGGCTGCGGAGCGGGTGGCGGCGCTGTACGCGCGGCTGGGGGCGCCGACGGTGCTCACGGACGCGGCGTCGGCGGAGCTGATGAAGTACGCGGCGAACTGCTTCCTGGCGATGAAGTTGTCGTACGTGAACGCGATGGCCGAGTTGTGTGAGCGGGTCGGCGCGGACATCTCCGACGTGACCGAGGGGATCGGGTACGACCGGCGGATCGGGCAGGCGTTCCTGTCGCCGGGTCCGGGGTGGGGCGGGTCGTGCCTGCCGAAGGACACTCACGCGTTGCTGCAGGTGGCGGACGCGGCGGATTTCGAGTTCCGGTTGCTGCGGGCCACGATCGACACGAACACCCGGCAGCGGCAGCGGATCGTGGACAAGGTGCGGGCTGCGGTGACCGGGCGGCGCACGGGGTCGCTGACCCGGGTGCGGCTGGGGCTGTTGGGGCTGACGTTCAAGGCCGGCACCGACGATCTGCGGGACTCGCCGGCGCTGGCGATCGCGGCGTTGTTGCGGCAGGCGGGGGCGGATCTGGTGGGCTACGACCCCGCGCTGGTCGCCGATTCGGGGAACCCGGACCGTACGTGGCCCGACGAGGTCGACGGGGTGGCGCTGGTCGACGACCCGATGGAGGCCGCGCAGGGGGCCGAGGCGGTGGTGGTGCTCACCGAGTGGCCGGTGTTCCGGACGCTGGACTGGGCGGCGATGGCCGGGGCGATGAAGCAGCCGGTGGTGGTCGACACCCGCAACCTGCTCGACCCGGCCACCCTGCGTCGCGCCGGCCTGACCGGCATCGGCCTCGGCCGCCGCGAGACCTGACCCTCCCGGGTCTGTGCTCCCGATCGGCGCACGCTTACCGTAGGGACGTACGTCGGGGCGGCCGTGGGATGCGGTGCGTCGGTCTCATCGGAGAGGCGAGCATGCGCTGCGAGATCGCGGTCGACATCGACTCCTGCCCCGACCACGTCTGGGCCGTCATCACCGACCTCACCCGCTGGCCGCGATGGACCACCGCGGTGCGCGAGGCCGCGCTGCTCGGCGGCGGCACCCTCGCCCTGCACGGCGCCGTGCGCCTGCACGTGCCCCGGATGCCGGAGCGGACGTGGCGCGTCGCGGAGTTCCAGGCGCGCCGGCACCGCTTCGCACTGCGGAGCGAGGGGGTCGGCGGGCGCGCGAACGTCCGGTTCGCGCTGGCTCCCGCGGGATCCCTGACGCGCCTCGTCGTGACCCACGACCGCGCCGGTCGGCTCGGCTCGCCGGTGGCCCGTCTGACGGCGCGGACGGTGGAGGCGAACCTCCAGCTCCTCGCCGGCGACCTCAAGGAGCACTGCGAGTCCCGCCGCCGCAGCGGGGTCGTCGCGCCCACGGGCTGAGCCGGGGCGCCCGGGGCGACCGTCACGCCGGTCACGGGGTGACCGCGCGCTGACGGGGTATGCCCAGCACCGTGGCTGTCGATCGTTCCCTCGGCTCGTCCGGCTGGATTCCGGGGCCGAGCCAGGTGGTCCGCGAGGCGCTCATGCTCACGCGGCTGCCGCGCGGGGTCGCCGGGGTTCTCTGGCGCTGCCTGCGGCCCGACGCCCCGGTGCACACCGTCGAGGAGGCCGGCGACCACCGGGACCTGCCGCCGCCCCTGCCCGATGTCACCCTGCGCGACCAGCCGCTCGAGCAGGGGTTCGGGCCCGCGCTCCACCGGGAGTTCCGCGTGCAGGTCGTCGGGGCGCGGCGCAGCGCCGCCGAGCTGGTCGGCGTCCTCGCCCGCGACCTGAACCTCGCGGTCGTGCCCGGCGTGGCGCGGTTCGACTACGTCGCGGCGAGCGAGGCGCTGCGCGTCGGCGACGAGCTCGTGGTGCGCGTGCCCGGGCCGTGGGACGGGCCGGTGCGGGTGCTGCGGCGCTCGGCGAGGTCGTTCCGGCTGGGCACGCTCGTCGGGCACCTCGAGGCCGGGCAGATCGAGTTCGCCGCCCGCGACCTGCCCGGCGGGGACCTGGAGTTCGGGATCACGACCTGGGCGCGGGCGGGCGACCGGATCGCGGACCTGCTCTACAGCCGCCTCGGGCTGGCCAAGCAGGTCCAGTACCTGCTCTGGGTCGAGTTCTGCGTGCGGGCGGCGTCGCTGGCGGGCGGACGCCTGGCGGACGGGGTCACGGTCCGCACGCGCACGGTCGCGTGGCCGGAGGGTGCACACAGTCCGGAGGAGAATTCTTCCGAGGCCGTGTAACGCCCGGCGGGTCCAGGACGACATCCCGGGTGCCCCGCGCGCCACCGGACCCCCGACCCGGTGGCCGCGGGGCTTTCTCGTGCCCGCTTCGAGGTCGCCCGACGCTCACCGGTCGTGTGACTCAAGGTGTTGTAGTGACACGCGGGGTGAATGTGGCGGCTCTGCGTCCCTCGACGGACGTACCCTCTGCCGCGTGGACGGCGATGCGCGCGTGACGACGATGATCGTCGGTCTGCTCATCGCGTTCTGCGCCGTGCTCCTCGCGAAGTGGCTCGCGGTCGTCGCCATCGCCGCGCTCGTGCTCCTGGCGCTCCTGCGCTTCGCGCTGCGGCGGACCGTGCGGGTGGTGCGCGCCCGGCGGACGGCGCGAGCGGCGTCCGCCGTCGCGGCGTCGCCGGCGCTGGGCCCGGAGTCGGGCCCGTCGATCCGTGCGGTCACCGGGCGCGTGACCGGGTCGGGACCCGGCGCGACGCCGTCGGGTCGCTCGGCATCCGCCGGGCGCGCGTGTTCCTGGTGCGGCCGCGCGGGCGGTCACCACGACCTCCACGGCCGTCCCGTCCGTCCTCGCCATGCCCACGCGGGGGCCCTGACCCGTCTGTGAGCGACCCCGTGTCCCGGGGACACGGGTCCTCGTGCCCTCGTCAGAGCTGCAGGCGGGCGAGCAGGGCGCGGTGGTCGGAGCCCGGGAGGTCGACGACCTGGACGTCACGCGCCCGGGGGCCGCCGCCGGTGGTGAGCACGTGGTCGATCTGGGCGCCGAGGGCGCGGGGGACACCCGCGAACCAGGTGCCCGTCAGCGATTCGCCGCGTTCGGTGGCGGCGTCCTCGCACCCCCGCGTGCCCGCGCGGAAGGCGGAGTGGTCGGGGGTGGCGTTGAGGTCGCCGACCACGAGCGCCGGGCCCGCCGAGCACCAGCGCTGCATCTGCGCGAGCTCGCCCGGCCAGTAGGACACCCAGCCGGGGACGATCGAGACGACGTGGACCGCGCCCAGCCGGACGGGCCCGAGGATGCCGCCGGTGACCTCGGCCCACGGGTAGCGCGTGTCGGTCGGCGTCCCCGGCGCGTCGGAGATCGTGCGCGCGGTGACGGCGCCCGCGCGCGGTGACGACAGGATCGTGATCCCGCGGACGTCGGCGGCCCGCGCGGGCACGTTCGTCCACGAGCGGTACTCGGGCAGCAGCGCGGCGATGCGACCCCGGAAGCGCTCACCGGCCTCGGGCAGCACGACGAGGTCCGGGCGCTCGCGCCGGACCACCTCGGCGAGCGCGCCGACGTCGGCCCTGCCCTCGAACGCGTTGAACTCGAGCACGGTCAGCGCCGTGCCACCGGGCGGCGGCTCCGCGGCGGGGATCGCGCGCGGGACGACGAACCCCGCCGCCACCGCCACGACGACCGCGACCCCGGCGAGCCCCACGCTGCCCGCGACCCGGGCCGTCCGGCGCCGCACGACCCGGACCACGACGAGCACCACCACCAGCGCCGCCGTGGCCACCGTGAGCGCGGGCCGCAGCGCGGCGAACACCGCGAACGGGAGGTGGCGGTCGAGACCGACCAGGTCCGGCAGGAGCACCAGCGCCGCGAGCACCGTCGGCACGGCGACCACGGCGACCCGCCCCACGACCGACCGGCGCGGAGTCGGTGGGTGCGGGTCGCGCCGCAGGTCGGCGGCGCGCGAGGGCATCGGACCACACTAGGTGGCCCGGCGTGAGGTCCGGGATCAGTCCACGCGGCGCGGCCCGATGCCGCCGATCCCCTCCGGATCCCGCCCGATCTTGAGGTCGGTGACGATGATCGAGCCGTTCGCGCGGATCGCCTGCGCCCGGTACATGCCCATCTTCAGGTAGGCGTCGCGGGTGCTCATCGTGCCGTCGCGCGGCTGCCAGTTCGTGACGCCCGTGGGCCGTCCGTCCCGCCAGACGGTCACCGAGCCCTCGTCCGGGTTCTGCGCGAACCTCACGCGCATCGTCAGGTCGATCCGCTGCCCCGGCGAGACCGGGCCGATCGCCTGCATGTCGTCGCCCTCGCTGACCATGTACAGCTGGCCGCGCGTGACCTGCAGCGCCAGCGGTGGCGAGCCGTTGGGCGAGGTGTGGTGCCACTGCAGGATGACCTGCCAGTCGCCCGTGTCCGTGGGGAAGTCGTCCGACAGGTGCGCGGTGTAGCGGATGTACTGCTCGTCGCCGTCCGTGGGCTCGGTGCCCGGGCCCTTCGGCAGGACCTCGCTGCGCTTCCCGCCCGGCCCGAGCGAGAACTGCCAGGCCTGACGCCCCGGGTCGTCCGGGTTGGCGACGATCCGGGGCCGCGGCCCGTTCTCGACGAGCCCGTCGTTGGCGCTGTTGTCGAAGAGCCGGCTGAACGCGCCGGCGGCCGCGTCGAACAGTGCGCCGACCACGGGCTGCGGACCCTCCTCGGTGGGCGTCGTCGTGATCTCCGAGGGGGACACCGGCGCCACCGGCGCCACCGGGGACAGCGGGGCGGCACCCGGCGTGCTCGGCAGCACGGAGTCGAAGAGCCCCGCGGGCGCGGCGACCGACGGCTGCGGGTCGTTCGGCGCGGACGACGGGAGCGGCGAGCCCGGGGTCATCAGCGCGAACAGGGCCGCGATGCCCCCGCCACCGACGAGACCGATCGTGGCGCGCAGCGGCAGGCCCTGGCGGCGTTTCGGCGCGGCGTGGGACACCGGACCGCCGGACGCGGCCACGGTCGCGTCCGGCGGTCCCGCATCGACCGCCGCGGGCCGGCCGGTGGAGGTCGCGGTGACGGCGGGCGCCGCCGTCACCGCGGTGGCGTCAGCGTCGCCCGCCGTGCCGACCGGGGTGACGATCGGGGTGACGATCGGCTCCGTGGCGGGGTCGGCGTCGGGATCGGGGCGCTGCCGGGAACGCGGCTCGACGGCGCGGGTGACGGCGGCGTGGTGACGGTTGCGGGTCGTGACGTCCGTGGCCGTCGCCCCCGCCGTGGGCACCACGAACGGCGCAGTGCCCGGGGCTCGGCGGTGGCGCGCCGGCGTGCTCTCGCCGCCGCCGACCGCGGGGGGAGAGGCCGCCGGAACCCGCATGCCCCGCTGCGCGCGGCGGGCGCGGTGGTTGCGCGTGGGACGACGCCCGTCGTCGGACGAGGTGTCGGCGTGGCTCGCCACGTCGGTCATCGAGGGCGTCTCCCGGGTCGGTCCGGACGGGTGAAAGGGGGAGCCCCCGTCACGGGGCCGTGCAGTCGTGGCAGTCGTGCTCGTGTGTCTCAGTTTGTCACCCGACCGTGACTTTGCCCTGCTCCCGAGCGTGGCCCTGGGCCGAACGGCGTGGTCCTCGCGGCGGATGGCGCCGCCGTCCGGCCGTCACCTCACGACCACGTCACGTGGCCGACCGCTGCCCGACGGTGATCGCGCGCCGGCCGCGGTCGGTCCGGGCTCGCCCGGGCCGCGTCGCGGTCGGATCACGGGGCGGTGTCGGCCCGGCGTCGACGACCGGTCGGCCCGGCGGCCGGACGATCGACCGCGACCGGTCGTGAACTCCGCTCGGCGCTCGCCTCCGGCGGGTCGTCGACGTGGGGGCCGCCGCGACGCCGGAGCTGAAAGACCCATGTCCGGGCCACCGAGCCCGCTCGTCCGAACGGGTGAGCCGACCGGCCGGTCGTCGCGTCCCGACGGCGCGTGGGCGGCGACGCCCTCAGGGTCTCTCAGGTTCGCGGTTCGTGACCGGACGAATCCCTAGCGTTCGGAGGCGATGCGTACGACGACCACGCCGGAGCACCCCGTCACGGGGTCGGGCCCGGCCACCGCGAACCACCTCGGGGGTCGTGAGCTCGGAGGCAGGGTCGGAGGCGGGGTCGGAGGCAGGGACGGAGGCGGGATCGTCCGGATCGGCCTGCATCTGCTGCTGGCCGCGCTGCCGCTCCTCGCGATCTCCGCCCACGTCTTCGGGCTGATCACGATGAACGTCTCGGCGGGCATCCTCGTGATCCCCCTGGCGGCTGCGATCGTCGCACTGACGGTCCTCGCGCCGCACACCGGCGACCGTGTCGTCGCCGACGGGATGATCTGGGGCGTCGTCGGCTGCGCGATCTACGACGGCTTCCGGCTCACCACGGTCCACGTGTTCGGCTGGTGGGCCGACTTCATCCCCACCATGGGCACCTGGATCACCGGCAACCCCGACGACATGACCGCCGGGGCGGTCGTCGGCTACCTCTGGCGCTACGTCGGCGACGGCGGCGGCATCGGCATCACGTTCTTCGCCCTGGCCTGCGCGTTCGGCCTGCAGCGCTGGTCGCGCCGCGCGGTCGTCGGGGCGTCGATCGCGTTCTCGGTCTTCCCGGTCTGGGCCGGTCTGATCGGCACCGTCGCGATCGCCCCGCGCGGTCAGACGATGATGTTCCCGCTGACCTGGGTGACCGTCACGCTCTCGCTGATCGGCCACCTGATCTTCGGCTGGATCATGGGGCTCGGCTTCTACCGCTCCCGCTCCGTGCGCCGGGCGTGGCCGTGGAAGCCGGTGACCGGCAGTCTGCCGGCCCTGCCCCTGGGCACCGGGCGCCAGCCCGCGCTTCCCGCCCCGCGCCACCCGCAGACCCCGCCCGCGGGCCAGTCGATGGACCCGGACACCTGGGAGCTCTGGCGCCGCCAGCTCGAGGCGAACACCGCCGGTCGCCGGTCGGCCCGTCGCGAACGCGTGCGCTGACCCCTCGCTCGTCGCGCTCGTCGAAGAACTCCGCTCCCCAGCGCCGCACGACCCCGGCCCGAATCCCCCGACGGGCCGGGGTCGCCGCGGTTCACGGCCCGGAGGACCCCGGAAGTGCCGGGGAAGCACACGGCCCCGGTGGCGTTTCGGGGACGCCACCGGGGCCGTGCCGGTCCTGCTGCTCGCCGGTCGGCGAGCGTGATCACTACTGGATCGGGAGCTCTGTCGGAGCGCCGCTGCCCGAGCCCCCGGGGGAGCCCTCCGAGGACTCGCTCGACGGGCTCGAGGCGGCCTGCGCCTCGGCGCTCTCGTCCTCGTCCTCCTCGTCGTCCTCGTCCTCGTCGGAGGCGCCCAGGAGCCCGCTGGTGAGGGCGTTCGCCGGCTCGCAGACGAGGTCGTGCACCGGCTGCGTGGCCTGACCACCGACCTCGAAGGCCGGCGCCGTGGCGTCGCTCGTGACGCCGTTGACCGTCTCCTCGCCGAGGTGCGTCGCGTCGTCGACGACCGGAATCTGGCAGCTCTCCGACTCGTGGCTGCTCGAGCTCGCGTTCTCGTTGTCGTGGCCGCCCGAGGACGGTGCCTCTCCGGCGAAGGCCATGCTCGTGCCGCCGCCGAGCAGCGCCGCCGCCGCGGTGGCGGTGAACAGGCTGCGGCCGGCGACGGAGGTCATGGCGCCGCCGGAGCGGCGCGCGGAGTGCTGACCCATGGGTGGAGTACCTCGTCGCGTCAGGGTGGGAAGCGGTGACGACGCACGGGCAGAGTGACGCCGTACGTCTGGAGAACGTGACGCTGCGTTCTCTGAGGCGATCAACGAGAAGGTCACGACTCGATAACGGGGGGCGCGGGCGGCTCACCCGGTCGAGCGAGCAACCACGAGGGCCCGTGCGGCCCACCAGGCGATGTTCCACGCCCGTCTGCCCAGGGCAGCGCGCTACGGCGGATCTCAGATGACGCGGGCCACCTCGAGGGTCACCGCGCCGCTGTTCGAGCCGTAGCCGGTCCACGCCTCGTTCGCGAAGGCGTCCAGGTAGCCGCCGCGCGGCGCGGTGAGCTCGCGCCGCCCGGACGGCCCGATCGGCACGGACGTGCCCTCGCGCACGGTGCCGTCGAGCTCCACGACGTCGTCGGCGACCGCCGCGACCAGCTCGAGCCAGGCCGGCCCCGGGTACGCGGCGACTGCCGACGACGTCGCAGCGCGGGTTGCCCGTGACGCGCTCGACGACCCGGCGCACCCCGTCGAGCACGGTCCCCGCCGCGTACGACGGCTACGACAGCACCGGCCACGGCACGGCGCCGGTGCCCGGGGAGGCCGCCCCGTGGTCGCGCCAGTCGCCGGACACCGCCAGCGCGTAGCGACCCGGCACGAGGTAGAGCCCCGTCTCGACCCACGGCTCGTCGGCGGCGACCGGCACCGCCGCGGACTCGGGACGTAGGGCCCGCGGCGCTCGTCCAGCGCGATCGCCTGGTGGGCGTGGCGGACGTCCGGGGCGAGCTGGAGGTCGTGGAACTCGATCCTCGGCCGCCCGGCGAGCGCGGAGAGCAGCCCGAAGGTCCGGGGGACGCCGAGCGCGCCGACCGTGTCCCACACCCCGAGGAACGCGATCGGGGCGCGGTCGTCGGGGGCGGAGCCGGGGTGGAAGGTCAGCCCGGTCAGCTTCTGCTTCGCCCGGTAGCCCTCGGCGATGACGCGCTCGACGACGGCGTCGCGCGCGGCGTCGTCCTGGTCGGGGAGAAGGCGACGAGCCCGCACGCCGCGAGCATCCCCACCGTGCTGCGCGCGGTGAACGCGCCGCGGCTGTAGCCGACGAACACGAGCTCGTCGCCGGGTCGGAACGTCTCGGCGAGCCAGCGGTAGATCTCGCGGATCGGCTCCGGCAGCCCCGCGCCGAACGCCCCGTCGAGCACGCGGCGCACCGGGCCGCCGTCGGTGCCGAGCCCCTCGACGTAGCGCGGGAGCCGGTCGTCGGTGCGGGCGAGCCGGTCGTACAGGCGCCGTACGTTCGTCCTGTCGGTGGCGGTGTTCCAGGTGCCGTCGCAGCAGACGACGAGTCGCCGCGTCACGCTCACGTGATCAGTCTCGCGCGAGGATGGTCGGCAGCCCGACGTCGGGGTGAGCGGCGCCATGAGGAAAACTGGATCGACGGTGACGGCGCGATCACCGTGGGGAGGGCCGGGAGACGTGGTGAGCACCGGGACGTCGGTCGCCCCGTCCGGCCCCCGCACCCGCAGCGGGCGACGCCCCGAGATCGAGGGCCTGCGCGGCCTCGCCGCCCTCCTGGTCGTGGTCTACCACGTCTGGGTCGGGCGCGTGTCCGGCGGCGTGGACGTGTTCTTCCTGCTCTCGGGCTTCTTCGTGCTCGGGATGGTGGCCCGCCGGGCGATGCGCGGCGAGGGCGTCGACCTCGGCGCGACGTGGACGCGGCTGTTCTGGCGCCTCGTGCCGACCGCCGGCCTGGTGCTGCTCGCGAGCACCGTCGCCGCGGCGGTCCTGCTCCCGCCCTCGACGTGGGCGCGCAACCTGCGCGAGCTGTTCGCCTCCGGCCTCTTCGTCGAGAACTGGCGCCTCGCGACCGACGCCGTCGACTACTACGCGAACCACGGGACGGCGAGCGTCGCCCAGCACTTCTGGTCACTGTCGATCCAGGCGCAGTTCTACCTCGCCGCCCCGTTGCTCGTGATCCTCGTGGCGTGGTGGGCGCGTTCCCGCGGGGTCGACGTGCGCTCCGCGCTGCTGGCCGCGCTCTGCGCCGTCGCGGTCGTGTCGTTCGTGCACTCGGTGCACGCCACCGCCACCGACCAGGCCTTCGCGTACTTCGACACCCGCACGCGGCTCTGGGAGTTCGCGCTGGGCGGGGTGCTCGCGCTCGTCGGAGACCGGGTGCGGCTCGGGCAGCGGGCGCGCGCGGTGCTCGGCTGGGCCGGCGTCCTCGGGCTGGTGACGTGCGGCGCGGTGCTGGACGTGGGCGCCGCCTTCCCCGGCTACCTCGCGCTGTGGCCCGTGCTCTCCGCGGCCGCCGTGGTCGTCGCCGGGCGGGCGGGGGCCGGGGAGCGCCTCGCGACGCCGACCGCCCAGTACCTCGGGAGCATCAGCTACCCGCTCTACCTGTGGCACTGGCCGGTGCTGGTCGTGTCGCTGGTCCTCACGGGCGCGGCGACGCCCGGCCTGGTCGGCGGCGTGGTCGTCGTGGTCGTGTCGCTGGCCCTCGCGATCGCGACCCACCACCTCGTCGAGGAACCGCTGCGCCGGGTGTCCCTGCCGCGTCCCGCGGGCCTCGCCTCGCTGACCGTCGCGGCGACGCTGATCCCGGCGATGACCGGCCTCGGCATCTGGGCCGCGGTGATCGCCGCGGACCGGGGCACGCCGGTCGCCCTCGGCGACCAGAACCACCCCGGCGCCGCCGTCCTCGTCGCCGACCACGAGAGCACCGGCGGGGAGGGCGGGGGTGTCACCGCGCCCGTCCAGCCCTCGACGAGCCGGGTGCAGGACGACTGGGCGCAGTACCGGGACGCGTGCGCGCCCGTGCCCGACCACCCGATGCTCGAGCAGTGCGTGCCGATCGTCCCCGAGGGCGTGCCGCAGCGCCGGATCACCGTCGTCGGCGACTCGCACATGCAACAGCTCCTGCCGGCCCTCGAGCCGGTGGCGCGCGAGCGCGGGTGGCAGGTCAGCACGCTCATCCGCGCCCGCTGCCCGTTCTCGCTGGCGTCGGAGACCGACCCGAACGACGCCACGTGCGTCGACTGGAACGCGGCCGCGGTCGAGCACCTCGCCGCCGACCGGCCGGACGCCGTGATCGTCGGCGCGAGCCGGGACGTCCGGGCCGGACTGACCGAGTCGACACCGGACGGGTTCGTGGCCGGGTGGCGCGAGCTCGACGAGCTCGGCATCCCCGTCGTGGCCGTGCGCGACAACCCGCGCTACGACCACCGTCCGTCGGAGTGCTTCGAGACCTACGGGCGCGGGGCGGAGCAGTGCGCGATCCCGCGCGCCGAGCTGCTGGCCCCCGACCCGCCGTACGCGCTGCGCGAGGACGTGCCGTCGAACGTGTCGTTCCTCGACCTCAGCAACGAGATCTGCACGCCGGGGACCTGCCCGCCCGAGATCGGCAACGTGCTCGTCTACCTCGACGACAACCACCTGTCGGCGTCCTACAGCCGGACGATGTCCCCGGCCGTGGGGAACCAGCTGCCGTCGCTGCTGGGCTGGTAGGTCAGCCGGTCGGCTCCTCCCCGGCCTCGGCGGTCCCCTGCTCCTCGGGCTCCAGGTCGATGTCGAACGCGGGCTCGACGTCGTCGGGGTCGGCGTCGGGGGCCGTGTCGGGCGCCTTGTCCTGAGGCCTGTCCGGGGGCTGCTCGTCGGGGGAACGCGGGTCGCTGCTCATCACGGTCAGCGGTACCCGTGACGCGACGGTCCGACGCGGGCGGCCGTGTCACGGGAACGTTGCGGGGCCGGAGGTTGCGTCGCCGGGGCGGGTCGAGGCGGTGACGTAGCCGACGCATCGTGACCGCCAACCGTCGGTCTCACCACCCGTCTGAATCCATGAGTGCAGGGAGTGACCAGCGCTCGGGGGCAGAAGGAGTGAGTCGGATGTTCGTCATCGTTGCCGTGGTCGTCGTCGGTGTGATCTTCCTGTGCGGGGCGCTGCTGGGTGTCAGCGTCGCGCAGACCGGGGCCGCCGACCGTGCTCGCCGCAACCAGCGCGACCGGCACATCTCGGCCGTGCGCACCGCGTCGCTGCTCTCGCACTCGTGACCCGCACGTGAGCACTTTCCGGGCCGATAGGCCCGGAAAGTGCTCACAACGGGTCAGGTGGCGCAGGTGGTGGCGACCGTGCGGGCGACGCGGGTGGTGACGAGGTTCCAGTCCTCGGCGGCGACGGGGTCGGTCTGCAGCCAGTCCATGACGTCGTCGACGCCGGCGGCGTAGGCGCGCTGCTCGGGCGAGGAGTCGCCGTACGTGGCGGCGAGATCGCCCTCGCGGGCGGTGACGACACCCGCCCACTGCCCGCTCGGCGTGCGCCCGAGCGTCACGACCGTCTCGTCGATGGCGTCGGCGACCACCGTGGCGCACTGCCCGACGACGGCAGGCGCGCCCTGCGCGGGCGCCGGCGCGGTGGCGGCGGACGCGCTCACCGCGTTCACGAGGCCCGGGAGCTGCGCGCCCATCCCGACCAGCGCCATCGCGGCGCCCGCGACGGCGACGGCCAGCGGGGCGCGGGTGGCGGCGCGGCGACGCCGCGGGACCGACGGCACGGCCGGCATCGCCCGCGGCGGCGTCGGCACCCCGGTCACCGGGTCGCGGCGGTATGCGGTCGGCGGCGGGTAGCCGAGGCCGGCGGGCGGGGCGTCGACGGGAACGAAGCGGGCGGCCGGGGCGAGGGGCGGGACCGGGGCACGGACCGGGACCGGGACCGAGACCGAGACCGGGACCGCCGCGTGCGTGACCACGCCGTCCTCGCGGCGGTGGTGCTGCCCCATGTCGACCCCCGAACGGCCTAGTCGGCGAGCGCCCGGTTGGACGCTGTGTGAGCGATGTCGCCAGGGGTCGGACTTCCGTTAGCTCTCCGAGACCCGTGGAGGCGGGGTCCACCGGGTCGGGTGAACGGGGTAGGCCAGGAGAGTCACGCGATCCTGACGCCACCTGTCAGGAACGGCTCCTACCGTCCGCGCCATGTCCACCTCGCTCGCCATGATCAATCTCGACGGCCCTGACCCCCGGGCACAGGCCGCCTTCTACGGCGCCCTGCTCGGCTGGCAGACCGTCCACGCCGAGGACGAGTACGCGATGATCTCGGGAGAGGGCGCGCCGATCGGGTTCGGCCGGGTGTCGGGCTGGACGCCGCCGCCCTGGCCGGACCCCGAGGGCGTCAAGCGCTACCACCTCGATCTCGCCGTCGACGACCTCGACGCCGCCACTGTCCGGGCTCGTGAGCTGGGCGCGACGCTGCCCGCGCACCAGCCGGGGGAGGGCTGGCGCGTGCTCGTCGACCCGGTCGGTCACCCGTTCTGCCTGTGCCCGCGCTGATCAGCGCCTGCGGCGCACCAGCCCCGCGAGGTAGGCCGCCTGCCCGGCGTGCTGGATGTCGTCGTCGACCACGCTGACCAGGCGCACCCCGCGCGTCACCGGCGGGTCCCAGCTGTCGTCGATGACCTCGTCGAGATCCTCGCCGCGCAGGGTTCGCAGGTAGGCGACGGTCCGTCCGTGCACCGCGTCGAGGTACCCGGTGAGCAGCGCCGGGTCGTCGACGCGCACCGACGCGACCTGCTCCGAGGTGTGCCCGTAGCCGATCGAGGCGTCGTCGAGCGGCAGGTCGAAGCGGCGCGCCCACCCGTCGGCGGTCCACGCCTGCTCGGTGCCGGCGAGGTCGGCGACGTGGTCGTCCTGGACGCGGGTGAGGTGCCAGACCAGCCAGGCGATCGGGTTGGCCTCGGCGTCCGCGCGCCAGCTCAGCTCGTCGGCGGTGAGCCCGTCGACGGCGCGCCGCGCGTCGCTCTGTGCCCGGCCGAAGGCGTCGACGAGCACGTCGATGGCGTCCATGCGTGATCTCCTCAGCGTGCGGTGGCGAGGACGAGGTGGTTGTCCCGGTACGACAGCGTGCTCTCGTCGAACGGTGCGCCGCACGTCAGCAGGCGCAGCTGCGGCGTGGTCGCGGGCCCGTGGATCCGGTCGGACGGCGGCGTGCCCGTCGAGATTCCCGGTTCGGGGAAGTCGGGGGCCCGTCATGCTCTGCGCGAACACGGCCCCGGCGGGACTCGCGGAGGATCACGCTGGGGCCATGAGCTCCAGCCTGTACGTGGCCCTGCGCAGCGGCCACGAGCACACCGTCACCGGCCTCGACGACGATGCCGCCGCCGCGCTGCGCCAGCGCATCGTCGACCACCTCGAGGCCCGGGGGTCGCATCCCACGCTCGACCTCGGGGACGGCACCACCGTGCGCACCGACGCTGTGGTCCTGGCGCGCGTCCACGACGAGGGACCGCGCACCGGGTTCGTGGGGTGAACCCTCAGGAGTCGCCGTGGGGGTGGCGCGGGGCCGGGACGAGGGCGGCGCGCACCGCTCCGACCGTGAGTCCCCGGCGGCGGGCGAGGTAGGCGGCCACGCGCCGGTGGGCGGTGCTCGGGGCGGGGTGCGCGGCGACGAGGTCGTCGAGCACCCGGTCCCAGAGCGCGGCCAGGCCCGGGTCGTCCCAGTCGGTGCCTGCGAGGTCGACCAGTACCGGGCTGTCGAAGCCGTCGCCGACCCACTCGATGGCGAGCTCCACGACGTCCGCGGGGTCCCACGCCATGCCCAGCACCTGCGCGGCTCGCGCCTCGGCGGGTGTCATGCCTCGCAACGACGGCAGCCCGGCGAGTCCGGCGAGCCCGGCGCGCCGGCGGTGGTGCGCCGGCCTGATCGCGGTGATGCTCCCCATGTCAGCCCCCCATGAACGCTGAACGTGAGCCGTCCGCCCCTGACGCTCACTCGGTCAGGCTAGCGGACCGTCCGGAACGCCGAAACGGCGACACTCGGCGACGCTCCTGGGCGCGGCGTGCATGTGTGAACCTATGGTTGACAGAACAGGCATGCTGGTGAACGTGAACCTCAGGTTGTCAGTGAACGAAGCCGTCACCGAGGCGACCGCGCGAACGGTCGTCGACGATCCCGGCGCCAAGCTCGACGACCGCGCCGGCGAGCGCGTCGCGCGCCACCGGGCGCTCGCCGGGGTGGGGGCGGCGCTCGCCGTCGAGGCCGAGGCCCGGGAGGCGACGGCCCGGGCCGCCGCGGAGCGCGCCGAGGTCGCCGTGTGGCTGGGGGCGAGCCTCGCCGACCTCGGCGGCGTCACCGGCCGGTCGCGCCAGGCGGCCCGCAAGCGCTGGCCGCATCTCGGCGCGGTGCACCGGCGCCGGCACTGGCTCGGCCACCATGTCGACGACGTGCTCTGGGCGGCGCGCCTGGTGCTCGACGCCGATCTCGAGGGTGCCGACCCGGACGCCCGCGCGGCGCTCGCCGACGCGGTCGCCGCGACCGAGCGGGACTTCGCCGGCGAGCCCGCCGACCTCGACGCCGCGGTCGCGCGCTGGCGGGCGTTCGATGCGCTCGTGGACCGGCACCTGCGGGACCTGCTGGCCGGCGTCCCCGACGGACCGCCCGACCCGAGCGCCGGAGACGGAGCGCAGCGGAGCTCGACCGTCGATCCCGGAGACGGAGCGCAGCGGAGCTCGACCGTGGATCCCGGGTTCGCCGCGCACGGGGCACGCGGGGTGCTGGGCTACTACGACCACGCGGTGCACTCCTCCCACCCGGCCGAGTGATCCACGGAACGAAGCCGCGCCGTCCCGACCGGCGTGTCGACCCGGATTCCGCCGGACGGGCAGCAGCAGGCGTGGAGGTCGGCGGAGGGTGACCACGCGGCGGGCGCCGTCCCTCACACTCGTCACGCCCCCGGCGGGCGACACCCCGGCCGGGCCCACGGGTGCTGACCAGCGGTGTCCCGCCGGACCCGGACGCGCCCGGCGGCTCGCGGGGTGGTTCGTCCGAGCGTCGACGACCCGCTAGGGAAACGGTCATGGGGACGACGACGCCCATCCACGACACGCTGGCCGGAGTGCCGCTCGCGGTCCCGGTCCGACCCACACCCACCCCGCGCACAGCGCCCTCGGTCGCCGAGGACGCCGAGCGGGTCGTCGCGCTCGCCTGGCAGGAGGCCGACGAGCGCGGCCACGCGTACTTCGGCACCGGGCACCTGCTGCTCGGTCTCGTCCGTGCCGGCGACACCGAGGCCGACGTGCTGGCGGTCGCCGGCGTCACGCCGGAGCGCGCCGACGCCGCGATGGCGCTCGTCGTGCTGTCGTCGGTGTCCGAGCCCGTGGTGCGTGCCGCCGCGGGCGCCCGGCCGCTGCCCGGCGAGGCGGTGGCCGCGGTGCTGCGGGAGGCGTCGGCGGCGACGGCGGTCGCCGGGCCCGACGGTGAGGTCACGGCCGCCGGCCTGCTCGCGGCGCTGGGCACCCGCCCGTGGGGGCAGGCGGCGGAGATGCTCGCCGCCCTCGGCGTCGACGCCGCGGAGCTCGCCGCGGCCGTCGCGACCCTCGCCGAGGGCCCCGGCGCGACCTCCCGGCCCGCGCCGCGCGACCCCAGCGGCCTGCTCTCGTCGGCCTGGCGCGCGATCGACGAGGACGCGGGCAAGCCGGTGGAGGAGGAACTCACGGAGGCGTGACGCCGGGACGTCGCGGCGGACAGAATCCTCGCCCCATGGCGAAGCCGAGCTGGATCCGCGCCGAGGACGGCGACTGGTACCGCGTGTCCGAGGTGGTCGCGGTGAAGACCCTGCCGCACCCCGACGGCGGGTTCATGGTCACCGTCGAGACCCACCGCCACGACAACATCGACGTCACCGGCCGGCTCGACCACCGCGAGGACGCCTCGCGCAACCGTGACGCCGTCGCCTCCCTGCTCTCGAAGGCCGAGGAGGGCGCCGTGATCACCTTCACCGCGGGCGCGTTCTCCGCGGACGCGGTGGCCTAGCTAGCTCGGTCGTCCGGCGGCGAGGAGAAGCGCCTAGGGTCGATCCGGTGACGAGGAGACGGCCCGACCTCGCTCCTTCGTCGCGCTGTCCAGCCGTTCCCGCGCCTAGGGACGGGGACCGTAGGCGTCGAGGAACCGGTCGCGGAAGGCGTCCATCCGCCAGGTCGGGGTGGCCGGGTCCGGTGTGAGCCCGTCCGCCCAGCCCCAGCCGCTGATCGCGTCGAGCACCGCCGGGTCGCGGCTGACGATCGAGATCGGGGCGTTGCGGTTCGTCGTCGGGCCGGTGACGACGGGCGAGGGCTGGTGGTCACCGAGGATCACGAGCACGGGCGCGCGGGCCGGGTTCGCGGCGGTCTGGCGCTCGATCCACGCGTAGAGCGTCGAGAGCGAGTACTCGATGCTGCGACGGTAGTCCTCGCGCACCTGCGCTGAGGGCGTCGTGAAGATCGACTGGAACGAGTGCTGCGGCTCCTCGGGGTGGAACACGCCGCCGTCGCCGACGGCGTCCCAGGGCACCGTGCGCGGCAGCGGCGCCCAGGGCCCGTGGCTGGAGGTCAGGACGAGCTCGGCCATGGTCGGCGGCGACCCGGGGCCGCGCTCGAGGCGGTCGAACGCGCTGAGCAGGTACTGGTCGGGCATCGGCGACCAGCTATAGCGCGGGCCGCGATAGCCGAGGTCGTCGTGGGTGTAGGCGCGGTCGAGGCCGAAGAACCCCGCCTCCGGCCACGGGCCCGTGGTGCCGGGCTGGACGGCAACGGTGCGCCAGCCGGCCTCGTGGAACGCGCGGGACAGCGTGAGGCGGTCCGACGAGACGAGGTCGGTGTGCCGCTGCTCGCCGTCGATCCACAGCCCGGAGAGCAGGGTCGCGTGGGCGAGCCAGCTGCCGCCGCCCGCGACCGGGGAGGTCAGCAGGCCGGTGCGAGCGCCGTACCCGACGGCGCCGAGGCGGCGCTCGCCGTCGTCGACGACGGCGCGGATCGGCTCCGCGAGCCCCGGGTCGTCGAGCGCGGAGACGCCGTAGCTCTCGACGACCGCGACGACGACGTCGCGTCCGCGCAGGGCGGTGAGCAACCGGTCGTCCGGGACGTCCGCGAACGCGTCGACGCCCGCCTCGCGCGCGAACGCCTGCTGGTCGCGGACACCGGCGTCGATCTCGACGGCCCGGTCCAGGGCGCGGATCGAGGTGTCGCGCGACGCGACCGGTACGCCGGGCACGAGCTGCACCGACAGCGTCCACGCCACGAACCACGCCACGGCCAGGACCGCGGCGAGGCGCAGCGCGCCCGAGCGGTGGTCGGCGGCGATGCGCGCGAGCCGGGCCACCGCGCCGCCGGTGCCCACCAGCAGCGCGATCCCGAGCAGCGCGACGAGCACCGCGACGACCGTGCCGACGACCGGTCCGGAGGTCTCGGTGACGAAGTCGTAGGCGTTGCCGAGCAGCACCGCGTCGCGGGCCGGGTCGAACGGGCGCGCGATCGCGACCGAGAACCCGAGGTCGAACAGCGTCAGTACCAGCATGAGGCCCAGCACCACGCCGGCGACCCACGCGAGGACCCGCCGCGCCCAGGCCGGCAGCACGACGGCCACGACGAGCGCGACCAGCACCTCGAGCGGGACGCGTAGCGCCGAGCCGGGGACGAGGCGGGCGATGTCGCCGGGCAGGAGCAGCGCGAGCGCGACGAGCACCCCGGCGAGCGCCGTGAGCACCCCGACGAGGCCGCGCCGGATCCGCACCGGGTGGTCGTCGGCGGTGCGCCACAGGCGGACGACGTCGCGCCCGAACGACCAGAGCAGCGCCGCGAGCGCCGCGGCCACGAGCACGCCCGCGACGACGGCGGGCAGCAGCGTCGACGCCGCGACCACGAGGACGATGCCCTGCGCCGCGGCGACGACCTTGCCCGAGCGCAGCGGCGTCAGCTCGCCTCCCAGCCACGGCAGCACCACCGCCGCGGCGACGAACAGGTAACGCGCGAGGCCGATCAGCAGCACCCAGTTCCCGTGCTGGCCCGCCACGTGCCACGACAGGACGAGCAGCAGGAACGCGTCGAGCTCCATGTCGAAGCGCGCCCCGAACGCCGACGCCACGTTCCAGCGGCGCGCGACCTGCCCGTCCACCCCGTCGAGCACCAGTGCGACCGCCGCGAGGATGACCAGCGCGGGCGTCGAGACGGGGTCGGCGACCAGCGCGGTGACGCCGACGACGAGCACCGCGCGGACCAGCGTCACGCGCCCGGCCGGACCGAGCGCGTCGACCGGCGCGCCGGCGAGCAGCGCGACGAGCGCGGCCGCCGCGGCGGCGCCGACGACGATGCCGAAGGGGCCGAGGCCGACGCCCTGGGCGAGGGCGCCGAGGAGCCCCGCGCTCGCGAGCGCGCCGCCGGCGAGCTCGGCGGTCAGGATCTCCTTGGGGCGGACCACGCGTGCCAGCATGGACGCCCCGTGATCACCGCGGGGTGTGGAGGGTGGGTTCATGGCGGGGACCGCGCGGGCGTTCCGGGTGGAAGCACCCGGGCGGGGTGCAATCGTCGAGATCCCGCTGCCCGAGCCGGGCGCCGACGACGTCGTCGTGCGCACGCTGCACTCGGCGGTCAGCCGCGGCACCGAGACGCTGGTGTTCCGCGGGGAGGTGCCCGCGAGCCAGTACGGGCTGATGCGCGCGCCGTTCCAGACCGGCGACTTCCCGGGCCCGGTGGTCTACGGCTACCTCGCGGTCGGCGTCGTCGAGTCCGGTCCGGGGGTGGGGCGCACGGTGTTCGGGCTGTACCCCCACCAGGACCGCGTCGTGCTGCCCGCCGACGCCGTCGTCGCGGTGCCGTCCGACGTCCCGGACGTCCGCGCCGTGCTCGCGGGCACCGTCGAGACGGCGGTGAACGCGCTGTGGGACGCGGCGCCGCGGGTCGGCGACCGGGTCGCGGTGGTCGGCGCGGGCATGGTCGGGGCGGCGGTCGCCGGCGTGCTGGCGACGTTCCCGGGCGTGCGCGTGGAGCTGGTCGATGTCGACCCGGGGCGGCGCGCGGTGGCCGACGCGCTGGGCGTGGGCTTCGCGACGCCGGCCGACGCGCACGGGGAGTGCGACCTCGTCCTGCACGCCAGCACCACCGAGGCGGGCCTCGCGCGCTCGCTGGAGCTGCTCGGCGACGAGGGCGAGGTGGTCGAGCTGTCCTGGTTCGGGGAGAACGCCCCGCGCGTCCCGCTCGGCGAGGCGTTCCACTCGCGGCGCCTGACGCTGCGCGCCACCCAGGTCGGCCGCGTCGCCCCGGCCCGGCGAGCCCGGTGGGCGACGACCGACCGCCTGCGCCTGGCCCTGCGCCTGCTCGCCGACCCGCGCTTCGATGCGCTGATCACCGACACCTGCGCGTTCGACGACCTCCCGGCGGTCGTGCCCGCCCTCGCCGCCGGTGAGCGCCCGGGTCTCGGCGTGCGCGTGGACTACACGCCCTGATCGCACCGCTCTGATGACAACGAACGGGCCGTTCGCTGCTTCTCGGCGCGCGAACCCCCGTTCGTGCCGAGCGGCGTCGCGGTCGGCGGAGGCAAGATCGCCCCAGGCGCTCCGTCGACGGCGGGGCGGGCGCGTCGGAGAGCGACCGAGACGGCGGTCGGCTGGGAGGATCCACATGCCGCGCTACGAGTTCCGCTGCCGGACCTGCGCGTCGACGTTCGAGGTCGACCGGCCGATGCGGGCCGCGAGCGACCCCGCCGACTGCCCGGCCGGTCACGACGACACGGTCAAGCTGCTGACGACGGTCGGGCTCGGCGGGACGGCCCGCACGGCCACGCGTCCCGCCATGGCGCCAGCGGGCGGGGGCGGCTGCTGCGGCGGGGGCTGCTGCGGTTAGCCCAGCGCCGCCAGCGCCGTCATCGCCGTCATCGACTCCGCGTCGAGCACCAGGTCGCCGGCGGCCACGTTCTCCTCGAGGTGGGCGACGCTGCGCGTGCCGGGGATGAGCATCGTCTGCGGCGCGTGCGCGAGCAGCCACGCGAGCCCGACCTGCGACGGCGTCACCCCGAGCCGCCCGGCGACCTCGGTGACGGCGGGGAGGTCGGTCACCTTCGGCGTCCCCGGGAACCCCGAGCCGAGCGGGAAGTAGGGCACCCACGCGACGTCGTGCTCGCGGCAGAGGTCGAGCACCGGCTCGCTGCTGCGGTCGAGCAGCGAGTAGGCGTTCTGTACGCAGGCGATCCCGGCGGGCAGCGCCCGGCGCAGCTGGTCGGCCGAGACGTGCGAGAGCCCGATCGCCCCGATCCGGCCCTCGTCGCGCAGCGCGGTCATGACCGCGAGCTGGTCGTCGAGGTCGACCACCTGCTCGGCGGCCGCCACCAGGCCCGGCGCGGTGTCGGCCCGCCGCAGGTTGACGACGTCGATCCGCTCGACGCCCAGCGAGCGCAGGTTGGCGTCCACCTCGGCGCGCAGCTCCTCGGGGCGCTGGGCGAGCCGCAGCGGGATCGCCGCGCCCGGATCCGCCGTCGCGCCGACCTTGCTGACGATCACGAGGTGCTCGGGGTAGGGCGCCAGCGCGGCCCGGATGCGGCGGTTCACCGTGCCGTCGCCGTAGAACGCGGCGGTGTCGAGGTGGTCGACGCCGAGCTCGAGCGCGCGCCGGAGGACCGCGACCGCCCCGTCGTCGGGCCCCTCCTCGCGCAGCTGCATGGCGCCGTAGCCGACGCGGGCCACGGTGCGCCCGGCGAGGGACCCCGATCCGCCCGGGTGGGGACGGGTGCTCGTGCTGGTCATGGTCGGCTCCCCGCGACGGTGGCAGACTGGCAGTGGAAGCGGAGGGTCCTCCGCTCTCGGGACGACGCTACCACGGAAACGGAGGAGCCTCCGCTTCGATGGCCGAGCCACGTCTGCGCGTCGACGCCCGGCGCAACCGCACCCGGCTGCTGGAGGTCGCCGGCGCCGCGTTCGCCGCGGGCGGCGAGCCGTCGCTGGAGAAGGTCGCGCGCGACGCCGGGGTCGGCATCGGCACGCTCTACCGGCACTTCCCGACTCGCGAGGCTCTGGTCGAGGCCGTCTACCGCCACGAGCTCGCGGCCCTCGCCGGCGGTGTGGACGCCCTGCTGGCCGACCACGAGGACGCAGCGAGCGCCCTGCGCGCGTGGGTCGACCGCTACGCCGACTTCGTCACCACCAAGCGTGGGATGGCGGGCACGCTCAAGGCGATGATCGCCGATGGCACGCTCGCCTCGGCGAACACCCGCGAGACCATCGACGGCGCCGTGACGACCCTGCTCGACGCCGGCGCCGCGGACGGCACGCTGCGCCCGGGCGCCGACGCCGACGACGTCGTGACCCTGCTGGTCGGGGCGTTCCTCGCCACCGACGGCACCGACGACCGGGCCCGCGTCGGGCGCCTGCTCGACCTCGTGGTGGCGGGCCTGCGTCCCGTCGGTTGAGTCGTTCCGGACCACAAGGGGTGCCCGTGCGCGGGAGCGGCCCCTGGAGAAGGGCGCCGCCGCGGCATGGTTCGGCCCTCGTGGCGCTGGCCACAGGTCCGGTGATCCCCGCGCGGTGTCGCCCGTTCGTCCGGCTCGAGGACCTCGGGCGCTACATCGACACGACGTCGAGAGCTTCTCGACGCTGCTGTACCGCCGGCGCTCCTCGCTGCTGGCGCACCTCCCGCCGACGGTCTACGTCGGGGCGGTCGGCCCTGGGGCGCCGCGGCGGCTGAGAGGCGTCAGGATGGCGGGCATGTTCGCCGTGACGGTCCGCGACCACATCATGATCGCCCACAGCTTCCGGGGAGCCGTCTTCGGACCGGCGCAGGCCCTGCACGGCGCGACCTTCGTCGTCGACGCCACGTTCCGGCGGGCCGAGCTCGACGCCGACAACATCGTCGTCGACATCGGGCTCGCCACCGAGCAGCTGCACGACGCGCTCGCCGACCTGACCTACACCAACCTCGACGACCACCCCGAGCTCGCCGGGGTGAACACGACGACCGAGTTCCTCGCGCAGGTCATCGCCCGGCGGCTGGCGACGCGCGTCGGCGACGGTCGCCTCGGACCGCACGCCGGCGGGCTGGCCGGCATCACCGTCACCCTGCACGAGTCGCACGTGGCATCGGCGAGCTACGAGCTGGCCCTCACCTGACGATCTGGACCTCGTCGCCCGGCTGGAGGGCGGCGAACAGCTCCTGGGCGTCGTCCTTGTCCAGGCGGATGCAGCCGTGCGAGTTGCTGGCGCGGCTGCCGCTGTGGAAGGCCCGGCCCTCCTGGTCGAAGAACACCGAGTAGGGCATCGACGCGTCGTTGAACTCCTTGCTCACGTGGTAGCGCTCCTTGCGCTGCACCGCGAACGTGCCGGTCGGCGTCGGATCCTCCGGGGCGCCGGACGTGATCGGCATGGGGTCGCTCGCCGCGCGTCCGTCGTCGGTGAGCCAGGCCTTCTTGCGGCTCAGGTCCACGCAGACGTCGGCGGTCTCCTCGCACGGGGGCGCGCCCAGACCGTCCGCGGCAGGAGCGGGCCGGGCGGGTGCGGGCGCCGCGGCGGCCATCGGTGCTGCGGCCACGGTGGCCACGGTGGCGACCGTGGCCACCGTGGCGACGCCCAGCGGGGCGAGCGCGGTCCGGGTGATGGCCCGAGGGGATTCAGGGGAGCGGCGGTGTCGGCCCGCCATGGCACAGCCTCCTCGTCGTTCGGGGTGCGACGAAGTAGTCGGTCACGGTCTGTCGAGCACGGTCGGCTTCCCCCGCACGGTCGCACGCACACGTCGATTCGCCGGGACGGGGGGCGGCGGTCGTGGGTACGCACCGACATCCCGCTCGTCCCGATCGTGCTCGTCGCGGCGTCCGGCCTCGGGCTCCAGGCGCTGACGGGCACCGTGTCACGAGGATCTCGCCGGGCTGCGACCCGAACGTCCCACTTTGCCTGTTTTCGCAGGTCACCCGCTCACACGTACCACCTCGGCCCGGGCGCATGATGGCTCTCCGTGCGGAGATCGATGACGCTCGGGGCGCGTCTGCTGGCGATCGGGGTGATCGGCGGGGTGCTCGTCGCCGGCCTGCTCTACCCCGTGGTCGGGGCCGTCGGCGGGCTGGCGGGGCAGGCCGTCAACGGCGTCGAGGCGACGACGCCCGGCGTGCTCGACGGGGAGATGCCCTCGGTCACGACGATCACCGACGACACCGGCGCGCCGCTGGCCCACCTCTACGACCAGAACCGCCAGTCCGTCGCGTCGAACCAGATCTCGACGGCGATGAAGGCGGCGATCGTGGCGATCGAGGATCGCCGGTTCTTCGTCGAGTCGGGCCTCGACGCGCGGGGCGTCGTGCGGGCGCTGGTGAACAACTCCACCGGCGGCGCGACCCAGGGCGCGTCGACCCTCACCGAGCAGTACGTCAAGAACTACGACGAGTACGTCGCCGCGCAGACGCCCGCCGAACAGCTGCGTGCCACCGCGCCGAACCTCGGGCGCAAGGTCCGTGAGGCCGAGGTCGCTGAGCAGCTCGACCACACCGTGCCCAAGGACCAGATCCTCACCTGGTACCTGAACGTCGTCTCGTTCGGGAACCAGGCGTTCGGCGTCCAGGCCGCCGCGCGGACCTACTTCGACACCACCGCCGACCGCCTCACCGTGCCCCAGGCCGCCCTGCTCGCGGGCATGGTGCAGAGCCCGGCGGCCGACGACCCGGTGCACCACCCGGCGGCCGCGACGGCCCGGCGCAACGTCGTGATCGATCAGATGGCCCAGCAGGGCGACATCACCCCGGCCCAGGCGGCGGAGGCGATCGCGGCACCGCTGGGCGTCGACGCCGGCCTGCACGGGCCGACCGAGGGCTGCATCGGCGCGGGCGACGCCGGGTTCTTCTGCTCCTACGTGCTCGACTACCTCGCGCGTGCCGGGATCACCGAGGACGAGCTGCGCCGCGGCGGCTACACCGTGCGCACGACGATGAACCGCGCCGCGATGGAGCAGGCCAAGGCCGCGGTCGACGCCGAGGTGCCGCCGTCCCAGCCACACGTCGCCGACGTCCTGTCGATCGTGGCGCCGGGGCCGGACGCGCACCGGGTGACCGCGATGGCCGCGAACCGCGGCTACGGACTGGACGCCGGCCACGAGCAGACGACCTACGACCTGCCCGGTACGCCCGAGAACCTCGGCGCCGGGTCCGTCTACAAGATCTTCACGTCGTCGGCGTACCTCGCCCGGGGCGGCGGGGTCGACACGGTCGTCCCGGTGCCCGCCAACGGGTACGCGTCGCCGCTGACCCCGGGCTTCGTCGTCTCCAACGACGGCGACTACCCGCCGCAGATGACGCTGCAGGACGCGCTCGCGCAGTCGCCGAACACCGCCTTCGTCAAGCTCGAGGAGTCCACCGGCGTCGCGCCCGTCGTCGACATGGCGGTGAGGCTGGGCCTGCGCTCGCTGGCCGACTCGCCGGGTCCCGGGCAGCCGTCGATCGCGGACACCGTGAAGGCCCAGAACCAGGCGTCGTTCACCCTCGGCGTCGCGCCGACGAGCTCGCTGGAGCTCGCCAACGTCGGCGCCACGCTGGCGTCGCACGGCGTGTGGTGCCCGCCGAGCCCCGTCACGTCGGTGACCGACGCCTCCGGCGCGCCGGTGCCGGTGAACGACGCGGCCTGCGAGCAGGCGGTGCCGGGACCCCTCGCCGACACCGAGATGACCGCGCTGTCGAAGGACGACCAGCCCGGCGGCACCTCCGCCGCCGCCGCGACCGCCGCCGGCTGGAACCGCCCGACCGCCGCCAAGACCGGCACCACCCAGACCTCGGAGTCCGGCGCGTTCGTCGCGGCCACGCCGTCGCTGTCGGCCGCGGCGATCACGTTCGACGACTCGTCGTCACCCCGCCCGATCTGCACCGGAAGCCCGCCGACCTCGTGCGCGACCGGGAACCTCTTCGGCGGGACCACACCGGCGCAGACCTGGTACCGCGCGATGACCTCGATCCTGGGCGCGAGCCCGGTGGAGCCGTTGCCCGCGCCCGACCCCCGGTTCCTCACCGGCGGGCGCCTGACCACGATCCCGGAGGTCGTCGGCGACTCGGCCGACGAGGCGACGCAGACCCTGCGCGCGGCGGGGTTCGCGGTGTCGACCGCGACGGCCGACAGCCGTGCGCCTGCGGGCACGGTGATCGGCGAGAACCCGCTCGGCGGCGGCGTCGAGGGTCAGACGGTCACCGTCACGACCTCCACCGGCCGCCTCCCCCCGCCACCGCGTGCCCCCGGCATGTGAGCACTTTCCGGGCCTATAGGCCCGGAAAGTGCTCACAAGCCGCTGATGTCGGTGACGTGGTGCACGCCCTCGTGCGCGGCCTGGCGCAGGAGCCACCGGGCCGTGCGCTCCTCGTGGGGGAGCCGGGTCACCGTGCGGTCCCAGTCGGCGTCGTCGAACCGCGCGACCTCGTCGAGCAGGCCGGGCGTCACGACGGCGAGCTGGTCGAGGACGGCGTCGAGGTCGTGGTCGTCGTAGCGGAAGCGGCGCGCCCGCAGGTCGTTGAACATCGGCTCCAGGACCGGGCGGTCCTCGGTGCGGGCGCGGTGCAGGCGGATCGTGAAGGTCATCGCGACGTCGCGCAGGTGGCAGACGTACTCCGCGACCGACCACACGCCCTCGGCCGGGCGTCCGTGGCGGCGGTCGACCGGAACCGCCGTGACGGCCGACCGCGCCCGCCCCGGGACGGAGGCGACGATCGCGGAAGCCCCCGCGATCGTCAGATCCACGAAGCGCATCCCGCAGGGCACACACTCGTGGTCCTCGGCGACCAGCGGCGGGAGGGTCACGGCGGACTCACGGCGGACTCACGGCGGACTCACGGCGGACTCACGGCGGACTCACGGCGTTGCCACCCCGAGGTGGAACCCGCGCGCGGAGAAGCTCGCGTCGAGCGCGAACCGGTCCCCGCGCACGACGGTCCGGCGCCACTCCAGCGCCCGCCCGCCCGCGAACCCGGTGCGCTCGATGACGAACACCGCCGTGCGCGGCGGGCACTCCAGCAGCACGGACTCCGCGCCCGAGGGCATCTGCGCCGCGATGTGCTCGTGACCGGACTCCAGGCGCGTCCCCGTGCGGTCGGCGAGCTCGCCGTAGAGCGAGGTGTGGGTGAAGTCGGCGTCGAGCAGCGGCGCGGCCACCGTCGCCGGCAGCCACACGCGGTCGAGCGCCAGCGGGGCCTCGTCGGCGCGGCGCAGGCGCTCGAGGTGCAGCAGCGGCGTCGACTCCTCGAGCCCCAGGCGCGCGGCGACCACGCCGTCGGCGCGCACGTCGAGCACCCGCACCTCGCTGCGCTGGGTCATCCCGGCGGCCTCGACCGACGCGAACAGGCTGTAGAGCGTGCCGACGGGCTGCTCGATCTCCGCGCGCCGCACGCGCGGCGCGCGCCCCCGCTCGGCGGTGACCAGCCCCTCGGCCCGCAGCCCGCGCAGGGCCTGGCGGACGGTGTTGCGGCTGACCTCGTACTCGGTCACCAACGCGTTCTCGCCGGGGAAGACGGCGTCGAACTCGCCCCGGGACAGCCGGCTGCGCAAGTCATCCTGGACCTGTGACCAGAGAGGGACCGGGCTCTGCCGGTCGACCGGAGCCGCGCGCACGGGAGCGATTTTCGCTCACCGTGGTCCGGCCCGTCGCCGAGGAGGTGCTGGTCAGCGGCGGCGACGTCTACGACGCGCGGGTGATCGCCGGGCTGCGCGATCTCGGGTGGACCGTCGAGGACGCCCAGATCCCCGGGTCGTGGCCGCGTCCGGACGACACCGCGCGCCGAGCGCTCGACGCGATCCTGGACGAGGGTCACGGCCCGGTCCTGCTCGACGGGCTGGTCGCCTGCGGGGTCCCGGACGTCGTCGTGCCCCACGCGGCCCGTCGTCCGCTCGCCGTCCTCGTGCACCTGCCCCTCGGCGAGGAGCAGCCCGATCTCGACGCGGCCGAGCGCGTGGTGCTGCGGGCGGCGGGCCGGGTCGTCGCCACCAGCCCCTGGACCGCGCGGCGCCTGCAGGGCCGCGTCCCCGAGGTCGTCGTCGCCGTCCCCGGCGTCGACCCGGCTCCGCCGGCAGCGGGCACCGACGGCGCCCACCGCCTGCTCTGCCTCGGCGCGATCACCCCGACCAAGGGTCAGGACATGCTCGTCGAGGCCCTCGCGGTCCTGCGGGAGCACCCCTGGACGCTCGACCTCGTCGGCCCCACCGGCCGCGCGCCGGGGTTCGTCGACGACCTGCACGCCGCGATCGACCGTCACGGCCTCTCCCACCGCATCCGGGTCCCCGGCCCGCGGACGGGCGGTGCCCTGGACGAGATCTGGGACGCCACCGATCTGCTCGTCGCCTTCTCGCGCGTCGAGACGTACGGCATGGTGGTGGGCGAGGCCTTCGCGCGGGGCATCCCGGTGATCGCGAGCGCCGTCGGAGGACTGCCGGACACTGTGGCGAACGGTGGAGTCTTAACGCCTCCTGAGGATGTACCGGCACTCGTCGCAACGTTGCACCGCTGGTTCGCCGATCGCGCGCTGCGGGACGGGTTACGGATCTCAGCGTCCCGCCAACGATGCAGGCTGACGGCGTGGACACAGACGTCGCGACGGGTGGACCAGGCGCTCGCCGAGCTGCCGGTGTCCCTGCCCCCCGCGTGAGCGAACGACCCGATCACGCCACGCCCGGCGCCCCCGCCGCCGCCGACTGGCTCGCGCTGCGCGAGGTCGCCGACGCCGAGGCGCGCGCCGTGGACCTCGTCGAGGAGCTGCGCGCGGGGCACCCCGCCCCCGGGCGCATCCTCGACCTCGGCGCCGGCACCGGGTCGATGGCCCGCTGGCTTGCCCCGCGCCTCGGCGGGCCGCAGCACTGGGTGCTCGCCGACCGCGACGCCGCGCTGCTCGGCCACGTCGCCGACACGCTGCCGAACGTCGCCCGCGACGGCTCGACCGTCACAGCCGAGACCCGCGAGCTCGACGTCACCACGCTGACCGCCGCCGACCTCGCCGGCGTCGGCCTCGTCACCGCCTCCGCGCTGCTCGACCTGCTCACCGCCGCGGAGATCGACGCCATCGCCGCCGCGTGCGTCGGAGCCGGTTGCGCCGCGCTGCTGACGCTGTCGGTGGTCGGCTCGGTGCGCATCGACCCGGGCGAGCCCCGCGACGTCGCGATGGCGGCCGCCTTCGACGCCCACCAGCAGCGCACCGTCGACGGGCGCGCGCTGCTCGGACCGCACGCCGCGGCCGTCGCCGAGGAGGCCTTCGCCCGCCACGGCGCCGCCGTCCGGTCCCGGTCGAGTCCGTGGCACCTCGGGCTCGACGACGTCGACCTCGTCTGCGCCTGGCTCCAGGGCTGGGTGGCGGCGGCCGTCGCGCAGGACCCCGACCTCGCGCGCCACGCCGACGCCTACCTCGAGCGCCGTCTGGAGGCCGCCGAGCAGGGACGCCTGCGCGTGACGGTCGGCCACCTCGACCTGTTGGCCCTGCCCTGACCGAGCTCTCGACCGAGCCCTCGACCGACCCCTCGACCGACCCAGCACCACCGGAACAGACCGCTCCCCAGCTCCCCGTCTGGATCTCCCCGTGCCGCTCCCCACGACAGAGCTCCCCGCTCCACGCACCAGTCCTGAGAACTCTCCCTCGATCTCTCAGAACGCCGGATCTTCATTGCGTTCCCGGTGCACCCTCGGCGCCGTGCTTCGCCTCGCCGTCGGTCTCGGTCTCCCCGCGCTGCTCGCCATCCGTCTCGGCGCCGGTGGTGTCGTCGAGGCGCTGGGTGCGATCACCTGGCCGACCGTCGTCGCCGCCCTCGCCCTCGGCGCGGTGACCACCCTCGCCGGCGCCGCCCGCTGGTGCGTCGTCGCGCGCGGGGTCGGGCTGCGGCTGTCCCTGCGCGACGCGACCGCCGACGCCTACCGCGCGACGCTGCTCAACTCCCTGCTGCCCGCGGGGGTGCTCGGCGACGTGCACCGCGCCGTGCGCCACCACCGCCCCGGTGACGCCCGCGGCGCGCGGGCGGTCGTGATCGAGCGGGTGGCCGGTCAGGTCGTGGTGGTCGCCGCCGGCGTCGCCGTGCTCGTCGCCAGCCCGACGCTGCTGCATTCGCTGGTCGGTCCCGGGTTCGGGGTCGTCGTCGGCGGGCTCGCCCTCGCCGGCGTGGTCGCGGGTGTGTGGATCGCCACGGCCCGCCGCGCCGCCACGATCCGCGTCGCGCTGCTCGCCGCGCTGGGCGACGTGCGCGAGGGACTGGGCCGGGTGCGCACGGCGCCCGCGGTGCTGCTGCTCTCGCTCGTGGCGCTCGCCGGCCTGCTCTCGCTGTTCGTGCTGGCGGCCCGCGTCGCCGGGGTCGGCGCGCCGCTCGGTCAGCTGTTGCCGCTGGTCACGGTGGCTCTGCTCGCCATGTCGGTGCCGCTGACGGTCGGCGGCTGGGGGCCGCGCGAGGCGGCCGCCGCAGTCGCGTTCGCCGCCGTCGGCCTCGATCCGGGCCAGGGGCTCGCGACGTCCGTCGTCTACGGCGTCCTGGCCCTGATCTCGTGCCTGCCCGGCGCTCTGGTCCTGCTCGCGGACGCCGTCGGTCGCCCGAATGCGAGCCGGTGGTCCCGGTCCGCGGCATTACCGTGGCGGGCGTGCTCACCGTCGTCCGCCACGGTCAGAGTGAGGCCAACGCCCGCGGGGTGATGTGCGGCCGGTCCGACCCACCGCTCACCGAGACCGGGCGACGACAGGCCCGTGCGCTCGCCGCGGGCCTTCCTCGGCCCACTCGGATCGTGTCCAGCCCACTCGCGCGGGCCCGCGAGACCGCCGCGCTGTTCGGCAGCGACCTCGAGGTCGAGTGCGACCCCCGCTGGACCGAGATGGACTACGGCGACCTCGACGGCCAGCCGATGACCGCGCTCGACCGCGACGGCTGGCGGGCATGGCAGTCCGACCCCGAGCACGTGCCCGCCGGGGGCGAGTCGCTGGTGGCCGTGCGCGCCCGCGTCGCCGCCGCCTGCACCGAGCTCGCGGCCGAGGCGGCCACGGGTGAGGTGGTCGTCGTCAGCCACGTCTCGCCGATCAAGGCCGCGATCAGCTGGGCGCTCGGCGTCGGCATCGAGATCGCCTGGCGGATGTTCCTCGTCGACGCCGCGGTCTGCCGCATCGACACCAGCGGGTCCCTCCCGTGCCTGCTCGCCGTGAACGACGAGGGCCCGCTGCACGCGGGGACGATCCTCCCGGCGTGACGGGTTCCCGGAGTCGTCGGCACCGCGCCGGCCGACGGGGTCCGGGAACCGCACTCAGCGCGAGTGCCGGCCGGGAGGTGCCGACGCCACCGGCGCCATCGGGGTCGTGGCCCGGAGCTTCCCGAGATAGGCCTCCGCCGACACGGCCACCGGCCGGATGATCGTGGTGCGGCGCGGGACGACCGCGACGATCGGCGGAGCCGCGTGCTTGGCCATGACGAACCCCCGTGGTGCCACCGGCCTCCGTGCCGGCGTCTCGACTGCTTCTCGCGGGAGCGGGCCGGGCCGTTAGCGATCACCGCCGACTCTCACCCGACCGGGCGGGATCCGCGGTCTCTGCACGGGTGAGGTCGACATCGTCCCGATGGACCATGGTCATCCGTCGACGGGCCGTGACAGGCTCGCCACCGCGGGCGATCCGGACGGAGCGGACACGACGTGGGT
The DNA here is from genome assembly GCF_057180585.1 of Actinomycetospora sp. 2LY8.5. Taxonomy (NCBI): domain Bacteria; kingdom Bacillati; phylum Actinomycetota; class Actinomycetes; order Pseudonocardiales; family Pseudonocardiaceae; genus Actinomycetospora; species Actinomycetospora sp. 2LY8.5. The sequence goes on from NZ_JBXUHE010000022.1 coordinate 47,643, forward strand.
GGCAGGCGCACCCCGGTGAGGACGGGCCTCGAGTGAGGACGAGCTGGTGGTACGGCGCCGTGGCGTCCGCCGCCACCCTCGCCCTGCTCGGCAGCGTCGTCGGCTGCGCCCCGGTCGGCTCGGTCGCGCGGGCGGAGCCGGCGACCGGGTGGGGCTTCACCCACACCCAGGAGAGTGCCGACCACGGCTACCCCGAGGCCATGGCGTCGGTGCAGCGGGCCCTCGCCCAGCAGCCGCTGGTCCAGAACCAGCACATCATGGGCTGGGGCGCGGGCAACCCGGAGCCGTCGCCCGGCGTGTACGACTTCACCACGCTCGACAGCCGCATCGACTTCATCCGCCGCTCCGGCGGACGTCCCGTCATCACCCTGTGCTGCGCGCCGGACTGGATGAAGGGCGGGGAGCCGGGTACCACCGACTGGAGTCAGCTGGAGACCGCCCCGCTTCCCGAGCACTACGGCGACTTCGCCGCCCTCGCCGAGCGGATCGCGCGGCGCTACCCGGACGTCCGCCAGTTCCTGGTGTGGAACGAGTTCAAGGGTTTCTTCGACGACGACCGCGGCCAGTGGAACGCCGAGGGGTACACGCAGCTCTACAACGCCGTCCACGAGGCGCTCAAGCGCGTCGACCCAGGGATCCAGGTGGGCGGGCCCTACCTCGACATGGCGTCGGCCCCCGACGGCGTGGACGTCGGCACCAGCGAGCTCTCCGGCCCCTGGGGGCACGTCGACCCCCGGACGCTGCAGGCCTTCGACTACTGGCTCGCCAACACCCGGGGCGCCGACTTCGTCGTCGTCGACGGGCACGCGACCACCGAGAACGGTGCCCCGGACCCGTTCACCGCGCTGGCCAAGTTCCCCGCCGTGAGCGCGTGGGTCCGAGAGCGGACGGAGCTGCCGCTGTGGTGGGCCGAGTGGTACGTCCAGCCGTTGGACTCCAGCTGGCCGCTCGAGCAGGAGATCGCGGTGCGGACCGCCGCGATGATCGAGTTCGCCCGCGCGGGCGTGGCGACGAGTCTGTACTGGAACCCGCCGACGTCCGGCGACCAGAGCGGCACGAGCCTCTGGACCTCCACCGAGACGGGTCCCGAGGGGGGCCGCCCGGGGCCGATGCTGGGCATCACCCAGGAGTTCGCCCGGTGGTTCCCGCCCGGCACGGTCTTCGAGGATCTGCCCACCGACCCCTCGGTGCGCAGCCTCGCCACGCCGGGGACCGTGCTGCTGGTGAACACCACCGAGCAGCCCCGCCAGGTCGGTCTCGACGGGCAGGCGATCCCGCTCGCCGGCTACGAGGTCCGGTGGGTGCCGCGCGGGACCTCGATCGCCGGCTGAGATCGCGGGCTGAGATCGCCGGCTGGTCAGCCGCTGGTCAGGGCGATCGCCCGCTCCACGACCACACCGAAGAACGCGATCGCCAGCGGCACCCACAGCAGCCGCAGCGGCCACAGCTCGCGCTTGCGCTCCGGGGGGACCCGCAGCAGCCAGATCTCGCGACCGAGCAGCGTGGCGACCAGGACGACGAGCAGGAACAGGCCGACCGGGGTCCACGGGGTGGCCCCGATGAAGCCGGGCGGGAGGGGGGCGATCGGTGCCTCCCCGGGCGGCCGATCGCGCAGGACGTAGAGCTGCGCGTCGGGGTCGTCCCGCAGGAGCACGACGTCGGGAGAACGCTCGAGCGCCGCACGGAAGCGTGTTCCCCAGTCCTGAGGGAAGCCGCTGCTGATCTCCAGGAACTCCTGCTGGCCGTGGGTGATCAGTAGGTACGGCGTCGTCAGCTGCTCGCGCATCTTCGCGATGACGGGTGCCGCGTCGTCGGGGTTCTCCGTGACGAGAACCGGGGTGACGCGGACGCGTTCGATGTCGCGGTAGGAGATCGGGATGAACGGCGTGCTGGCGGCGGCCCGGGCGTCGGTGGGGAAGAGCACGGTGGACGGTCCGGGGTGGTCGTACACCGACTCGACGGCCGCGAACTCCCCGGCACGCATCTGCTCGTAGTCCTCGTTGCCGTACCGGGCGAGCAGGAACCCTCCGAGCAGCACCGTGACGACGAGCCCGGCGGCTACGAGCCGCGGCGTCGACCCGGCGCGCGAGCGCGGGTCGGGGAACACCGCCAGCGCGACGAGGACCGCGAGCGCCGGCAGGGCGAAGAAGTAGACGCGCAGGACGATCTCGCCGCCGTAGCTCTGCAACCCGGCCGCGAGCACCGGCACCACGACGAGGACGACGGCGATCCGGTCGTCGACACCCCGCCGCAGCCGGCGCCACAGCCCGAACCCGGCCGCGGCGAAGAGCCCCAGGCACAGGGCGATGCGGGTGAGGACGACGACCTGGTGGTCGGGGTCCCCGGCGGTGCGCTCCTGGACGCCGCTGGAGAAGGTGCCGCCCAGGTCCCCCACACCCGAGATGAGCTGCCCGAGGTGGCCCGTCCAGTAGGGCGCGGTCATGTAGCTGATCCATGCGAGCAGGACGACCACGAGGATCAGCGGCAGGCCCCGCGTGACGCAGCGGCGCACCAGGACCAGGGCCGCCGTGGCTCCGACCATGACGAACGGCGTCAGCTGGTGGGTCGCCGCGGTCACGACGAACACGACGAGGAGCGTGCAGAGCAGGACGATGCGCGTGGTCGACGACACCGGCGGCGCCGGGAGATCCCCGGGCACGTCGGGGCGGGGCAGACCGGGGACACGCGCGATCCACCGCTGCCACCGCGATCCCGATCCCCCGCCGCCGGTGCTCGACGCCGCGGCCGGCCGGAACCAGGTGAGCAGGACGGCGAGGAACGACAGGTACAGGAAGTAGGTCATCCCCTGCGGGGAGAAGTAGTCCTGACCGACCCAGTTGCCGGCGACGAAGATCAGCAGGGCGAGCCACTTCGCCTGCCAGGCGGCCCGCACGGTCGTCAGCATCAGGCCGAGGGCCAGGGTGTAGAGCAGGTTGCTCAGCAACGGCACGAGGGCGAGCAGGTCGAGGGCGCCCCGCAGGTCCGCACCGCGCGAGATCATGCCGATGAAGGCGAAGAACCCCGGCCAGCTGAAGCGCGCGTCGAAGTCGGGCGGGGCGACGCCGGTCCGGACGATGTGGTCGACCATCCCCATGTGGACGTAGGTGATGGCGAACCGGGGCAGGGTCTCGATCACGGCGGTGACGCCGTGCAGGCAGGCCGTCACGGCCACGAGCTGGGCCCCGAGCAGGAGGGGGTGCGCCCCGCGCAGCGCCAGCGAGCCGACGAACGCCATCCCGAGCAGCCACAGGCCGAACAGTGAGACCGCCGGTAGCGCGGAGACGAGCCCGAGGCCGCTGAGGACCGAGACGTCGATGCCGATCAGCGGCAGCCAGAAGAGGGCCGCCGCCAGGACCGACAGGGTCGCGAGCGCGGGCAGGGCCGGCACCCTCCGCGGAAGTGCGAGCAGCGTTCCGGTCCGCGATGGTTGCGATGGCTCTCCCGGCTCCTCCGGGTCGGCCTCCTCGTCCTCCTCGACGTCCTCGGACGGGGCCACGGGGCGGACGACCGGAGTCAGCACGACGAGCCGCCGGCGCGGGGAAGGCGGGCGCGCCGGACGCGGCAGCACCCGATAGCCGGTGGTGTCGTGCTCGCGGGGATGCGTGACGACGAGCTCGACGAGTCGGCCGCCGGCCGGCGGGAGCGCGGCGGGCGCCGCTCCCGGGTCGTGGGACGACCGGAAGAACCGCACGAGACCCGGGAGGATCGTGGCGGCCACCGCGGTCTGGCTGACCAGCACCAGGATGCCGACCCCGGTGATCGGGGCCAGGCCCATGCCGAGGTGCCCGCCGTCGAGCAGGAGCCCGAGCGTCACCGAACCCACCACGGCGATTCCGGAGGCGACCTGCACCCGGGCGAGCGCGCGCGACCGGCCCTGCGCCCGCAGCACGCCGAGCCAGATCTCGAGGACGGCGCGGGGGAACGCCGTCAGCACGAGCAGCTGCAGCAGCGTGGTCGCCTCGACGTAGCCCGGGCCGAGCGCGCCGAGCAGCACCGGCGCCCCGAGACCGAGCACGGCGGCCGCGATCAGGAGGATGATCGCGGCGCGGCGCAGGGCGGAGCGGGTGTAGGAGACGAGCATGTCGGCGTCGTAGACGCCCTCGACGGTCAGCGACTGCGCGAGGTTGATCGGGACCAGCTGCAGGCTGCCCCACACCATCCAGACGATGTAGAAGGACGCGAAGGTCTCGGGGAGGACGACGGCCGCGACGATCACGGGCACGACGTAGGCCGCCGAGAAGGAGAACAGCGCCCCGACGTAGTCGCCGGCGAGGAACCGCTTGACCTCCTCGCGGCCCGGCGGGTCGCCGGCACCGGCCGAGGCGCGGGCCCGCCGGAGCAGGCGGCCGTAGATGAGGACGTTGAGCGGGATGGTCACGACGGCCATGCCGACGACGAACGAGACATAGACGCCGTCGCCGGGGACGACGGTGGCGAGGGCGATCAGCAGCACGAGCTTGACGGCGCCGAACACCGTGTTCTCGATCGGCACCCACACCGAGCTGCGCAGCCCGACGAGCACGCCGTCCTGCACGGTGAAGATGCCGCTCAGGACGACCACGGCGACGAAGAGCGCCGCAGCGCCCGGTTCGGCGAGGCCGGCGAACGAGGGCCCCCACAGCGGCACGAGGGCGAGGAACCCGAGGGAGAGCGCCACGACGACCGCGGAGCTGATCCAGTAGGTCGTGGTGACGAAGCGGGTGGTGTGGCGCCCGGTGCGGGGGAGGAACCGCGTCAGGGTGCCGGTGACGTTGATGCCGATGACGGCCGAGAGCAGCGTGAACGCCGAGATCAGCGCGGAGCCGACCCCGACGTCGGCGGGGGAGTAGTGGCGGGCGGCGACGACCCAGAACGCGAGGCCGAGAACACCGTTCATACCGGTGTTGACCATCAGCGCGTACGCGTTGCGGGAGAAGGAGTCGGACAGGTGCGCCCGGAAGCGCCCGACGAAGGGCAGGCGCCTCGGGGCGGCTCCGAGTCGTGTGGCGAGGTCAGCCAAGGCGGCACCACGTACGGGCCGCGGACCGGGAGCGCCGCACGGCCGCGTAGCCCGCGGTGAGCATGCGCTCGCGGAGGAAGAGGGTGCCGAGGTCCTGCTGGGCGACGATGCGCCGGAACCGTGCGAGGTCGGTCGACCGGTTCACGGTGAGGCGCGGGACGGCGTAGGTGTTGCTCCTCGCGCCGGCCGCGGTGTTCGTGACGGCGGCGGCGTGCCGGTAGCCGGCGGCCGCGGCGGCCTCGCGCACGCGGCGGCTCGAGTACCCGTAGGGGTACGCGAGCGAGGTGACGCGGTGCCCGAGGTGCTCCTCGAGCAGCTCGCGGCTGGTCGTGAGCTCCTCGCGCAGCAGGTCCTCGGGCAGCTGGTCGAGCTGGGGGTGGCTGTGGCTGTGGGCACCGATCTCGACCCCCGCGGCGTCGACCTCGCCGATCTGCTGCCAGGTCAGGGTGTCGTCCAGCGGGCGTCCGCTCGCGAACGGGCCGGCGTCGGCGAGCCACCCCGTCGTGACGAAGAGCGTGGCGGTGGCGTGGTGGGCGACCAGCCTCGGCAGCGCCTCGCGGTGGAAGTCCGCGTAGCCGTCGTCGAACGTGAGGACGATCGGCCGGGCCGGCAGCTCGATGCCGCCGGCGAGGGCGGTCCGGATCTCGCCGAAGGTCATCGTCGTGTAGCCCTCCTCGCGGAGGACCTCGAGCTGTGCGGTGAAGTCCGCCGGGTGGACCGAGAGGTCGAGCACCTGTGGATCGGGGTCGATCGCCACCGAGTGGTACATGAGGATCGGCACGGTGGTGGTCGCGGTGGTGGTCACGGCGTCGCCCCGGCTCTGGAGCGGGCCGCCCGCACGGTGCCCACGCCGTACCCGCCGACCGTCCACGCGAGCCCGACGACGATCGCGCCGGCCCGCCCGAGCCCGGAGGAGTCGCCGCGACGTGCGTCACCCAGCCCGCGGGCGACGCCGCGACGGAGCGCGCCGAAGGTGTAGGAGCGCTCCGCCGAGAGCCCGCGACCCATTCCCACGCTCTGCGTGACGAGGGACTTCGACAGACCCTCGGCGTAGCACCGGGTCCGGAAGTAGCGGAAGCGCGAGCGGGTGTCGGAGACGCGGTGCCAGATCACCGAGCGGTCCTCGAACAGGAACACGCCCCCGGGGATCGCCTCGGCCATGCGGATGCACAGCTCGGTCTCCTCGCAGCCCAGCGGCGTGGACGAGGTGCTGGTGCGGCCGATGTGGGTGGGGAAGCCCCCGCTGCGGACGAAGGCGTCGCGCCGGAAGGAGGCGTTTCCGCCGAGGAGGTTGCGGACCCGACCCGGTTGCCGGCCGACGAAGGTACAGCCGACCGTCCAGTCGAACTCGTGCGGCCACCAACGGGGACGGTCGGTCTCCCACCATGGCAGGGTGGTCCCGCCCACCCCGAGGACGGTGTCGTCCACGTAGGCGGCGAGGAAGAACTTCAGCCAGTCGGGCTCGGCGACGGCGTCGTCGTCGAGGAAGGCGACGACCTCGCCGCGCGCCGCGTCGATCCCGGTGTTCCGCCCACCGGACAGGCCCTGCTCGTGGCCGTTCGGGACGACCCGCACGTCCGGCAGCGCCGCGCCCAGACCCTCGAGCAGGGCCGGGTTGTGGTCGACGACGACGAGGATCTCCAGCGCGGGCACGCTCTGGCGGCGCACGGACTCCACCGCGGCGAGGACGTCGTCCCACCGGTCGGCGGTGTAGGCGCAGATGACCACCGAGGCGGTCTCGGGAGCGGTCATGAGGCGTCCTCCTTCGGGCGCACGGACGCGCGGAACGAGGCGTAGGTCCGCAGGGTGCGGTCCGCGACGTCGTACAGGCGGGGGTGAGCGACGACCGCGTTGCGGAGCTCGCGCATCGGCACCCGGCGGGCCCAGTGGACGAGGCCCGCGCGCCGGCGGGTGACGGTCCGGCCCTCCCACACCTCGTGGGTCCGGTCGGCGAGCCAGTCCTTGTAGTCCTTGGGCCCGCGGCCCAGGTCGATGTACTCCATGCCCTCGCCCGCCGCCGCCTCCGCCATCCCGACGTGCAGGAGCAGGCCCGGCGAGTACCGGGAGAACTCCGGGTCGTAGGTCGGGAACCACGTGGGGAGGACCTGCTCGGAGCGCAGGCCGAGGTGCCCGGCGACCAGAGTGTCCCCGGCCCACACCAGGGAGACGACGCCCGAGCAGCCGGGCGTGCGCAGCCCCGCGACGTCCTCGACGAGCGCGCGAATCCACGGCTTCGCGAACCGGTCCGGGCGGGCCGTGCGCCGGTACTGCTCGGACTTCCAGCCCATGAGCGTGCGGACCGCCTCCCGGTCGTCGGCGGCGAACTCGAAGCGCACCGGACCGCTGTCGCGCTCCAGCCGCCGCCGGCGCCGCGGGAGGTCCTTGATCCGGGAGGAGCGCTGCCGCGCCCGGGCGAGGAAGGCCTCGAAACCGTCGCGCAGATCCATGATCGGCGAGTCGGCGCGGCAGGCCGTGTACCGCTCGAAAGGCGCCGGACACCCGGGCATCTGGTCGAACTCGAAGACCCCGATGCCGCAGAGGTCCAGCAGCCGGCGGGTGTCCCACGTCCACCCCGGGCGGTGGACCACGCCCTGGGCCTCGTTGAGCAGGGCGGCGGGGCTGGTCGCCTCGCCGAAGGAGCCGCGCTCGAAGGGCAGGAAGCCGACGATCTCGCCGTGCTCGGAGATGACGGCGACGCGGGTCCGGGGTCGGTGGCGCGCGACGGCCTGGACGAACTCGATCGAGAGGAAAGGGCTCTGGAGGCGCGCGTCCTCCTTCTGGAAGGCGGCCCACTGCTCGTGCTCGTCGGGACCGAGGTCCCGGGGGTCGACCACGTCGACCTTCATCGGTGGCTCTCCTCGTGGAGGACGGGTGTGCGGGGAACGGTCATATCGAGGGCGATGCCCATGCCAGCCGCCACGGCGGCGACGACGACGATCCCGGCCGTCGGCCACCAGGAGTTGGCGGCGAGCATCGACTCGGCGACCAGCCCGTTGAGGGCGAGGCTGACCGTCACCGCGACGACCGCGCGGGCGAGTGGTGGTGCGGTCCGCCAGGGCAGGGCCACGGCGAGGGCCGGCGCGACGAGCAGGAAGACGGTGACGAGCGCGGCGGGAACGGACGGGAGCGCGGCGAGCAGGACGGCGGTCGCCAGGACGGCGAGGCCGAGAGGAAGGGAACGACAGCGGACCGGGAGGGACCGCGTCATCACGTTCCGCTCGGGGGCGCCGCCGGCAGGGCCGCCGGCTTCGTGGCGACACCGTGCCGGTGCGCGAACGCGCGAGCCCGCTGGACGGCGAAGCCGCTGATCCCAGTCTCGTGGGTGCGCAGCAGCGTCCGCAGCACCCGGGTGCCGTCGCGGACGACGCGCAGGTTCGACTTCCCGTACCGGCGCGGCATCTCCATGCTCGGCACCTCGGTCATCCGCAGCCCCGACTGCAGCGCGGAGATCACCAGCCGGGTCTCGACCTCGAAGCCCGTCGTCGTGAGGTCGACGTAGTCGAGGTACCGCCGGTGGAACGCGATGTAGCCGTAGCAGAGGTCGGTGAGCGGAGCGCCGTAGAGCCGGCTCGCCAGGCGCATGAGCGTCTGGTTGCCGGCACGGCGCAGCCGCGTGATGTCGAGCGACCCTCCGCCGGCCATGAACCGCGAGCCCTTGACGAAGTCGTAGCCGTGGGACAGGTAGTACAGGAAGTGCGGGATCTCCTGCGGCGCCATGCTCCCGTCGGCGTCGATCATGACGATCGCCTCGCCGGTCGACGCGAGGAAGCCGGCGCGCAGCGCGTCGCCCTTCCCGATGCCCTCCTGGCGCACGACCTTGATGTCGGGCCGCACGGAGAGGGCGGTGACGATCGTGGCGTCGGTCGAGCGTCCGTCCACCAGGACGATCTCGTCGACGCAGTCCGGGACCTGCTCGAGGACCCAGGCGATGTTGCAGGCCTCGTTGCGGGCCGGGATGATCAGCGAGACCTTCGGCTGCGTCCGGCTCTCGACCACCGGGCTCTCCGCGGCGAACGCGACCACCGCCTCGCCCCGCGTGGAGGTCGGCACCGGGCGGACGTCGACGCCGAGGACGGCGTCGGTCGCTGTGTGGCCGTTCCGGTAGGTGACGTCGGCTGGTTGCTGGGACAAAGGGTGCTCCTCGGGCTGTGGGTCCGCCCGCGCGGATGTCGACTCGTTCGGTCTCGACGCGTGTCCGACGATCCGCGCCGGGCCCGACTCGTGACAGGACTCCCCCCGCGGAGCACCTGACCGGCACACGGAGTGCCGGTGTCGACGCTAGGGAAACGCAGTGCGATCTGGATCGCGCGAGCGTGCGAGTACCCCTACGCCCGATGGAGGAGGAATGGGCCCTACGGGCGGGCAGCGACCGTTCACGTTGGGTAATCAGCGTTCGGAGGAATGGCGTGCACCGTGATCAGAACTGCTCGTCGGTCGGGGGTACGGAGCGCAGCGCTCCCGCGGAGCCACCGGTCGTGCCGGCGGCCGTCCGGGCGACCCGGACGGCCTCGAGCCGGCTGTGCACCCCGAGCTTGCGGAAGATGTTCCGCACGTGGGTCCGCACGGTGTTGCCGGACATGGAGAGCGAGCGGGCGATCTCCTTGTTGCTCTGACCCTCGGACAGGCAGTGCAGGACGTCGAGCTCCCGCTCGCTGAGGAGATCCAGCGGGCCGGTGGGTGTCCGGGCCCGCCCGGCGTCGCGGCGGAGCTCCCGCAGCACGGCGGTCAGCTGCTCACCGGGGTAGTGCGCCCTCCCGTCGGCGGCAGCCCGGACGAGCTCCACGAGCTCGGCGACGCTGACCGACATCGGGACCCAGGTGATGGCTCCGGTGCGGGCCGCGGCGACGGCGTGGTTGCCGTCCGCGGAGGGCGCGAGCACGACGAGGTTGAGGCCGGCCCGGATCTCCAGCACGGCGCGGCCGACGGCCAGATCCGAGACCACGACGACCGAGGGTCGGACACGATTGATCGTCTGCTCGAGGAGGGCGCGGTCGCCGCCGTCCTCGGTGAGCACCACGAGATCGGACTCGTCGGCCAGACGGTCCGAGAGTACGTCGACGAGCAATCGCTCCTCCGCGACCACGAGGACGCGGACGGCGGACACGACGACCGAGAGTAGTTGCGCGTGGTTGATCGGTCCTCCTACAGATGGAGGAGCCAGGGCGCGGGAGATTCGGTCCGTTCCTGACTCGGCGTGCTCGTTCACGTACCGAAGAATCAAGCGGTCCGGGTTCTCACGGATCCACCTGATCGGGCTCACGTTCCGAGGGTCATTTCCGTCGATCATGACAGTTGGTTATTGACGGGACGGCCCTGTTACCTCGATCGTGTGATGCGTCGGGGAGCCGGTGACTCACCGCTACCGGTTCCGTGGGGGGAGTGCGGGAGGACTGCGCTGATGCTCGTGGTGATGGGAGATGGTCATGTCGTCTTTGCGGAGCTGCTCAGCTCTGTCCTCATGAAACGCGGCTGGCAGGTGGGCGTGCTGGCGGCGACGCCCGCTGCGGTCGTCGAGGCGGTCGAGCGTCATCGGCCGGACCTCTGTCTGGTCGATGAGGACTCGCTCGGCGCCGGGTCCGACCTGCTCGGGTCGCTGGTGTCCCGCGGCGAGGGGAGGACGAAAGTGATCGCCCTCAGTTCGGACGCGTCCCCCGAGCGCGCGGCCCGGGCGTTGCGGGCGGGCGCGGCGGGCTTCGTGACGAAGAGGGGCGGCGTCGACGACCTCCTCGCCGTGGTCGACCGCGTCGTCGTCGGCGAACGGGCCGTCGAACGGGCGGACCGGTCCGCACGCCGTCGGTGCTCCGAGAGTGCGGCGGCGGTGGCGATGGCCGCCTATCTCACGACGCGGGAGCGGCAGTGCCTCACGCTGCTCGTCGACGGCGCGAGCACCGCGCGCATGGCGGTGGAGCTGGACGTCTCCACGCTGACGGTGCGCAGCCACATCCGATCCGTGCTCGCCAAGCTCGGCGTCCACTCCCGGCTCGAGGCCGCGACGCTCGCCGTCCGCCACGGGCTGCTCCGCCACGGCGCCGAGTCGGCGCCGATGATCTCGCCGCGCTCGGCGGCACACGCCGGCTGACCCTGCCGGCACCACCCCGCAGGACCTCCAGAGCCTCAGTCGAGGGGAACCTATGTCTGTCACATCCGTGCCGCTTGCCGCCCTGACGGCGGTCATCCGCGAGCCCGACACGATCCGCCCCGTCTACGACGCCGCCCGCCGGCGCGTCCACAGCGACGTCGAGGCCTATGGCCTGCGGCGAGACCTCACCCTCGAGCACACCCCGCCCAAGGCGAAGATCGAGATCGGGGTGCGGCCCATGGAGGACCGGGACGTGGCCGCTGTGCTCGACGCGACGGCGGAGCTCACGCCCGCCGAGAAATGGGACCGGGCGACCCGGCGGCGGCTGCTCGAGGCGCAGATCGGCCGCCCGCACGTGGCGGTGACCGAGGACGACGAGGCCTGCTACACGCAATGGCTGTTCACCTCGGCCGACAACGAGGACCTCGCCCAGCACTTCGGCGGGATCTTCCCGCGCCTCGACGACGAGACGGCCCTGCTCGAGGGTGCGTTCACCCCGGTCGCGTGGCGCGGCAAGGGCGTCATGAGCGCGGCGATGTCGCGCATCGCCGAGAAGGCCGGCCCTCTCGGCGCGCGCGACGTCATCACGTTCGTGGGCCTCGACAACCCGGCGTCGCTGCGCGGCTGCGAGAAGGCGAACTTCTTCCCGTACCTGGTGCGCACGCAGCGGTTCCGCCTCGGCCGACAGCGTGTGGACTTCGAGCTCCTGGAGGGCAGCGAGAGCTCGAGCGGGTGACCGCCGCGTCGGCGTTCGGAACGATGCTGCGGGAGCGCGGTGTCGTCGAGACGTCCCGCGCAGTGGTCAACCGGACGGTCGACGCGTGGTTCGACCTCAGGCACGGAGTCGACACCGTCGGGCACCTGCCCGTCGGCGACCTCGGGTTCGAGGGTCCGCGCCGCGCGTCGGCCGTCCACTACGAGCCGACCGGACGGCGCGAGGTCCAGGACATCCTCCACCGGGTCGCCCCCGCCGGCGGCGCCTTCGTCGACTACGGCTGCGGGAAGGGCCGGTGCCTGCTCGTCGCGGCCGAGGCGCGGTTCGACCGCGTCGTCGGGGTGGAGCTGTCGCCGCACCTCGTTGAGGTCGCGCGGCGCAACGCGGCGCGGTACCGGCGTCCGCGCCTCGCACCGATCGAGGTCGTCCACACCGACGCGGCGGCGCACGTCCTCGCCGGCGACGAGACCGCGTTCTTCCTCTACAACCCGTTCGGGCCCGACGTGCTGGGCCTCGTGCTCGACGGGATCGAGCGGTCCCTCGCCGCGGCACCGCGTGCGGCGCAGGTCGTGTACGTCAACCCGGTCCACGCCGGGATGCTCGACGACCGGGACTTCCTGCGTCGGACGTCGACGATGCGCCTCCCGCGGGCTGAGGTCGCGATCTACGCGTGCCGGTGAGCGACGGGCTCGTCCCTCGCGCTGCCGCGGAATGTCCACGTCCCGGTGTCGGTACGGACCGACCTCGTCGCGCCACGCACGCACGGTGCGCGCGTCGACGGTGCCGCGCCGGGCGATGCCGATCACGGGCGCCACGGCCCCCGTGAGGACCGTAGCACCGATGACGAGGACGGCGACTCTCCTCATAGCCGTTCCCCCGGTGCGCCGCCGACACCCGAGGCGCACGCATCGTGAGGGACGGTTGTGATCGACGGGACGAACGAGACCGAACCGTGAGCCGGGATCCCTCGTTCGGCCCGCTGGGCCGACGTCAGGGGCGGGCGGCACGCTGTACCGCCTCGCTGGTGCGCCAGGACGAGGATGACGACGGGGATCATCGTGGCACGAAACTGTCGAGATCGCCGTCGATGAGCCCCTCGAACCAGATGGCCAGCGGCGCCTCGAGTACCAGAGCGAGCACGACGACCTGGAGGAGCAGCACTCCCTCGACGGCTCGCGGCCGGACGACGACCCACAGCACCAGGAACCACGCGGCGGCGAAGTAGGCGGCGAACACCATCGATTCGCCGTCGTAGCCCGACGCGGTACGGAACAGGGCGATGGCGGCGGGCGGCGTCGCGACGAGCGCGACGAAGAGCCAGGTCGTCCAGGCCCGCAGGGCGGGGTGACGCAGCCAGGCGCGGAACGGGAAGAGGACCGACAGGTCGGGCAGGCGCGGGGCGGGCGGGTTCATCGGGTTCTCCGGGCGTCGATCAGAGGCTCAGGTCGGTTCACGCCGTCGATCGACCGAGGGCGGCCTCGCCGCGGGGACGCCGGCCTCCAACGGGCCGGGACGAACCTCGCTGACTCGATCGGCCTGGCTGGACGCGGTCTTGTTCTCCTCGTTCTCCGCACGTCGCGCGACGGCCGTCCGCCCGAGCTGGTCGAGGATGAGCGGCGCGGACACACCGACGCCCAGCGCCCCGATGCCGCCCGTGATCTCGCCGTTCTGACCGAGCGCCACCGCCAGACCGGCACCCAACGCGAGCCGGATCACGCCGGTGAGCGTGAGAGCTGAGAGCTGAGAGCTCACCGTCCTGTCTCCAGGGCAGTTTGCCGACACGCTTGGTGGCACCCAGGAGGTCCGCGCAGTGCGGCGGGAGAGCGTCGTCCGCCTATGTCGCTCGCTCGATCCGCCGGATCGTCTCCCGCCCGAAGGCCGCCCAGAGCATCCGGGGCGTCACGAGCGCGTGGGGGACCGGGACGTCGGTGCGGGCCAGGTCCGGATGCCCGGCGATCGGCTCGCGCAGCGGGGCGGGCGTCCGCACCGGCCCCTCGATCCTCCCCCGCAGCATGAACATCGCCGAGCGGGTCGACGCGCCGATGGCGTTGACGACGAAGTCCCAGTCCTTGCCGACCAGCGCCGAGGTGAGGCTCGCCCAGGCCCGTCCCCGCGGGTCGTCGATGTGTTCGAACCGGTCCGACAGCCGCTCCGCGAGCCGGCCCACCCACCACGACTCCTCGAGCGAGCCGCCGATCCCCGACGTGCCCGACGGCGGCACCAGGTCGGCGCGGAAGAAGGTCAGATCGTAGGCGGTGGCCACGAGCTCGGCGCAGTAGAAGCTCGGCTCCGCGTCCGTCGCCGCCCACGCGGCGGCGATCTCGCAGGCCGCGGCGTAGAGGTCCTCGGCGTGCCCGGGCTCGTCGACGGCGATCTCGACGGCCCGCAGCGCGACCGCGACGGCGACGAGCTTGACGAGCGAGAAGGTGCCCTCCTCACCTGGCTCCGGGCGGAACTCGCCGAGGTAACGCAGTGCCCGCGCCCGCACCTCGGGGGACATCGGGATGCAGTAGAGGTCGCGGTGCTTCTGCCACAGCTCGTGGAAGGGGTCCCATCGCACGCCGCCGACGTCGAAGCCCTCGCCGTCGAGCTTGGTGGCGAGCGCGCTGGCCAGGCCGTCGGCCGGCCCGGAACCACCGTCGAGACGCACCGCGATCCCCGAGTGCGAGAAGCGCGTCCCGTCCAGGGCCTCCATGAGCTGCCCCAGCGGCTCACCGGGGATCTGGGTCACCAGGAGTAGGTCTCCCTGCCGTACCTCCCTTGGATCGATACCCCGGAAGAACGTACCATCATCATTCTCGGTCACGGTGTGTGTTCCTGGAGGCTCGTTGTCATCGTCGGACGGCATCCGCATCCGTGTGCTGGGCGAGGTTGCCATCGAGGGCGCGTCCGGTGAGATCGGGCGTCCCGGACGACGGCTGCGGACCCTCCTCGCACTCCTCGCCGCGGCGTGCCGGGGCACCGTCGCGGTGCCCGCCCTGATCGACGAGATCTGGGGCGAGGATCTTCCCGAACGCCCCGAGGGCGCGCTGCAGGTGCTCGTCAGCCGCCTGCGCCGCGAGGCCCCCGACGAGGGGACGCGGCTGCCGATCCCGCCGATCGGCGAGACCTACCGCCTCGACCTCCCGCGTGACGCCGTCGACCTCCACCGCTTCCACGACGACGCCACCGCCGCCCTGGCCGCCGACGCGTCCCGCGACACCGTGCTCGAGAAGGGCCAGGCAGCACTCGCCACCTGGCGCGGCGAACCCTTCGCCGGCACGCCCGTCGGGTCGCGCCTCGACGCCGAGCGCACCCGGGCCCGCGACCGTCGGCTGCGTCTCCTCGAGCGGATGGGCGCCACGCTGCTCGACCTCGACCGCCCGGCCGAGGCCGTCGAGCTCGTCTCCACCGATCTCGCCGCCGACCGCTCCCGCGAGCGCCTCGCCGTCGTCGCCGCCTCCGGCCTGCACCGGCAGGGCCATACCGGCGAGGCCCTCGAGGTGCTCGCCGCCACCCGGCGGTTCCTGCGCGACGAGTACGCCGTCGCGCCCGGCGCGGAGATCGAGGACCTCACCCTCCGGCTGCAGGCCCCGGCGCCCAGCCGCCCGCCACGCGCCACGCTGCTCGGCCGCGAGGACGAGCTGGTCGCCGTCCGTGCGCTCGTCGACGCGCCCGGCCACGGCGCGATCCTGCTCGTCACCGGCGAGGCCGGCATCGGCAAGACCGCCCTGATGCGCGCCGCCCGCGAGGAGGCGCAGGCCGCGGGAGCGGTGGTCGGCGGCGGGACGTGCGACGCCGGCTCGCCGCCGTGGACGGCGTGGGCGGAGACGCTCGCCGACCTCGGCGTCGACCCCGTGCACCCCGCCGAACCCGCCCCCGGGCGGGCACTGCGCGAGCGCCTCGCCGGCCTGTCGAAACCCGTGCTCGTCACCCTCGACGACGCCCACGTCGCCGACTCGGTGACCCTCGCCGCCCTGCGCGAGCTGGCCCGCCTCGGGCTGCCCGCCGGGGTCGTCGTCCTCGTCGCCGCCCGCGAGCCCGACAGCACGGCCCATCCCGCCTGGAGCGCGACCCACGCCGCCCTCGCGCTCCTCGACGCCGTCAGCGACATGCGCCTGCCCGAGCTCGCCCGCGCGGCCGTGCGCGGCCTCGTGGTCCGGGACCTCTCCGGTCTCGCCCCCGACGGCGCCGAGCGGGTCGCCGCCGCGCTCTGGGAGCGCACCCACGGGCACGCCCTGCACGTCGCCGCGCTCATCGAGTCGCTCACCGGCCTCGACGAGCCCGACGGAGAGAAGGCGTGCGACGAGCTCGCCACCGCCATCCCCGGGCGCCTGCGGCCCCTGCTCGACCACCAGCTCGCCGGGCTCGGGCCCGACGCCCGGGAGGCCCTCGAAGCGCTGGCGGTGCTCGCCCCGCTGTCGTTGTCCGAGCTCGGGGTCCTGCTGGAGACGACGCCGCGGGTGCTCGCCCAGCACCTGCGCGTCGCCGCCGACCGCGGGCTGCTCGCCGCCACCGCCGACGGGTTCGCCTTCCGGCACGCCCTGACCCGCGACGCCGTGCTCGACGCCGTCCCGCCGGCGAGCGCGCAGACGCTGCACGACGCCCGGTACCGGATCCTCGTCAGCCAGATCTCGACGGCCGCGGGCGCCGAGCCGTTCACGCTGCTGCGCCACGCCGTCGGGGCCGGGCCGCTCGTCCCGACCCGCGAGCTGGGCGACGCCCGGCTCGCGGCGGGCACGGCCGCGTACCGCCAGGGCGCGCTCGAGGAAGCCCTCGCTCAGCTCGACGCGGTGCTCGAGACCTCGTGGCCCAGCACCGTCGCGCTGCACCGGGGGCTGGTCCTCGAAGCGCTCGGACGCCATGACGACGCCGACGAGGTGCTCGACGAGGTCGTCGAGCAGGCCGCCGCGCTGATCGCCGAGCTGATCGCCGAGCAGGGCGAGGCCACGGCGGACGCTGGCGAGGTCCGTGAGGTCGCCGACGCGGTGGTCGCCGCCGTCGGGCACGACGCCATGGGGATCAGCGTCGCCGGGCGCCCCCGACGCGCCCGGCGACTCCGGCGCGTTCGGGCGCTGCCGCTCTCGGAGAGGCAGCGCGCCGAGGTGCTGCGCAGCCTCATCCTGGAGGAAGAGCAGCTCCACGGCGACGTGGGAGACCCCACCGCCCTGCCCGAGCTGCTCGCCCTCGCCGCCCAGGGGCTCGGCGACCGCCGCCTGCTCGCCGGTGTCCGCGTCCTCGAGGCCAACCACCTCGTCGACGCGCCCGTGCCCGCCACCCAGCGGCTCGCGGTCTGCGAGCAGGCCTGCCGGCTGGCCGCCGAGACCGGCGACTCCCCCCACAATGCCCTGTGGTTCGAGGCCGAGGAGCTGCGCATCGCCGCCCTGCTCGCCACCGGGCGCCAGGACGAGGCCCTCGCCGCGCGCCGCGACCTCGAGCCGCTCGCCGTCGACCGCCATCGGCCGCGGACGATGTGGATGGTCTCGCTGCTCGACGCCGGCTTGACCCTCGCCCGCGGGGACACCGCCGAGGCCGACGAGGCCGCCCTCGCCGCCCTGCACCGCGGCCAGGAGCTCGGGCTGCCCGACGCCGTCGGCGCCTACGGGGTGCACCTGCTCGTCCGGCACCTGCTCGGCGGCACCCTGCCCACGCTGCAGGGCCTGCCCGCCGGCGCGGCGGCCATGTACCCGCTCGTCGCCGCGTGGTCGGCCGCCGCCTCGGTGGACGCCGCCGTCGCCGAGGACCTCGACACCGCGGCCGGGCATCTCGCCGACTGGCACCGCAAGCGGGAGGGACGCGAGGGCGCGCTGTTCGACCGGCCCGGGCTCTGCCTCGCCGCCTGCGCGGCCTTCGCGCTCGGTGACGTCCCGACCGCCGAGGTCGTGCGCCGCGACCTGCCGCCCGACGTCGGCGCCGTCGTGGTGGTCGGCATCGGCTCGGCCACCTTCGGCCCGATCACGCTCTACCAGGGCCTCGCCGCCGCGGTGCTCGGCGAGCGCGCCGAGGCCCGCAGGCTGCTCGCCCAGGCCGCGGCCCTCGCCGACGGTCTCGGCTGGGCGCCCTGGGCCGACGCCGCGCGATCGTTCGCCCGGGTCGTCCGGGCCGGCGCCGGGCGCCCGGCGGCCGGGGTCATCGCGACCCTGCCGCCGGACGCCCGTCCGCTCGGGCTGCTCCCGCCGTCCTGACGTACCCCCCTCGTCAGGACGGACCGGGCTGTCGCCCGTGGCCCCGGACCCCGCACGGCGGCGGCCCATCCGGGCTCGCGAGACGATCGACATCGAATCGAGACCTCCCACCACCGGACGCAGGGTCCGTGACGCACAGCAGAACCTGTCCCGCTTTCACACACCTTTCGTGAGCAGGCACCGGCGGCAGGAGTAGTTAGACCTTCTGGCTCAGCAATCGAAGATCGTTAGGGGCACTGAGCGTCGTCCGAGCGCGGCAAACGGAACAGAGGGCCCGAGCCCTCGTCGGTGGCGGCGAGCTGGTCGACCAGTTCGTCCTGCAGGTCGGCGCTCATGGCGGCGGTCGCTTCGCCTGCCACGGTTGCAGCGACATCACCCATTGAGGTGAACAGCTTCGTGTAGCAATCACGCATCGTGGCAACGATCTGTGCTTGACGGGGTTCACGAGGACCTCGGTGAGTGACAGGTCAGTGAGACCGGGGGGTTGGGCCATGAGCACGACGGAGTCGGGACGGGAACCAGGCGATCGGACGCCGGTGTTCGTCGACGCCAGCGGGCGGCGGCGGCGCGGGGTGCTGGTGCTGGGCTATCTCGGGGCGTCGGCCGCGACGGCGTACCTCGCCGCCTTCGGTCTCACGCTGGGCACGACGACGGTGGCGTTGCAGCCGGTCGGCGCGACGCTGGTGCCGACCCCGTCCGCACCCGACGACGAGGCAGACGGGGGCGACGACGACGCGCCCGACGAGCCCGAGGTCGGGCCGGCGTCCGCCGAGGCCGTGACGGTCGCGACCCACCACGCCGCGCCACGCGCCGAGCGGACCAGCAACCATCACGCCCGCGCCGAGCGCCCCCGCCACGTCGTCGCACCTCGCACCGAGCCCGCCCGTCGGGTGGAGCTGCGGGTGCTCGGGGCGCCGCAGCGGGTCGTGACGACCACCCACACGACGGTCGTCACGCGCGAGACCCCGCGTGTGACCACACAGCACCGCCAGCACCGGACGCACACCACGCACAGCCACACCTCCGCGCACGGGGCGTCGAGCCACGGCTCGAGCGGGACGACCGACCCGGCGACCACCGACGTGCTCGACACCGGGCACACCTCGACATCGACGCGGGCGTGACCGTGGCCGCCCACCGCGCCGTCGCGCCCACGACGAATCGTCGTCGCCTCCTGCCCCGATCCGGCGTGGTGTTCGTCGTCGTGGGCCTGCTGCTGTTCAGCTGCCTGCTCGTCGTCGACGGGCTCGCGCGCTCGCAGGTCGGCGTCGACGCGGTCACGCAGACCACCGAGCCCGGCGCGACCGACGGCGTCCCGCCGGCGATCACCGACGGCGGCCCGGTGATCGACGCCCGCGGGGCCACCCCGGCGAGCGCGCGGATGCCGGCCAAGACCGTCGCCCTGACCTTCGACGACGGCCCCGACCCGACGTGGACCCCGCGGGTCCTCGACGTGCTGCGCCGCCACCAGGTGCCGGCGACGTTCTTCGTCGTCGGCTCGAACGCCGCGCGCCACCCCGAGCTGCTACGCGACATCCGCGCGGCCGGGTCGACGGTCGGGCTGCACACGTTCACCCACCCCGATCTGTCGCAGGCCTCGGACCTGCGCATCGACCGCGAGCTCGCCGAGACCCAGCTCGTGATCGAGGGCGCGACGGGGGAGTCGAGCTACCTGCTGCGCCCGCCGTACTCGTCGACCGCCGACGCGGTGACTGCGGATGCCCTGCGCTCGTTCGAGGCGGCCGGCCGCGACGGGTACGTCACCGTCCTGTCCGACACCGACAGCCGCGACTGGGAGCGTCCCGGCGTCGACGCGATCGTCCGCAACGCGCAGCCCGCGAACGGCGCGGGCGGCGTCGTCCTGCTCCACGACGCCGGGGGCGACCGCTCGCAGACCGTCGCCGCGCTCGACCAGCTGATCCCGGAGCTGCAGTCGCAGGGCTACCGCTTCGTCGCCCCCGAGGTCGCGGTCGGGCTGCCCGCCGACAACCGCCCGGTGGCGGCCGCCGACCACCTCGCCGGCAAGGTCGCCATCAGCCTGGTCGCGGTGGCCGGTGTCGTCGTCGACGTCCTGACCTGGCTGCTGCTGGTGGTCGGGGTGCTGGTCGTGGTGCGCCTGGTGCTGATGCTGGTCGTGGCGGTCCGGCACCACCGGCAGCGGCACCGGCCCGGGTTCTCGTGGGGCCCGCCGGTGACCGAGGCGGTGTCGGTGATCGTCCCGGCGTACAACGAGAAGGAGAACATCGCGGCGACCGTGCGCTCGCTCGTGGCCAGCGAGCACCCCGTCGAGGTGATCGTCGTCGACGACGGCAGCACCGACGGCACCGCCGACATCGTCGAGGGGCTGGCACGAAATCAGGGGCTGCCCCGCGTGCGGGTGGTGCGCCAGGCCAACGGCGGCAAGCCGGCGGCGCTCAACGCCGGCATCGCGCACGCCCGTCACGAGCTGATCGTCATGATCGACGGCGACACGGTGTTCGAGCCGACGACGGTGGGACGGCTGGTGGCGCCGTTCGCGGACCCGTCGGTGGGGGCGGTCGCGGGCAACGCGAAGGTGGCCGGTCAGCCCCAGAGCAGAGTCTTGCGCAGCCTGATCGCGCGCTGGCAGCACATCGAGTACGTCATGGGCTTCAACGTCGACCGACGCGTCTACGACGTGCTGCGCTGCATGCCGACGATCCCGGGCGCGGTCGGGGCCTTCCGGCGCCGGGTGCTGCTCGAGGTCGGCGGGGTCAGCGACGACACCCTGGCCGAGGACACCGACCTCACCATGGCGATCTGCCGGACCGGGTGGCGCGTGGTCTACGAGGAGTCCGCCCGCGCCTGGACCGAGGCGCCGGCGACGCTGCCGCAGCTGTGGCGCCAGCGGTACCGGTGGAGCTACGGGACGATGCAGTCGATGTGGAAGCACCGCCGCGCGGTGCTGGAGTCCGGGGCGTCAGGCCGCTTCGGGCGGGCGGGGCTGGCGCACCTGGCGGTGTTCCAGGTGCTGCTGCCGCTGCTGGCGCCCCTGGTGGACATCTTCCTGGTCTACGGGCTGCTGTTCCTCGACCCGGCGACGACGCTGGTGGCGTGGTCGACGGTGCAGGGGGTGCAGCTCGTCGCCGCGGTGATCGCGTTCCGGCTGGAGCGCGAGCCGCTGGGCGTGCTGTGGCTGCTGCCGCTGCAGCAGATCGTCTACCGGCAGCTGATGTACGCGGTGCTGATCCGATCGATGGTGACCGCGGTCGGCGGCATCCGCCTGGGGTGGCAGAAGCTGCGCCGCGTCGGCGGGCTGGAGGCGCACCTCCAGGCGCCGGCGGTGTTCCCGACGCCGTCCGACGGGCCCGCGGCGCCCCGCAGCCGGCTGATCGTGCTCAGCCGGCGCTGAGGGGGTTCCGATCGAATACTGCCCGTGCCCCGCCGCGATCCTCACGGCATCCCGGCTCACACCGTGAGGCCTACGAGGGCTGCGCGGCCAGCCAGCCGAGGACACCGCGGCTGATGGCCTCGGCGTATCGCGCGCGGCCGGCGGGGTCGGACACCGTGGCGGCATCGGCCGGGTTGCGCATGTTCGCGCACTCGACGAGGACGGACGGGACGCGTGAGCCGTTGAGCCCGGCGAGATCGGCGCGGGGGGCGAGGCCCTGCTCGCCGATAGAGGTGGCCCGGGTGAAGCCCTGAGCGGTCAGGGCCTCGACCATCGCGTCGGCGAGCGTCCGTGACGGCGCTTCCTGTGACGGTGACAGCGGCGGGGACGAGTACGCGACGTGGAAACCGTGCCCGGCGCTCGCCGCTCCGTCGGCGTGGAGGGACACCACGGCATCGGCGCCGACCTCGTTGCCGATCTCGGCGCGACGGTCGACGCACGGACCGACACCGGTGTCGTCGGAGCGGGTGAGCACAACCCGGACTCCCCGGACGCGCAGGCTCTCCGCGACGCGCGTGGCGAGATCCCACGCGAAGGCGTGCTCGGGGTAGCCGCCGTCGGTGTCGGCGCCGGTCGTGTTGCACGGCTTGGTGCTCCCGCGACCGTCGGGGACGGGCGCGTCGACCTGCGCGGGATGGTCGGCGTTGCCGCCGTTGTGGCCGGGGTCCAGGACGACGACGCGATCGGCGAGCGTCGCCGGTGGCGCCACGGGAGCGGCCGGCGAGCTCGCCGCGACAGCGCTCGGCGGGGAGGCCGGCGTCGGGGACCCGGTGGCGGCGCAGGCGACGAGGACACCGGCGAGCGGTGCCATCGTCAGCATCCGTGCGCGACGGCCAGGCCGGCGCCACCGGGTGTCGTGCTGCTGAGTGTCCACGCGCTCGTCCTCCCTTCCGCACGGACCGGGTGAGCGAGGTCGTCGCTGGCGTCGGCCGGGCTCCTCGATCGTCCCCGTGAACGGCTTACTGCGGGGCGCGCCACGCCACCGTGCCGACATCACGCCCGCCGTGCGCGCGGTCTTCACCCTCTCGGACGCTGCCTGCCTCGACTGTCGCCGTGTGTGATAGCTGTCAGGTCGCATGCGGCCGTTGGGGGGATGCACGTTCCGGCGGGGTGGACGAGCGTGAGTGATGCGTCGCGAACAGTGAGATTCTCGGGTCGGACCGCGGGAGACCGCCCATGACCGGCACCGACGACGAGGCAGGGCCGCGCGCGGCGACCGGGACGTCGTCGGCGCCGGCGGCCGAGCCGCTGGACATCCCCGCGCAGCGCACCGACGAACCCGATCCGGCCATGCTCGCCGCCGTCGAGCAGGCTCTCGCCGCCAAGGCGTCCGCGCGTGCCGACCAGGCGTCGGCCGAGGCGCAGAGGGAGAGCGCCCGCTGGCAGAAGGTCACCGCCGTCATCCAGGCACTGGCCACGATGGTCGCCGCGATCGCCGCGTTCGCGGCCGTCTACGCGGTCCAGTCGCAGGCTGCCGGCATCGACCAGCAGCGGATGTCGAGCGAGAACAACGAGCGGGACCAGCGGCTCACCACCGCGATGGACGCGGTCGCCCAGGGCGACACCACGGCCCGCGTCGGCGGGATCACCCTGCTCGTCCGCAACGTCCAGGAACGCCTCCGGCTCGCCGAACAGCCCGTCCCCGAGGGTGGGACCGCTGCCGTCGCCGCCGAGCGCGAGGTCCGTGCCGGGCAGGCTCGCGACGCGGTCGCCCTCTACGGCAGCGTGCTCGACCTCATGGAGATCTACCTCCGGGACCCGAGACGCACCGACGGCAACCCCGGGCAGGGCGGTGAGAACAACGCCTTCGCGCTCGGGACCGGAAGGTACGTGCTCCCGCCCGACGTGGCGTACGTCGTCGCCCACATGCGCACGATGATCGGTGACGGGGACCGCGTGGTCGCCCTCGTCGACCGGTACGGACTCGAGCGTCAGAGGCTCCCGCAACTGAGTCTCTCGGGCGCGCAGCTCTACGGGCTGCCGCTGTCCGGACTCGACCTCTCGGCGTTCGGCAACGGGCGGTACCTCGCCGGAGCCGACCTGCGGGACGCGACGCTGCGCGGTGCCGTCCTCGACGGGGTCAGCCTCGACCGGGCTTTCCTGCAGTGCGCTGACCTCGCGCCCCGCTCCGTCGGGCCCGACAGCGCGCCGAGGCAGGTGCCGACGCGCCTGTCCGAGGCGTCCCTGCGCGGGGCCGACCTCCGGGGCGCCAACCTCGAGCGGGTGGACCTGCGCGACGCCGATCTCGAGGGGGCTGATCTCCGGGGCAGCAATCTCGAGGGCGCCGACCTCACCGGGGCGGTCGTGGCGGGCACCCAGTTCAGCGAGAGCTTCGGGACGCCGGTCGGTGTGAACATCGGAGCCGGGAAGCCGGGGGCCTATGCGCAGGAGGAGGCGACCTGCCCGTCGCAGCAGGCCTACTGGCACGACCGGACCGAGGCGTCGACGCCACCGCCGCGCCCGGCGCCGTGGGCCCGTGCCGTCGGGTGACGAGCGCTCTCGGGCTCCCTCCGTCCCGGCAGGCCGGGACCGCCGATCCCGGGACGGGTCTCAGCGTCCGGGCCGTCGTTGTCGGGGGTCTGGTCTATCGTCGAACACATGAGCGAACGAGCGCTGGGGGTGGTCGAGCGGGAGGCGCTCGAGCGCGCCCGGATCGGCGAGGAGGATCGCCGACGGGCGGCGTTCGCTCGTCTCGAGCAGGTCGCCGTGCTGGAGCATCTCCGGGTGGCCGAGCAGTCGGGCGACCGCTCGACGGCGCGGCTGCTGCAGGAGATGTGGCGCATCGGGCGCGCCGAGGCCACGCGCCTGGTCAAGGAGGCCGCAGACCTGTGCCCGCGACGGTCGGTCGTCGGCGAGGTGCTGCCGCCGCGGCTGCCGTGCACCTCGGCCGCGGCCGTCGCCGGCGAGATCGGCGACGCCCACGTCGCGATCATCCGTCGGACGATGGCGCGGTTGGACCGCGTCGACGACCTGCCGGTCGAGGAGTGGGCGGACGCCGAGCGGACGCTCGCGACCGAGGCGACGGTGCTGGGGCCGAAGGGTCTCCAGGCCGCCGCCGACCGGCTGCTGGCCCATCTCGACCCCGACGGGGAGGAACCACCCGACGACGACCCCGGCCGCGACGACGAACTGCTGATCGTGCGCCGCAAGAACGGCACGGTCCTCTATCGGGGCCGGATGTCGGATCCGGTCGACGGGGAGGCGTTCCTCGAGGTGATCGACGAGCTGTCGACCCCGTCCGGGCACGAGGACGAGCGTGAGCTCAAGCGTCGCCGCGCCGACGGGCTCAAGGAGCTGATCCAGGACGCCCGCAGCCCCCATGGCATCGGGACGGACGCGCGCCGCGAAGACACCGCGCTCGACGAGCCCGACGGCGCGCGGATCCCGTCCCCGCGCCCTGCTGAGCCGGGTGAGCGCCGGGCATCCGCCGAGCGGCCGGGCCGTGCGCTGCTGACGATCACGATGGACCACCGGTGGCTGCGCGAGGCCCTCACCGGCCGTGACGGCTACGGGCTGCTGGACTCCGGGGCCCGCGTCCACCCCGCGGTGGTCCGCCGCTGGGCCTGCGACGCCGAGATCGTCCCCGTCGTGCTCGGGTCGAAGTCCGAGCCCCTCGACGTCGGACGCCTGCAGCGCACCGTCACCGACGCCATCCGCCGCGCCCTCAACCTCCGCGACGGCGGCTGCGCCTTCCCCGGCTGCTCACGACGCCCCCGCCGCTGCCACGCCCACCACATCCGCACCTGGCGCGACCACGGTCCCACCGAGATCGACAACCTGGTCCTGCTCTGCGGCTACCACCACCAACTGATCCACTACGGCCACTGGGCCGTTGCGATCGTGGACGGGCGGCCCTGGTTCACCCCGCCCGACTGGATCGACCCCGACCGAAGATCCCGCCTCGGCGGACGCCCCCGCGTCCCCGTGTGAGCTGACCAGCCACGGTCGACGGTTCGGCTCACCGTCACAAGATCATCAACTACTCACCGTTCCGAGGACCGAGCTCGGCGACGGCGCGGTCGGCCATGGCCTCCTCGCCGAGGGCGTTGGGGTGGACGACGACGGGGTTGGTCCCGCCGGCGGCGGGCTCGACCCACCGGGTGCCGATCGGCCGGCACGCGTCGTGGCCCTGCGAGGCCTCGGTGACGTCGACGTAGGTGACGTCCGTGGCCTCGGCCGCGCGCCGGACGGCGTCGTTCAGGGTCGCCTGGATGCCGTTGATGTAGGGGACGTCGCCGGACGCGACGGGCATGACGGGATAGCAGCCCCGCTCCGCGGGCAGGATCTGCAGGTAGCCGGCGATCGCGACGCGGGCGTTCGGGGCGGCCGCCTTGACCGTCTCCAGGGCGTCGACCAGCGACGGGTAGGTGACCTCGGAGATCGTGTCGGTGAACCGGTCCCCGTTCTGCTGCTCACAGGGGTTGCCGGTGCCGGCGGTCAGCGCCGCTGCCGTCGCGCAGGCCTGGATCGTGCCGATGAACACGCCGCTGTCGTTGCCGCCGATGGTCATCGTGACGACGTCGGTCGCCTCGGACAGCGCCTCGACCTGCGGCGGAACGCCGGGGTACTGGGCCTCGGTGAAGTGCCGGGTCTCGGCGGCGCCGCACGACACGTCGGTGAGCTCGTAGCTCCAGCGCGCGGCCAACACGTGACCCCAGTTGCGGGCGGACTGCAGGCACTGTGGCGGCGCTCCCGGCGCGGGCGGCAGCACACCGCTCGCCGCGCTGTAGCTGTCGCCCATGTTGACGTACTCGACGGTGCCGCCGCTCTCGTCCCCGAGTGCGACCGGGCCGCCGAGGGCGATCAGCCCGGATGCCGCGACCACCGCGACGAGCCCGCGCCGAAGGAGTCCGATGGGTGCCACGACGCGCCCTCCCGCCGGCCCGGTTCTCGTCGGCGCGGCGCGGTCGCGCCGCCGGAGGGCCGTCTGTGCCCGGACAACGAGGCATCGCCCGCGGGGTCACGCGATCGGAGTACGTTCACCCGGGTTCGTCCTGCGATCCCCTCGAGCGCGGTGCTTGGTATAGTTCGCACCTGCGTCGGACGACCGCTCCGCCGGGCGCCGGAGAACGTGATGACCGCAGCTACCCTGCATCGCCCCGACACCGGTGGAGCGGTCCGAGGCGTCGTGACGCCGCCTACGCAGCGCCTTCCGGGGCTGGGCGCGCTCGGTGGTGGGCGCTCAGCGCGGACGATGATCACATCGCCGGCGCGACCTCGAGGATGTTCTCGACGGTGAACTCGCGCTCGTCGCGGCGCAGGTGGCACCAGGCGATCAGCCAGCGGTGCAGCACCTGGTCGGGTGTCACGACGCGGCGCGAGATCGTCCCGTTGCGGTCGGAGTAGGTGATGTGGACGTCGCGCCCGTGGTCGACGGCGTCGGCGAGGAGGTCGAGCTCGGCGGGGTCGAGGCGCGGGTTGAGCGAGCCGAGCAGGGCGGCCGTGGGGGAGTCGACGAGGTGGTGGCCGACCCCGGCGGCGAGCAGCTGCGCGGCGAGGGCCGCGGGGTCCATGACCTCCCGATCGCCGGTCTCGACGGGCGTGTCGGCGACCTGCCGCTCGCGTCGTTCGACGACGAGCGCGCCGGTGTCGTCCTCGCGGACCGGGAAGTAGCCGGCGGCGCGCAGGGCGCGCAGCACGGCGTCGGGGTCGGACGGGCTCACCAGCACGGTGGGGGCCAGCCGGGCCAACCCGAGGGCGCGCAGGGACCGCGACTGCAGCACCTCCTCGGACAGCGCCTCGTCCAGCACGAGGCACGCACCCGCCGCGCGGACACGGACGTGTCCGTGGCGGCGGGCGACGTCGTTGACGAGGTACTCCAAAGGTTGCGGGAGGGGTCGCGCGGAGAGCCCGCGCAGGGCGGCGATGAGGTCGTCGGCGGACCACCCCGCGTCCAGGGCGGTCCGGACGCCGGCAGGCGAGAACCGGTGGGTGGTGGCGGGCCCGCGGGTCTCCGGCGTGGCGGCGTCGGCGAGCAGGCGGGCCACCGCCGGCGTGGGGCGCCCGGACACCATCGCGGTCAGGTCGGACTGCAGGACGACCTCGCACGTGGCGTCGACGAGGTGCTCCCCGACCGCGGCTGCGACGTCGCCGCCGTCGACCAGCGCCCGTCCCAGCGGGCCGAGGGTGTCGCCGACGACGACGCCGAGGAGCTCGGCCTCGCGGCGGGCGACCGCCACGACGGCGGCCCGGCCGGCGTCGTCGAGCGCGTGGGTGGGGCAGAACCAGGCGAGGTGCTCCTCGGTCGCGCGCAGCGAGTGGTCCCGGCCCTTCTCCAGCAGCGTGCGGCGCAGGTCGCCCGCCGTGCTGATCAGCTCGATGGGTGGGGCGACCTCCTTGCCGTCGACCTCGCGATCACCGGGCGCGTACTCGAGCCCGAACCACGTGCGAGCGAGCCGCGTCCACCGCGCCGCGGCGTCCTCCTCGCGCCAGTCGACGTAGGCGGCGGTGGGCGCGTAGCCGGCCTCGGTGAGGCCGAGCAGGCCGGCGTGCGCGGTGAGGTCGATGACCAGGCAGGCGAGGTGATCGCCGTCGAGGTCGTGGCGCTTCACCAGGCGGGTGCGTTCGCGCTTGCCGACGCCGCCGCTCTTCAGCGCGGTGACGGGGGTGTCGGCCGCGTCGTCGAGCACCGTGGTGACCGTGTCGAGCAGGCTCCGCGCGGCGGCGACGGCGCCGTCCGCAACGCGGGCCGGCGGATCCGCCGGGGCCGGGAGGTCGGGGACACCGGTCAGCGACGCGCCGATGGCCCACACCGTCACGGCGATCTCCCGCGGGATGCGGGCGACGTGTCCCTCCAGCACGAGCAGGCCGGCGTCGAGCAGGTGATGGTCGTCGGTGCTCGGGCGCAGGCCGTCGAACTCGTGCCGGCAGAGCGCACCGAGCCGTCGCCGAGCGCCGGCGGGGAGCGCCTCGATGCGGCCGCGCAGGAAGCCGGGCTCGGCCCAGGCGTCGTGGATCGCCTGGACGACCTCGGCCTTCCGGGTGGACAGCGGGATCCCGTGCGCGACGGCGACGCGGCGCATCTCGTCGGCGACGACGTGGCGGGCCATGCGGGCGATGGGCTCGTCGGCGCCGATCTCGGCGAGCCAGTGCTCGGCCAACGCCTCGGGCAGCCGCAGCGCCGTCCCGTCCGGCCACGCCAGACCCATCCCGGTCAGCACGCGCAGCGGTCGCTCGACGAGCGCGGGGACGGTGTCGAGGAGGGCCGTGATCATGTCCGGGGTCGCGTGCTCGCCGAGCGCCGCCACCGCGCGGCCGACCTCGACGGTGTCCCGGTCGAGCCGGCGCAGGGCGGCGGCGAGGGAGGCGCGCCCGCCGAGACGCGCGGCGAGCCTGCTGAGATCGCGCGGCACCGGCTCGGTGCACGCGTCCGGCCGGCGCCGCAGCAGGGCGGCCAGCGACGCCTCGTCGAGGGCGGCGAGGTGGTCGGCGAGTGAGGTGCCCACGACGTCAGTGTGGTCCCGCCGCCGACCACGGATCGCGGCGCCTCCCCTCCGTCAGCCGACGCTGAACCGGTCGCCGGCGAAGGTCCACTCCAGCGGTGTGGCCAGGTCGAACCGTCGCTGGTCGAGCAGGGTCACCAGCGTGTCCACGCGCGGGATCGACTCGCGCCAGGCCTCGGTGGTCGCGTGGTCGGCGGGGTCGCGCAGGTGCGCGCGGCGAACGTCGAGGAACTGGCGCAGCCAGACGCTGCGCTCGGGGTCCGACCCGCCCTCCTGCTTCCGGTTGGTCGCCGCGATCAGCGCGAGCAGGCCGTCGGGTCCGCCGCTGCCGTGCTGCACGGCGGTGTCGAGGACGACGAGCTGGCCGAGCGCGGTGGTCAGCCCGAGCGGGCGCGCCTGGTCCACCGCGGGCCGGAAGTAGAGGTCGTCGTAGACGGCGTCCTGGGCCTGGTTGAAGCGGGGATCGGTCCGTGACGTCCGGCGCCACGCGTCCTCGAACCCGTCGAGTCCCGAGGTGTCGTCGCCGTCGCCGCCGTCGGCGACCTGCTCGTCGATCACGGTCAGGGGCTGGACGTACCGGGTCAGCGGCGTCGATCCGCCCGCGATCGCCTCGTAGCGCCGGAGGACGAGCAGGAGGTCGTGTGTGCCGCTGGTGAATCCGGCGCGGCCGGCGGTGATCCCGCGGCCGTCGCCGAGACGCTGGGCCGCGTCGTAGGGCAGCGTCGTCGTGGAGTTCTCGAACGTGCTGATGATCGCCTCGGCGACGTGCTTGCGGTCCGGGTCGTCGAGGCCCGGCGCGCGGGGGTCCGCGGCGGGCGCCGCGCTGCTGCAGCCGGTGAGCACGGGCCACGCCGCGAGACCGGCCACGGCCAGGAAGACGCGCCGGTTCATCGGCGTGCGCGGGCGGTCGGCGTCACCGCGCGACGATAAGCGCCCCTCACCCGAAGACGCTCACCAGCGCGCCGAGCACGATGAGGGCGACCAGGACCGCGAGCAGGACGCGCGTCGCGGACGCGATCCTCGAGTGCGGGAGCCGGTGCCGGGAGAGCGCGATGAGGTCGCGCTCGGGGCCGAACGCCTCGCCCGGCGCGGCGAGCAGGGCGTCGACCACGCCGGCCGACGCGGAGACGAGGTCGGCGGGACCTCCCCGCGACCGGGCGTCGGCGAGCTTGGTGCCGGGGTGGACGGTCGCGCCGGGTGCCACGACCCAGCGCACGACCGTGCCGTGGTCGTCGAGGTACTGGCACCGGTCGTCCCGCGGCGACCCGCTCAGGGCGCGGAGCGCGGGCTCCGGTTCGGGAGCGGAGAGGGGCGCCGGGGGTGGTGGGGGCGCTGGCACCGGACGAGGTGGCGGCGGCGGGGGAGCCGGCGGCGGCCGTGGGGGCACGGGCATCGGCGCGACGGGCGCGGTCGCGTCGCGGGTCAACGCCTCGCGGGCGGCGCTCGCGAGATCGCCGGCGCTGCCGAAGCGCTCGGCGGGGTTCTTCGCCATCGCGCGGGCGATCACCGCGTCGAGGCCGGCGGGCAGGCCGGGGCGTTCGCGGGACGCCAGGGGCACCGGCTCCTTCATGTGGGCGTGCATCAGGGCGCCGAAGTCGCGTGCCGCGAACGGTCGTGTGCCGGTGAGCGCCTCGTACAGGACGCAGCCGAGCGCGTAGACGTCGACGCGGTGGTCCGCCTCGGCGGGGTGGGCGAACCGCTCCGGGGCCATGTAGGTCGCGGTGCCGACGGTCATGCCGGTGGCCGTCAGGCTCGACTCGGTGATCGACCGCGCGATCCCGAAGTCGACGAGGTAGGTGTACATCTCGTCGTCCGGATGGCCCGCGCCCTGCGGGTCGAGCAGCACGATGTTCGACGGCTTGACGTCGCGGTGGACGAGCCGTTCCCGGTGTGCGGCCTCGAGCGCGCTGGCGACCTGGCCGATCAGCCGCACCGCCCGCGGCGGCGACAGGGGCCCGTGGCGGGCGATCTCGGCGCTGAGGTCCGCGCCCTCGACCAGCGCCATCTCGAGGAACAGCCGCCCGTCGACCTCGCCGTAGTCGTGGATCGGGATGACGTGCGGGTTGCGCAGCCGCGCCGCCGCCTCGGCCTCGCGGCGGAAGCGCTCCTCGTAGACGGGGTCGGCGACCTCGCGTTTGAGCAGCTTGAGCGCCACGAGCCGATCGTTCTTGCGGGTGTCCGCCGCGCGGTGGACCTCGCCCATCCCGCCGCGGCCGAGCAGCTGCTCGAGCCGGTACGGCCCGATCATCGTCGCCACTCGTCACCTCCCCGCGGGCGCCGTCGTCCCCGGACGGCCGAGGTGTGGTCGCGGGCAGGCTACCGAGCACGTTCGGGGGACACCCCGGGCGGCCGAGCGCCCCCGACCGGTTCTTCCGTTCGGCCCTTGCGTCGCCGCCGGTCGTGTCACGATCGCGGGGGAGGTGACGCGTGGACGACCGTCGGTGGGGTTTCGCGGGTCTGGACGACGCGGAGTACGCGCGGTTCGCGCGGTCGTCGCCGTCGGCGCGGCCTTCCGGTGTCGAGCGGCGGGACGACGTCGTGGTGGTCGCCCTCGATCCCGCCGGCGTCTCCCTCGCGGACGACTGGCGCGCGCGGATCGACCCGTCGCGGCTGGGGGACGAGGTCGTGGTCGCGGCGGCGCGGGCGGTCGCCGGGGCCCTCGCTGCGCCCGTCGAGCAGCCGGCACCCGCGTCGGGCGTCCCGGATCTGTCGCCGTGGGGCGGGTCGTTCGCGCGCCTGGTCGAGGACGCGAGCCGGGACGTCGCGCGGTTCTCCGCGGCGGCGACGGCGCCGGCCGGACGGGTCGTCGAGCGGACCAGCGCGGGCGGCCACGTCAGCGCCACCGGGCGCCACGGCACCGTCACCGCGGTCACCGTCGATCCGGGGTGGGCGAGGTCGGCGCACGTCCGCCACGTCGAGGCCGAACTGCTCGACGTGCTCGCCGGCCTGCGGCGCGACGCCGTGCCCGAGGCCGTGCGGCACGGGCCGTCGCACCCGGCGACGGTGGCGCTACAGCAGCTCGCGGGCGACCCGGCGCTGGTCGCGCGGCTCGCGGGGATGGCGCCGTGAGCGCACCGGGGCCGGGGGCCGGCGACGACGGCGTGGACGTCGCGCTCGAGGCGCTGCGCGACGACGCGGCGCTCTGGCGGGGCGCGTCCGACCGGCTCGAGGTCCGGCGCATGACGCTCGAGACCGTCACCGTCGATCCGCTCGTGTTCTCGCAGTGGGGGGTGGACGCCGGTCTCGACCGAAGCTACGAGGACCTGCGGCAGCGGGTCGACCAGGTGATCGCCCAGGGCGTCGAGGCGTTCCGGGCGGTCTCCGCGTCGCTCGACGGCGCGGCGTCGGCCTACGGCCGGGAGGACGCCGAGAACGCCGGACGTCTCGGGGCGCTGCGACCGGAAGGAGGGTAGGCGCGGTGGCGGTCGTGGACGAGGTGCGGGCCGAGGTCGACGGGATCGACCAGAAGGCACGCGCGTTCTACGCCCTGGTCGACGACGTCATGGCCACGGCCGCGTCCGTCGGCGGCCCGGTCCTGGTGTCACCGGAGCTGGTCGAGGCGGTCCGCGAGGGGGTCCGCCGGGTGCAGGAGGCGCACCGGCAGGCGATCGAGGAGCTGCGGGAGCTCATCGCGCGGGCCGGCGACTCCGACCGGTTGCACCACGTCGCGGACATCTGGTCCGGGATCGGCGCGGCGCTCGGGGTGACGGCCGGGGAGGTCGGTCTCGACCGGATGCAGGCGAACATCGAGTGGCAGGGTCGCGCGGCCGAGGCCTACCAGGCGCTCGTCCCGGCGCAGGCCGGCTACGTCGGCACGGTCCGCGAGCACTGCGACGCGATGGCGACGTCGTTGCACACCTACGCCGACCAGCTCGACTCGTTCTGGACCGCGATCAAGGCCGCGGCCGTCGTCATGGCGGCCGGTCTGGTCACGGCGTTCGCCACCGCGCTCACCGCCGTCGGCGTCCCCGCGGCCTGCGTCGCGATCCTCACCGCGCTCGCCGCAGGCGCCACCATGATCGTGACGGCGGTCGTGCAGGTGAACGAGCTCTCGACGCGCATCACGACCGAGCAGCGCGCGATGGAGCAGACGATGTTCGACACCGAGGCGGGCTGGCCGGTGCCGAACACCGACGCGATGGCCGACGCCAGCGCGGCCGACGGCGACGCGTCGGACTGGAGGCCGAACCGATGACGGGACACGGGCCCCCACCTCGCGTGCCGATCGCGCCCGGGCCGGGCTGGTACTGGGTCGGCGAACCGCGAGCTTCTCAGCTGCGCCGCGAGGGCGTCGTCGTCTCCGTCGTCACCGGGGTGGCCGGGGTGGTGACGTTCGTGCTGATCATCGTGCTGGGGGCGCGGCTGCCGGCGGGCAACCCGCTCAGCGACTTCTACCTGATCTTCGGGCTGCTCGCCCCGATCACGCTGCTCGGGACGTCCCTGGGTGGCCTGTTCGTGCTGACGTGGGTGCGGGACGGCTTCGTCCGCGGCGACGGCGCCTCGCGTCTCAAGGCGGGCCCGGCCATGGGCGCCATGGGCGCCCTGTTCGCACTGATCGGCACGGCGCTCTTCGGGCTGCCCAGCCTCGCCACGCTGCCGGCCCTGGTGATCCTCACGGTGGTGGCGGTGCGGCGTCTCCACCAGTTCCGCGGGATGGACGCGTAGCGCCGGCTCCAGGCTCCCGGTCGACGCGGCCCCGCCCGTCAGCCGACGACGTAGGTGTTCTTCCCCCTCCGCTTGGCGCGGTACATCGCGGCGTCCGCCGCCGCGAGCAGGTCGGCGCCGCGGGACGTTCGGTCGTCGGCGAGGGCGGCGCCGATGCTGACGCCGAGGGTGATGGTCGGCCGGGAGGGCAGCCGGTAGGGCTCGTTCAGCGCGGACAGGACCCGCGCGGCGATCGTCCCGGCGTCCTCGGGGCGCGTGAGCGAGGGCAGGAGCACGGCGAACTCGTCGCCACCCAGGCGGGCGGCCAGGTCGACCGTGCGCGCCGCGGCCTCGAGGCGCTGCCCGGCCATGCGCAGGACCTGGTCGCCGGCCGGATGACCGTAGGTGTCGTTGACGTCCTTGAAGCCGTCGAGATCGAGGAAGAGGACCGCGAGCGGCCGCCGGGCCTCGCGGGCGGCGATCGCGTCCTCGAGCTCGGTGAGGAACCGGGCCCGGTTGGCGAGGCCCGTGAGCGGGTCCCGCAGCGCCAGGTCCTGCAGCTGCTCGGTGCGGGCACGGCGCTCGGTGATGTCCTCGACGTGGACGATCGAGTGCAGCGGCGCGCCGCTCGAGTCCCGCACCATCGCGACGGACAGACCGACCCAGACGGGGTGCCCCTCGGCGTGGCGGTAGCGCTTCTCCAGCGCGAAGTGGTCGAACTCCCCGGCGAGCATTCGGTGGAGCCGGTCGGCGCTGACCTCGAGGTCGTCGGGGTGGGTGATCTCCAGGAACGTGCGCGCGAGAAGCTCCTGCTCGCTGTAGCCCAGGATGCGGCACAGCGCGGCGTTGACCCTGATCATGCGGCTGTCCAGCCCGACGAGCGCGATGCCCGTGGGGGCGTTGTCGAGGGTGAGCCGCCAGAGCTGCTCGGCCTCCGCGAGGGCGTGGGTCGTCGCCCGCATCGCCTCCTCGTTGCGGCGCCGTTCGGTGATGTCGCGGAAGAAGGCATGGATGCTGCCGTCGCTGCCGTCGCTGCCGTCGCTGACGGTCCAGAAGGTCGCCTCGACCGGGACCCGGCGGCCGTCGCGGCAGAGCAGCTCGGTCTCCAGCGTCGTCGCGACCCGCCCGACGTACTCCTCGCGGTACTGCCGCATCTGCTCCCGGTAGGCCTCCCGGTGCTCCTGCGGCGCGAGGAGATCGAGCAGCGTACGCCCGACCGCCTCCTCCGGCGTCCACCCGAAGATCTCCTCGGCGGCGGGGTTCCAGTCGACGACCACACCCCAGGGATCGAACTCGACGTAGGCCGCCGTGGTGGAGGCGATCACGCGCTCCAGGCGACGGCGCCCGTCGCGGGCGTCCCGCTGTGCCGCCACCAGCTCGGAGACGTCCTGGACCTGGGTGAAGAAGTACTGCGGCTCGCCGTCGTCGTCGCGCATGAACGTCGTGGCCACGCGCACGTCGACGAGGTGCCCGTCGGCGTGGACGTAGCGCTTGTCGACGAACACCGACGCCTCGCCGCGCTCCATCGCCCACGCCGTCTGCTGGTCGGCGTCCTCGACGTCGTCGGGATGGGTCAGGTCCTGCAGACGCATCTGCAGCAGGGTCGCCTCGTCGTGACCGACCAGTGCGCAGAACGCCCGGTTGACCCGCAGGTACTGCCCGTCGAGACGGGTCACGGACATCCCGATCGCGGCGTCGTCGAAGCCGACCCGGAAGCGCTCGCCGATGTGTCGCACGGTCGCCTCCGACCGCCGGGCTGCTCGACCCCCCATGCCTCCAGTGTGGTCACGCTGGTCCACGGGAGCGAACGGGGTCACCGCACACCACTCGGCCGTGCGTGTACCTAGCCCTGGACCGGGGCGGAGTGCGAGCCCGCCGCGCGCGCTCGATGGAGTGATTCTCCGGCCGCGAGACGCCGGAGTGGGCACGCTCTCCTAGCGTTGCTAGTGCAAATGGGCCAGCCGATAGTCCGAATGTTGCACACGACGTCCGTCAGTGCTGCTGGCCGCCGGGGGGAATGGAACGCATGGCCGAGAACGCGGGGAGGCTGCTGGCCGAGTCGACGGCGGCGGAGGCGACGCCACCGGCCCTGGAGCTCAGGGAGCCCCCGGCCCGGGAGGCGCCCGCCGACACGTCGGAGAGATCCGCCCGTGGGACGGGGCCCGTGGGCCGGTGGTCACGGTGGGGGCTGCAGGCCTGGATGCTCGTCCTGCCCGTCGACGCGGTCATGGTCATGACCCCGGCGCTCTGGTTCCCGGAGCACATCGTCCCGCTCGCCCTCACGGCGGTGCTCACCGTCCTGAGCTTCTCGATCGGGGGCCGGTACCGCGCGAAGCTCCACCTCAGCGTGCTCGACGACCTGCCCACCATCGTGGCCCGCCTCCTGATGGTGATCGCGCTGGTCGGCGTCCTGCGGGCTCTCTGGTACCTCGCCGTCGACCCGACGGCGATCACCGCTGACAACAACGCGGGCACCATCGCACTCCTCCTGTCGCTGCCGGTGATCGTCCACGTCGTGCTGGGTCGTTTCCTCACGACCTCGGTGCTGCTGTGGGCCCGCCGCCGACGGCTCGTCGCCCACCCGACGATCCTGGTCGGCGGGGGCGTCACCGCCGCGGAGCTCGCGACCCTGCTGCGTCGGCACGCCCGTTACGGGCTCGACGTCGTGGGGTTCGTCGACGACTGCGACCAGGCCGAGGCGTCGTTCGTCGTCCCCCGTCTCGGGCCGGTGTCCGCCCTCGGGGAGGCCGTCACGGCGCACGGCGTCGACGTCCTGCTCGTGACCGGCGGCCATCGCAGCGACCTCGAGCTCCTGACTGTCCTGCGCGAGCCCGAGTGCGCGCCCTGCGACATCCTGGTCGTCCCGCGGCTGTACTCCCTGCACACGATGGCCGGGGGCGGCGACCACATCGGTTCCATCCCGATCCTGCGCATCCGCCGCCCGGCCTTCAACGGCCTGGCGCGCGCGTTCAAGCGGATCACCGGCACGGTCGTGGCCACGACGGCGCTGATCCTGTTCTCGCCGTTGATGGCGCTCTGCGCGCTCGCGGTCCGGCTCGAGGGTGGGCCCGGGGTGATCTTCCGCCAGGAGCGCGTCGGCCTGGACGGCCGGCGCTTCGAGTGCCTGAAGTTCCGCTCGATGCGGCCGGCCACGGACTCGGAGTCGGCCACGCAGTGGTCCATCGCGCAGGACGACCGGGTCGGCCCCGTCGGGCGGTTCCTGCGGCGGACCTCCCTCGACGAGCTCCCGCAGCTCTGGAACATCGTGCGGGGCGACATGGCGCTGGTCGGCCCG
This sequence comes from Actinomycetospora sp. 2LY8.5, assembly GCF_057180585.1. Lineage (NCBI taxonomy): Bacteria > Bacillati > Actinomycetota > Actinomycetes > Pseudonocardiales > Pseudonocardiaceae > Actinomycetospora > Actinomycetospora sp. 2LY8.5. The sequence continues at coordinate 84,390 of NZ_JBXUHE010000022.1, forward strand.
CGCCCCGAGCGTCCGCACTTCGTCGAGCAGTTCTCCGACCGGTACATCGACTACGGGCCCCGGCACCGGGTGCCCGTCGGGCTCACCGGGCTGGCCCAGGTCAGCGGGCTGCGGGGGGACACCCCGATCTCCGACCGGGCCCGCTTCGACAACTACTACGTCGAGAACTGGTCGCTGTGGCTCGACGTCAAGGTGCTGCTGCGGACCCTCGCGGAGGTGCTCTTTGCCCGCGGACGATGACCGCCTGTCCGTGCCCGCCGGGGGCCGCCCCGCGATGACGCCGCTCGACCAGCTGCGCATCGTGCGCACCCGCTGGCGCTGGGTCGCCGCCGGCACGCTGCTCGGCCTCGCCGTCGCGGTGCTGGCCGTGTTCGCCGTGCCACCCACCTACAGCGCTCGGATCTCGCTCTACGTCGCGGCGCAGAGCACGGGCGACAGCATGGAGGCCTACCAGGGCGCCCAGTTCTCCCAGGCCCGGGTGATCTCCTACGTCGAGCTGGTCACCCGGCCCCGGGTGACGAAGGCCGTGATCCGCGACCTGGGGCTCGACACCACGCCCGAGGACCTCGCCGAGAACGTCACCGCGTCGAGCGAGCAGGACTCGGTGCTGCTCGACGTGACGGTCTCGACCCACGACCCGCAGCAGTCGGTACGGATCGCGAACGCGATCGGCCAGGTCCTCCCCGGCGCGGTCGACGAGCTGGAACGCCCGCTGCGCCCGGGGGCGACCCCGCCGGTGAGCGTGCGTGTCGTCGAGCCCGCGGACACCGCCGAGATCACCTCGCCGCCGTGGCCGGTACCGGTGGCGTTCGGGCTGCTCGGCGGCCTGCTCGTGGGGGTGCTGCTGGCCGTCGTCCGGCACGCGACCGACACCTCGGTGAGCTCGGCCCGCGCGGTCCGGGAGGTCACCGGGCTCCCGCTGCTGGCGACCACCTACCTCGAGCCCACCACGACCGCGACCTCCGTGCCGACCCGCGACGCGCCGCACTCGCCCACGGCCGAGGCCGTTCGGCGCCTGCGCACCAACCTGGCCTACGTCGACGTCGACCACCCCCCGCGCGTCCTGGCCGTGACCAGCTCGACGTCGGCGGAGGGGAAGACGACCCTCGCGTGTGACCTCGCCGTGGCGCTCGCGGCGAGCGGGAGCCGGGTACTGCTCGTCGAGGCGGACCTGCGGCGCCCCGCCGTGGCCGAGCGCTTCGGCCTGCCCCGCGCGGTGGGGCTCACCGACGTCCTGGCCGGCCGTGTGGACGTGCGCGACGCGGTGCAGCCGACCGCCACCGGTGTCCAGGTGCTCGCCGCCGGGCCCCTCGTGCCCAACCCGAGCGAGCTGCTCGGCTCCGGGCGGATGCGCCGCCTGGTCGCGGAGATGGGCGAGACCGGTGCCCCCTGGGACCACGTCGTGGTCGACACCGCGCCGCTGCTCGCCGTCAGCGACGCCTCCGTGCTCGCGCCGCTGGTCGACGGTGTCCTGTTGCTGGGCCGGTCGGGGCGGACCTCACGCGCCGAGCTCGCCCAGTCCGTCGAGGCCCTGCACGCCGTGGCCGCGCGTGTCCTGGGCGTCGTGCTCACCCTGGCACCGGCGCGCTGCGCACCCCTCGCCACGGGCTACGGCGACCTGCCGGCGGCGGCGTCCGCTCCCGTCCCCGCCGACGAGCGCGCGTCCCCTGCGCACCACTCCTCGCACCACGCCTCGCATCACCCTGCGTCCTCACCGACCACCCCGCCGACCCCGCGGGTCCGGGCCCGCGAGCACCGCGTCGCCGACGCCGGAAGCGCGACCGGCCGCGGCGACGGCGTGCGCGTCGGACGTGCCGACCTCAGCCACGATCGGAGCCGTCCGTGACCGCGTCCTCGACCCCGGCCCCGACCCCGACCCCGACCTCAACCCCGGCCCCGGCCCCGACCGCCCGTCCGCTCCGTCTCGCCGCGCCGCGCTCGGACGCGCCGCCGGGACGCGGGCTGCTCGTGCACGAATGGCTCGCCTCGACCGGCGGGTCGGAGCAGGTCTTCGAGCGCATCGTCGCCGACTTCCCCGACGCCGACGTGCTGTGCCTGTGGGACGACCGGGCCGACCGATTCCCCGGGCGGACGGTCCGGGAGACGTGGCTGGCCCGCACACCGCTGCGGCGGCACAAGGCGCTCGCCCTGCCGCTGGCCCCCCTGGTGTGGAGCCACCAGATGCGGGGCTCCTACGACTGGGCGGTGGTCAGCACCCACAGCTTCGCCCACCACGTCCGGTTCTCCTGCGCACCGGGAATGCGCAAGATCCTCTACGTGCACACGCCGGCGCGGTACGTGTGGGAGCCCGACCTCGACGCCCGCGGCGCCGGGCGGGCCGCGCGCGCCACCAGCCCGCTGCTGCGTGCGGTGGACCGCCGACGCGCCGCCGACGCGCACACCGTCATCGCCAACAGCCGCTACGTGGCACGGCGCATCGCGCGGACCTGGAGTCGCGAGGCATCCGTCATCCACCCCCCGGTCGCGGTGGAGCGGATCGCGGCCCTCGACGACTGGCGTGGCCGGCTCACCGGGACCGAGGCGTGGGCCGCCGCCGCGCTCCCCTCCGAGTACGTGCTGGGCGCCTCGCGCTTCATCCCCTACAAGCGGCTCGACCTGGTGATCCGCGCGGGGGAAGCCGTCGGTCTGCCCGTCGTCATCGCCGGCGGCGGGCCGGAGGAACGGGCGCTGCGCGAGGCGGCCGCCACGGCCCGGGTGCCGGTGCACCTCGTCGTCGACCCGTCCGACGCCATGCTCTACAGCCTCTACCAGCGTGCCTCGGTGTTCGTGTTCCCGCCGGTGGAGGACTTCGGGATCATGCCGGTCGAGGCGATGGCCGCCGGGACCCCGGTCGTGGTCAACGTCGAGGGCGGGGCGTGCGAGACCCTCGCGGGCCGGCCGGTGGGTGCGGTGTTCGACCCGGCGTCCCCGGCCTCACTGGGCGAGGCGGTGGACCTCGCCGCCCGGGTGCCCCGCGAGTCGGTGGCCGAGCACGCGTGGCGGTTCGACGTCCGTGTCTTCGACGAGGCCCTCACCGCCACGGTGCTCGAGGCCGCCACCGGAACCTGATCCCGCGGGTCCGGCGATGCGCCTGCGTCACGTCCTCCACCCCGGGGTGCTGTTCGGAGCCCCGGTGCTGCTCAGCGCGCTGGCGTGGGCGGTCCCCGGCGCCTCCACGACGCTGCGAGGGTTCGCGCACCGCGCCGAGGTCACCCTCGGCGGGCTGGCCGTGCTCGCCGGGTGGTACCTGCTGTGCACCGGGCTCCTCGTGCTCGGCCACCGGTGCGGGGCCGGCCTGCCGCGACCGGCCGGCCTCGCGCGCTTCGACGACGACCCCGTCGGGGAGCGGCGCCTGTTCCGCCTGGTCGCCCTGCTCGCAGCGGTCGGGGTCGGGTACTCCCTCGTGCTCGCCGCGTCCACCGTCGACGTCGTCGCCGCGCTCGAGGGCAGCACGGGCAACGACCTCAAGAGCGCCCTGGGCGGCGCCGCCGGTCCCGCGACGCTGCGCTACGCGAGCGCGGTCGCCGCACCGATGGCGGTCCATCTCTGGCGGCGGGGGCTGATCGGCCCGGTCGAGACCGGGGCGAGCGTGCTGCTGCTCGCCGCGAACGCCCTGTTCGCCTCCCGGCTGGCGGTGCTCATGGCCGTGGTCGTGTACCTGTTCCTGCACGTCGCCCGGCGGCCGCGGGCGCGGGTGCGCTGGTCGGCCCTCGCGCTCGCCGCCGTGGTCCTCTTCGGTGCCCTGACCGTCCTGAACTCGCTGCGCAACGAGAACTTCTACACCGCGCAGGGCGTGGACAGCCCGCTCGCGGCGAACTCCTACCAGCTGCTGACCTACCTCGGCGCCCCGTTCCAGGTGTCGCTCGGCGTCGCCGACGCCGTCGCGAGCGGGCGCTATCCCCAGCAGTACGACGCGACCCGCGGCGCCGGGGTGTGGGTGCCGACCTTCCTGCGCGCGCCCGCGGACGTCGAGCAGAGTCCCGACGGCTACGCCCTGCGCCACGAACGCGGCGAGGACTTCCTGTTCTCCACCGACGCCAAGCCGCGTGGCGGGGAACGCTACGCCTCGACCGTCGACGTCGCGGACACGCTGACCACCAACTCGGCCTTCGCCGACGTGCTCTCCGACTACGGCTACGGGGGGCTGTTCGCGCTCGCCCTGTCCCTCGGGGTGATCGGCGTCCTGCTCGGCCATCTCTCCCGCTACCGGTCGGTGCTCGCCGCGGCGGCCGGCGTCGTCGGCTACGGCGTCGCCGAGCTCTGGCGGACCTACCTCTTCAGCCAGGGGATCGTCGTGTTCCTGCTGGTCGCCGTGCTCGGGGGCGCGGTGGTGCTCGCCTCGCTGCGGTCGCTGTCCTCGCCCGCCCTGACCTCGTCCGGAAGGCCCGCCCGATGATCTATGTCGACGACCGTCGTATCGGTGACCACGGCATCGCACGCTTCGCGCGTGAGCTGCTGTCGCGCCTCCCGGGGCGGCTCGGGACCTCCGTGCGCCGCCTGCCGGTGGGAGGCTCGGCCACGACGCCGCTGGACTGCGTCCGACCGGGGCGGCTCCGACCCGGACCGGGCGACCTGATCGTCACCCCGGGGCCGAACGCCGGTCCGGCCCGGGCACGCCAGCTGCTCACCGTGCACGACCTCATCCATCTCGACGACGGGTCCCGGCTCAAGGAGATGTACTACGCGGCCGTCGTGCGACCGCAGATCGTGCGGACGGGCCGCGTCCTCACGGTCTCCGAGTCCTCCCGCGCGGTGATCGAGGACTGGCTGGGCCACGGCGCGGCCTCGGTGCGCGTCGACGTCGTCGGCAACGGGTGCTCCCCGGCCTTCGTCGCCGAGGGCGAGGCCGAGCTCTTCCACCGCCCGACCCTGGCGCTGGTCAGCAACGCCAAGGCGCACAAGAACGTGAACGTGGTCTTCCGAGCGCTCGCCCGGTGCCCGGACCTGGGCCTGGTGGTCGTGGGGCCGTCGCCCGAGGCCATGCTCGAGCTCGCCGCCCGCGCCGGGGTGAGCGACCGGGTGGACGTCCGCAGCGGGGTCTCCGACGCCGCGCTCGCCCGCCTCTACCGCGGCAGCGCCGCGCTCGTCATGCCCTCGACCCTCGAAGGGTTCGGGCTGCCCGCGCTCGAGGCGATGTCCTGCGGCACGCGGGTCGTGCACTGGGCGGGGTGCGCCCCGGTCGCCGAGATCGCCGCCGGCACCGGGATCCCGGTCGAGGCGCCCTGCGACACCGAGGAATGGGCGGACGCGCTGGAGAAGGCGGCCACGGCCGCTCCGTTGATCATGCCGGCCGCGTGGGCCCGGCGCTACGACTGGGACCTCGTCGCGGACCGGGTGGCCCGCGCGGTGCGCGACCTCGGGGGAGCGGTGTGAGAGGTCCCCTCGTCCGGCTCCTGCTCGGGCAGGTACTGGGGCAGCTGTGCCTGGTCGTCGCGGTCCCGGTGCTCACCCGGCTGGTCGACCCGGCCGAGATGGGCCTCTACCAGGTCGGGGCGGGCATCGCGGTCGTCCTGCAACCGGCGGCGACGCTGTGCCACGAGTTCCGGATCCCGGTCGTCGAGACCCCCGACACCGCGGCGGGGCTGCGCCGCACCGGCGTCGCGGCGCTGGCGGCCGCCGTCGCCCTCGCGGGCGCGGTGGCGCTGGGGGCCGGGCTGCTCGGGGCGAGCGACACGGCCGCCGTCGCCCTGACCACGGGCCTGCTGCTGCTGGCCTACGGCGGGACCGTGCTGGACAACGCCGAGCTGATCCGGGAGGAGCGCCGCACGGCGCTCGCCGTGCGCAACCTGCTCAGCGGTGTGCTCGGAGCGGGCCTCCAGGTCACGGCCGGGCTGCTGCTCGGGTCGGCCGTCGCCCTGGGCGTGGCGGTGCTCGCGGGACGGCTCGTCGCCATCGCCGTCACCCGGTCGCGGAGCCCCCGTCTCCCGGCGAGCGGGATCCGGCTGTCCGCGCGCGAGAGCCTCGTCACCGTGGGCGCCCAGTCGATCTGGGTGCTGTCGATGCAGACCATGACCCTGCTGGCGGCGCCGTTCTTCGGGGTCGTGGCCGCCGGCTACGTCGGCCTCGCCCAGCGCATCGCCGGGGCACCCACCGGGCTGCTGGGGCAGGCGCTGGCCCAGGTGTCCCAGAGCCTGCTCGCCCCGCACGTCCGCCGGCCGCGGGGGGAGCTGCGCCGCACGGTGCTGCGGCAGATGGCGATGCTCGGCGCCGGGTCCTCGCTGGTCGCCGCGGTCCTGATCGTGGCGGCACCGCCGCTGGCGGGGACCCTGCTCGGCGAGCAGTACGCCGCGGTCGGCACCGTCACCGCGCTGCTCGCCGTCCCGTTCGCCCTGCAGATCACCACGGCGCCGCTCACCCCGCTGCTGATCATGGTGGACCGGCAGGGCGCGCTCCTGCGGCTCCAGGTGGTGCGCGCCGCCGTCGCGCTCACCGCCGTCGTCGGCGGCGCCCTCGTCACGGGTGACTTCGTCGTGACCTGCCTGCTCTACGCGATCGGCGAGACCGTCTGCTACGCCGGGTGCCTCGTCGCCGTGCTGCGCGAGGCCGGACGCCTCGACCTCGGCGCCGTCCCGGGACCCGACCGACACGCCGCGAGGGTTGCGCGGCCGACCCGGTGAGGACGCCGCCGACGGTGTCGGCGCGCCGACGGCGGGCGGCGCTGTCGGGGATGTGCCCTATCCTCGAACACGAGCGAACGCGGGCCGGGGGGCCGTCGAGCGGGAGGCGCTCGAGCGCGCCCGGTCGGACGCGGAGCGCACGCTGGCCGAGGAGGCGACCCGGCTGGGCCCCCAGGGGCTGCAGGCGGTCGCGGACCGTTTGCCGGCCCATCTCGACCCCGACGGCGAGGAACCGCCCGAGGACGACGCAGGGCGCGACGACGAGCTGCTGATCGTGCGCCGCAAGGACGGGTCGGTGCTCTACCGGGACCGCATCGGGGACCCGGTGGACGGCGAGGCCTTCTGCGACGTGATCGACGAGTTGTCGGCCCCGACCGGGCCGCAGGACGGGCGCCGCCCGGCTCGCCGGCAGACCGACGTGCTCAAGGACCTCGTCGAGGACGCTCGCAGCCCGCACGGCGTCGCCCGGAACGCGTGCCGCGAGACCCGCGACGATGATCGTCCGGACCCGGCGGGCGACACAGAGATCGTCCCGATGGTCCTCGGCAACCGTTCCGGGCCACTCGACGTCGGACGCCGCCAGCGCACCGCCCCGGATGCGATCCGCCGCGCCCTGAACCTGCGCGACGGCGGCTGCGCCTCTCCCGGCTGCACCCGCCGACCGCGCCGCTGCCCGGCCCACCATGTCGATCATTGGCTCGACGGTGGCGAGACGGCGTTGGACACCATGTGCCTGCTCTGCAGGTGGCATCACCAGCTGCTCCACCACGGGCACTGGTCGGTGACGATGGTCGACGGGCGGCCCTGGTTCGTGCCCCCCGACTGGATCGACTCGCGGCAGAGACCCATGCCGGGGGGACGCCCCCGGCTCCCCGCCTGACCACCTGTTCCGACCCCGCCCGAGGTCGACGCGTGCATGCGGTGATCACGACGTCGCCGGCGGCGGACGGGCGTTCACATGACGTGATCAGGCCGCGGACCACCGGCCGACGACCACGGCCAGCCCGCCGAGGGAGAGCGTGCCGAGGATGGTGACGACGAGGACCGGCGTCCAGCCGCCGTGTGCGAGCGGGACGAGCACCACGCCGACGGCCGTGCTGATCGCGGCGTGGGCGACGAGCGTGCGGACGACCGAACGTACCGGCACGCGGGGGAGGGCGCGCACGCGCTGGCCGCCGGCACCCACGAGTGCCGCGGTGGCGAGGCCGCCGACGAGGACGAAGCCGCGCCCGACGTTGTCGGGATCGAGGGTCGGGTAGAGCGCGAGCACGACGAGACCGAGGACGACGCCGAGCACGACCGCGCCACCGCCGAGGCCGAGGGCCTGCCGGCGGAGGGTCTCGTCGCGGGCCCGGTCGGGCGGGCGCCGCGAGGTCGGGGTCGGCGTCATCGGGGTCACTGTGCCGACTCGCGCCCGGCCGGTCACCACCGGCCACCCGAAAGCGCAGGACAGGCGTAGACCGGGCCCGGCGGCGCCCCTCTCGCCGCCGGGACCGGGGTCGCGGAGCACGGTGCACGACGCCCCCCGCGTCGTCCCCCCCACACGTCGCCCCCTGTCCTCGCCCGACGTGTGTACACCGCACTCCGCGGTCCTTCGCGACTCACTCCGCCACGTGCACCAGCACCAGCGGGAGATCGTCCGGATCGCGGAACACGAGATACGCGTACGGCTCCGGACCGCCGACGTCGACGACCCCGTCGTGGAGCACGCCGAGCCCGTCGAACCAGACCGCCCAGGTGTCGAGCTGCGACCGGCTCGACACCGACAGCGCCGCGTGCCCGCGCGGCTCGCGGCCGTCCGCGCCGTTGAGCCGGATGGCGATCCCCGACTCGGGGTCGCTCAGCAACACGCCGTCGGTGGCGTCCTGGGGGCAGTGTGTCGACCCGCGGGTCAGTCCCAGCACGCGCTCGTACCAGGCGGCGCTGCGCGGGGTGTCGCTGACCGTCGACGCGAAGTGGTGGAATCCGGTGAAGCTGGGCCGTTCGGCCGTGGTCGCCGCCGTCATCCCACCTCCCGAGCTGTGCGTACGCCCCGTGTTCGAATGTCAGCCTGTCGGGTGACATTCGGTGTCGCTACTAGGGAGTTCCCTCGGGGAGACGACGACGCCGCGTGAACTCGGTGGCGAGCTCGGTGCGCGAGCGGACACCGAGCTTGCGGTAGATGCGGGTCAGGTGCGCCTCGACGGTCTTGCGCGAGACGAACAGCGCCGCCGCCACCTCGACGTTGCTCTGGCCGTCGGCGACACCCCGGGCGATCTGGAACTCCTGGGGCGTCAGGACCTCGAGCCTCGCCTCGTCCTCGGCCCGCTCCTCGGCGGGGTGGCCGGCGGCGCGGTGCCCGGTGGCGGCGAGCTCGAGGCGGGTGCGCTCGACCCACGGGCGCGCCCCCAGCCCGGCGAACGTCGCCTCGGCGTCGAGCAGCAACGCGCGTGCCGACCCGGGCCGGCGCCAGCGTCGGCGGACCTCGGCGTGGGCGAGGACGGTCCGGGCGCGCTCGTAGGGGGCGCGGAACCGCTCGTGCGCGGCGTGCGCTTCCGCGAACCAGCGCTCGGCGTCGTCGTGGTCGTCGGCGAGCAGCCCGCGCCCGCGCGCGGCCATCGCCTCCGCGTACGCCGACCCGGTGCGCTCCGCGTCGCGCGCCACCCACGCCACCGCCGACTCGGCCGCCGCCCGGTCGCCGGCCCGCGCCGTCGCGTCGACGAGGTCGCCCGCGAAGGGGATCGAGGTCGCGCACACGGCGCCCATCTCGTCGAACGACCGCCGCGCCCGGCCGAGGTGGGCGGCGGCGGTGGCCGGTTCGCCGACGGCCAGCGCGCCCGCCCCGAGGGCGCCGGCCGCGTAGATCTCGATGCTCGTGATGCCCAACGGCCCCGCGCCCCGCAGCGCCGCCTCGGCGTGCGCGCGGCACGACGCGATCTCGCCGCGGGCGCCGTCGATGCGCGCCAGCAGCGTCGCGCCGAACGCGCGGCTCCCGGGCTGGCCGAGTTCGTCGGCCCACGCGACGGCCTCGGTGAGGTCCGCGTAGGCCGCCTGCCACCGTCCGTCCCACCAGTCCATCTCCGCGTGGGCGGTCAGAGCGAACGCCAGGATCAGGGGTGCACCGAACTGCCGCGCCGTCTGCGTCACCGTCCCGAACAGCCGGCGGGCGTCGTCGCAGCGCTCGAGGAAGCAACCGGTCTGTGCGCCGGCGACCAGGGCCTGCGCGTCCCAGAGCGGATGGGCGTCGACGGCGCGGGCCACGAACTCGTCGAACAGCGGGTGGGCGTCGGCCCAGCGCCCGACGAGCGCATATCCGTGGCTCACGGTCGCGAGCCCGGTCAGCGTGTCGTCGCCCGCGGTCCGGGCGCGGTCGGCGACGGCCTCCATCTCGCGCAGGCGGCCGGTCATGGTCAGGGGGACCGCCGCCTCGACGTAGAGGCGCGCGGCGCGGGCCCGATCGTGGGGGAGGACGGCGTCCGCCGCGCGCAGCGCCCCGTCGATGGCGCTCGCCGGGTCCAGCCAGGACAGCGCGCGGGTGCGGACCAGCTCGACGTCCGCGGCGAAGGCCTCGTCGCCGCGCAGGGTCAGGGCCTGCTCGCACCACGTCGCCGCGAGGGTGGAGCTGCCTGCGATCGCGGCGTCGGTAGCCGCGGAGAGCAGGCGCTCGGCGCGGGTCGCGCGGTCGGCGGTGAAGTCGGCGGCGCGGGCCCAGGCGCGTCCGGCGGCCTCGAGCGCGGAGCGCCGCCGGGCGGAGGTCGCGGCGTCGACGAGACGCTCGGCGACGTCGTCGTCGGGCGCCTCGGTCGACTCGGCGAGGTACCAGGCGGCGAGGTCGCGCGGGGCGTGCCGGGCCAGGCCCCGGAGGACCCGTCGGCGCAGGTCACGGGACGTGCGCGCCCCGACGAGCGGCCGCAGTAGGTCGTGGCGCAGGCACATGTGCTCGTCGTCGCGCTGCACGAGGCGGCGGCGCTCGGCGGGCAGGAGGTCGTCGGCGTCGAGGCCGAGGTCCGCGAGGACGGGCTCGAGCTCGTCGCGGCGCGTGGAGTGACTGAACGCCAGGACCGCCACGGCCGAGCGGGTGGTGGCGGGCAGCCCGTCGATCGCCCCGGACCAGGCGCGCTCCAGGGCCGATCCCGGCGGCAACGCGGTGGCGGTGTCGAGGAGGTCGGGGCCCGCTGTCCGCGCGGTCTCGACCACGGCGAGCGGGTTGCCGCCGCAGCGCTCGACGATCGTCTCGAGCACCGCGGGCGACGTGCGCACCGGCAGCGTGCGGACGAGCTCGCGGCTCTCCTCGGGGGTCAGCGGACCCAGCGCGATCGTGGGCAGGCGCCAGACCGCGGGATCGAGCGGCATCTCCTCGCGCACGCCCAGCAGCAGCGCGATCCGCTCGGGGCCGAGCCGCCGCGCGACGAAGAGCAGCACCTGCTGGGACGGCGCGTCGATCCACGGGAAGTCGTCGACGACCAGGAGCAGCGGTCGGGCGTCGGCGCCCGCGGCGAGCACACCGAGGGTGGCCGCGGAGACCGCGAGCGGGCTCCCGGCGTCGCCGGCGCGCAGGGCGAGCGCGACCTCGAGCGCCTCGCGCTGCACGTCCGGCAGCTCGTCGGCGTGCTTCAGGATCGGCAGCACCAGGTCCGCGATCGCCGCGAACGGCAGGACCGCCTCGCCCTCCACGCCGGCGGTCCGCAGCACCATGCGGGTCGTGGCGGCGGCGACCTCGTCGAGCAGCGTGGTCTTGCCGCTGCCCGGTTCGCCGCGCAGGACGGTGACGGTGCCGTCGCGACGGCGCCCGTCGGTGGCCGCGGCGAGATGCTCCCGCTCGCGGACACGCCCGATCACCGGCAGCGGCGTCGGTGGGCGATCGGACACGCGGCGGACACCTCCTTCCGGTGCGCCCATTCTCCGGTCGAGACGGCCAACCTGAGCATCCGAACGGCGGAGTGTTGGCCGTCCGCGCTGCGAGGACCGGCGCTCATCGTGCTGCCGGTGCCCGTTCGGGTGCGGAGAGCCACGTCGACCGTCACGCGATCGTGACCACGGCCGGCGACTGGGTGCTGACCTGCTGTGGGTGCTGACGTGCCGTGGGTGCTGCCCGGCCTGAGGATCTGGGCCGTCGTGGCCGTCGTGGGCACCCTCGTTCTCGCCCTGTTCGTCCGCTCGAACCCTCCGGAGGAGCACGACGACCTCTCGACGACCTGCGGACGCGGGGTCCGGCGATCGCCCCGGAGCCGCCGGAGCCGCCCGATCCGCGGTGCGGCGCCGACCTGCCCTCCCCGCGGGACGGCGAGCACGACCGCGCGTCGGAGCGGCGTCGGAACGAGGTCACTCCGAGACCAACCGGGCGATCGCCAGCAGGCCGACGACCACGATCACCGCGCGCAGGACGGTCGGGGAGAGCCGGCGCCCGAGCCGGGCGCCGAGCAGGCCGCCGACCGTCGAGCTGACCGCGAGGATCGCCACGACGGACCAGCTGATCGGCGCGATGACGGCGTAGACGGCGCCGGCGACGACGTTCACCACGGCCGCGAGCACGTTCTTGTAGCCGTTGAGTCGCTGCAGCGGCTCGGTGAGCAGCAGACCCATGACACCGACGAGCAGGATCCCCTGCGCGGCGGTGAAGTACCCGCCGTACACGCCGACCAGGAGGATCAGCGGGTAGAGCGGCCAGGTGCGTCGGGACGTCGTCGGGACGCGGTGCAGCCGCTTGGTCAGCACCGGCTGCACCACGACGAGCACCAGGGCGATCCCGACGAGGAACGGCACGATCGTCTCGAACGCGTCCTCGGGCAGCGAGAGCAGCAGGATCGTGCCGCCGATCGCCCCGAGCGCCGACATCACCGACCACGAGACGAGCTGCCGGCGTGCCCCGGCGATCTCACGGCGATACCCCCACGCGCCGGTGACCGCCCCGGGCACGAGCCCGATCGCGTTCGACGTCGTCGCCGTCACCGGGGGGTAACCGAGAGCGACGAGAACAGGGAACGTGACCAGCGTGCCGGACCCGACGACCGTGTTGATCATCCCGGCCCACACGCCGGCGACGGCGATCAGCACCGCGTGCCAGAGCGTCACGTCCGGACTCTAGGACCTGGCGCTCGCTGGAACCTCGCGGCGGGTTCCTCCCTGTTTGTGGTGCCCGTCGCAGCGGTCGGTGGTTCGTCGACCACGGAGCACCGCCCCGGGGTGCCACCCGGATGCGAGGGCCGGGTGCGCACGTGTCCTGGTTGAAGAACGTCCTGAAGGTCCGGGTCGATGTGCGCGGGCCTTGACGCCTGTCGCCGCCGGACTAGTTTCCGGCGAAATCTTTCGACGACGGGAGCGCGCCCATGCCCATCCCCACCGACCACGAGCTCTTCGATCTCGGCGACGTCGTGCTCCAGCGCGGGGCGACGCTGCGGAACGCCAAGCTCGCCTACAAGACCTACGGCACGCTCAACGCCGACAAGAGCAACGCGATCGTCTACCCGACCTGGTACTCGGGCCGGCACACCGACAACGAGTGGCTCATCGGTCCCGACAAGGCGCTCGATCCCGACGAGTGGTTCATCATCGTGCCGAACATGCTCGGCAACGGGCTCTCGTCGTCGCCCAGCAACACCCCGCCGCCCTACGACCGGGCGCGCTTCCCGCACGTCACCTTCTACGACCAGGTGGAGTGCCAGCACAAGCTCGTCAGCGAGCACTTCGGGATCTCGACGCTGCCACTGGTCACCGGGTGGTCGATGGGGGCGGGGCAGACCTACCAGTGGGCGGTCAGCCACCCGGAGATGGTGCAGCGGGCGGTGCCGTTCTGCGGGTCGAGCGTCACCAGCCCGCACAACCGCGTGTTCCTCGAGTCGATCACCGCGGCCTTGCGGGCGGACGCGGCGTTCGAGGAGGGCTGGTACCGCCGACTTCCCGAGAAGGGCATCCGGGCCTTCGCGCGGGTCTACGCGGGATGGGGCTTCTCGCAGGCCTTCTACTGGCAGGAGGAGTGGCGGCGCCTCGGCGCGTCGTCGCTCGAGGACTTCCTCGTCGACTTCTGGGAGGGTTTCTGGCTCGACGAGCGCGACCCGAACAACCTGCTCGCGATGGCCTGGACGTGGTTCCACGGCGACGTGGGGCAGACGCCGGGCTTCGACGGCGACACCGTCGCCGCGCTGAACTCGATCCGCTGCCCGGTGCTGTCGATGCCCGCCGAGAAGGACCTGTACTTCCCGCCCGAGGACGAGCAGTGGGCGTCGCAGCACATCGAGCGCGGGGAGGTGCGTGTCGTGCCGGGCGTGTGGGGGCACTTCGCCGGAGGGGGCGGCAACCCGGAGGACACGGCGGTCATCGACCAGGGGATCCGCGACACCCTGGCGCTCGCTCCGTGATCACCCGGTCGGTGGGCTGACGGCTTCCGGTCGTTCGTCGCGGGGCACGATGCGCCCCGTGAGCGACATGCCCGTCGTGCGGTGGGGGCCGCTGCGCCTCGACGTCGAGATCGGTGTCGAGGGGACGGTCGTGCTGATGACCGTGCTGGTGGTGGCGCTCGACGACGGCATCGAGGACTTCGTCGTCGCCGGGCAGATCATCCTCGGGCCGCTGATCGCGACGTTCGCGGCGCACTGGTTCGCGACGACGTTGGCGCGTCGCGCCCGCCAGGACGTGCCGCCACCGACGCGGTCGGAGCTGCGGCTTCTCGCGCGCCACTCGTCGCAGTTCCTGCTGCTCGGCGTCGTGCCGATGCTCGTGGTCGTGCTCGGGGGCGTGAGCGACTGGTACGACCCCGTCACCGCGATCGACGCCGTCATCTGGCTGGGGCTGGCGTTCCTGGTCGTCATCGGCGGGATCGGGGGGTGGCGGGCGCGGCGGCGCGTGTCCGGGGCGGTCCGGGGGGCGATCGGGGCGGGCGTGCTCGGGCTGGTCGTGCTGCTGCTGCGGCTGGTGATGGAGCACTGACACGTCACATCGATGACGCCCCGGGGAACGATGAGTGGCCCGCACACGTCTTCCTCTGCATGGTGTTCTCGGCACGGCGTGTGCTGCTCGCGGCCCTGCTCGTGGTCGCCGCGGTGATCTGGGTGCGCATCAACAAGCCCGTCGAGGGCGAGGTGCTGCTCGAACTGACCCGCCGGCACGGCGTGACGGTCGCCGACCTGCTGTCGGTGGTCATGCTCGCCATGGCCGCGGTGCTCGCATGGCCCTCGCGGCGTCCCGCCCGCCCGGAGCCTCGGCGGGACCGGGTCGCGTCGTCCCCTCCCCCGACGGTGCCGCGGCGGGCGCCCCTGCCGCCGGCGCCCGGACCGGCGCCCGCGCCGCCGCCACGCCGCTGAGCGTCGATCGCGGTCGGGCACCATCGCGGGCCGTGGGACACGAGGTCGTCGTGACGACGAGCAAGGCGCCGTCCGACACCGTGCGCGCCCAGGCGCGGGATCTCGCCGACCGGTGGGGCCTGCGCCTCGTCGAACGACACGGCGGGTCGGTCGCCGGGGCACGCGGTGACGCCGGGACCGTGCTGGTCTGCACCGCGGAGGGCCTCGTCGCCGAGTCCGGTCGGGGACGGCTGACGTTCCACCAGGGCACGGCGGCGAAACGACTGCGCGCCCTGCGCCACCGCGAGACCGACCCGCTCGTGCGGGCCGGCGAGCTACGGGCCGGCGACCGTGTCCTCGACGCCACCCTCGGCCTCGGCCGCGACACGCTCGTGGCGGCGTGGGTGCTCGGGTCCGAGGGGGAGGTGCTCGGCGTGGAGGCCGACCTCGTCCTGGCGATCCTCGCCACGGAGGGCTTCGCGGGCGAGGTGCCGCGTGCGGGCTCGGCGAGGGTGCGCGTGCGGCACGGCGACTCCCGGCAGGTGCTCGCCGACATGGCGGCGGCCGGTGAGCACGTCGACGTCGTGCTCCTCGACCCGATGTTCACCGACCCCCGCGCCTCCGACCACGGCTTCGCCCTCGCGCGCGGCCACACCGTCCCCACCCCGCTGACGCCGGACTGGGTCGAGCTCGCCCGCGCGGTCGCCGGCCGATGGGTCGTCGTCACCGCGGAACGCGCCCGTCCGTGGTTCCCCGGAGCGGGGCTGGAGCGCCTCGAGGGGACGCGGTCCGGTCGGTGGTTCCGGGTGCGGGGCGCTCCGCGCTGAACACACGACAGGGCCCCGGCCGCGTGATGCGGCCGGGGCCCTGTCAGGTCAGCTGTGCGCGCCGTCGGCCGGGTCGTCCGAGGTCGTGCGGACGGGACGGGCGGCGTCTCCGGAACGTCCGCGCCGGTGGCGGGCAGACTCGACGTCGAGACCGTCAGGGACCCCAGGAGCGGGAGGAGGCGGCGATGTCGCCGCAGGACGGAGCCGGCCGGGTCTGGCTCATCACCGGGACGAGCACCGGGTTCGGACGCGCGATCGCCCGGGCCGCGCTGGAGCGGGGCGACCGGGTCGTCGCGACCGCGCGGCGGGTCGAGGACATCGCCGACCTCGCGACCGAGACGCCGGACCGGGCTCGCATCGCGACGCTCGACGTCACCGACGACGGGCAGGTGGCGGCGGCCGTCGACGACGCGGTCGCCGCGTTCGGGCGCATCGACGTCGTGGTCAACAACGCGGGGTACGGCAGCCGCGGGGCGTTCGAGGAGTTCACCGAGGACCAGATCCGCGACCAGTTCGCCGTCAACGTGTTCGGGCCGTTCGCCGTGACGCGGGCGGTGCTGCCGGTGATGCGTGCGCAGGGCTCGGGCCACGTGATCCAGATGTCGTCGCTCGCGGGAGTGCGCTCGGCGCTCGGCGGCTCGATCTACTCGGCCACGAAGTTCGCGCTCGAGGGCATGTCCGAGGGCCTCGCGGCCGAGGTCGAGGGCTTCGGCATCAAGGTCACGATCATCGAGCCGGGCCCGTTCCGCACGGACTTCGCCGGCCGCTCGCCGGCGCGGCCCGACGCGATGCCGGAGTACTCGGCGGTGCTCGACGAGTCGCGCGAGAAGTTCGTCAAGCTCCACGGCACCCAGCCCGGCGACCCGGACCGCGCCGCGCAGGTCGTGCTCGCGGTCGCCGACCTCACCGACCCGCCCTTGCGCCTTCCGCTCGGCCCGAACGCCTTCGAGAACGTCCGGCAGACCTACCGGGCGCGCCTGGCCGAGGTCGACGCGGTGGAATCGCTGGGCAGCGACACGGACTTCGCGACGACCTGAGCGCCCGCTCTCGGCGTGTCGCGCGAGCGAGGAAAGAGCGAGAAGTGGCGATCCGGGCCCTCACGGCGTGCGGTACCGGACCTGCCAGCGACGCCGCATCGCTGGCACACCCCGGACGCCTGGCGCCCGCGGTGGCGACGCCGACGCGCCGGTGCCACCGTGGCGCGGTGATCGCCTCGGTGCGGGTCGTGGTCGGGGTGCTGCTCGCCCTCCTGGCCCTGGCCGGCTGCTCCACCGAGTACACGGAGGGCACCTCGGCGCCCGCCGCGCGCCCGGACGGGTCGCTGGAGGCCGCGCGCACCAAGCTGCGGCTCGTCCAGCAGGACTCCTGCTACACGAGCGCCGAGCTGGCCCGG
Source organism: Actinomycetospora sp. 2LY8.5 (assembly GCF_057180585.1). NCBI lineage: Bacteria > Bacillati > Actinomycetota > Actinomycetes > Pseudonocardiales > Pseudonocardiaceae > Actinomycetospora > Actinomycetospora sp. 2LY8.5. Next base: position 101,482 of record NZ_JBXUHE010000022.1, read on the forward strand.
CAGTGGCCGGCGTGCGGGCGGTGGGAGGAGGAGGTCCTGAACGTCGGGAACGCCGCGGCGGGCGCGCGACCCGGCGACCGGGAGATCACCGACCCGGCGGTCGCGGTGCGGTCGGGCCACGAGCACTTCGTGCGCGGCGGCTGCACGTCCACGCCCACCGATCCGACGGACTGCATCGCCGCCATCGAGCAGACGCGCGCGGCGGTCACGCGCCTGGCCCAGGGGATGGCCTCGGTGCGCTGAGCCAACCGGACCATGTGAGTGCTTTCCCGCCCTATAGGGCGGGAAAGCACTCACATGGCGCGGGACAGGAACGGGTCGAGGGTGACCGGCTGGGAGCGGTCGCGGACGCCGGTGGCGTGGTGCGCCCCCTTGGCGACGGCGGCGGCGACGCCCACGATCCCGGTCTCGCCGATGCCCTCGGTGCCCATCGGGTGACGTAGGGGTCGTCCTCGGCGAGCCACTCCACGTCGACCGTCCCGACGTCGGCGGTGGTCGCGACGTGGTAGCCGGCGAAGTCCCGGTTGACGACGTGCCCGAAGCGGTCGTCCAGCACGCTCTCCGCGTGCAGGGCGGCCGAGAGCCCCCAGGCATGCCGGGCCGGTCGACCTCAGCGGCGCGTCACGGTACTGCCGCTCCGTCTCCGAACCGGCGTCGAGCACCCGGCGCCGCCGACGACACCCGACCACCACCGTGCACGGGCCGGTGGACGAGACTGTCGGGCCGGATCGTCCAGGTCGGTCGACGTCGGGTGGCGGGCGAGCGGATAGTGGAGCCATGGCTGTGGTCGAGGTCGCCGGTGTGGGCCAGGAGCAGGGGAGCGAGGACCCGGTGCTCCTGCTGCGTGAGCAGAGCGGGGGTCGGCGGTATCTCGCGATCTGGATCGGAGCGCCCGAGGCGACGGCGCTCGCGGCCGCGGAGGTCGCGGCCACGCTGCCGCGCCCGCTGACCCACCGGCTGCTGCTCGACGCCGTCGAGGCGTTCGGTGCGCAGCTCACGGGCGTGCGGCTGACGGCGCTGGTCGACGGGCAGTTCCACGCCGAGCTCGATCTCATCACCGCCGACGGCGGGACGCGCTCGGTGCCGGCCCGCGCGAGCGACGCCGTCACGCTCGCCGTGCACCAGGGCTGCCCGATCGACGCCTCCGAGGACGTGCTCGCCGAGGCCGCGCTGCCCGCGAACGCGGTGGCGACGGTCGGCGGCACCGAGGACGAGCCCGACGAGGCGGATCCCTCGGCGACGGCGCCGTCCGCCGACGTCGAGGACGAGGTCGAAGCCCTGCGCCGCGCGCTGTCCGACGCGACACCCGACGACTTCCGAACCGAGCGGGACGAGTAGGCAGCACACCCGAGGGAACGGTGGGGGCCTCCGCACGCGGCCGTCGCGCACGAACGGCCCGACCCACCTCGGGGGTGGGTCGGGCCGTTCGGCCGCGCCTTCTAGGAACGGGTGAGCGAGGAGCCGCCCCACGGCGGCCGCGCTGAGCTCAGGGCGTCGATCGAGAGCGGTCCGCTGATCGAGGACGGGTCCGCGGAACGCGGCGCGGGAACCGCCGACGCGGCCACCTGACGATGCCGTCGATTCGCGCGCGCGATCCGCGCGGCGAGTGCCGCCTTGTCCTCCTGCTCATGGCGGGCGGCGCGTCGCTCGCGCCGGCTCAGCCGCGCCGGCGGCCCGGTCGGCGACACCGGGGCGTCGAGACGCCGTTCCACCGGAGGCGCGGGGGCGGCGCCGTCCAGCGCGGCCGCGGGCCCGAACGGGCGGATGGTCAGCGTGGTGACGTCGAGACCCGGTGGGGCGGCGTCGGGGGATCCGGCGACCGGCGCGGGGATGGTGTGCCGGACGGCGAGGGCGATCCGCCGTGGGCGGGCCTGCTCGGTCTGGTCGGGGCGGCTGTGACGTCCCATGGACTACCTCCGTGGCCCCAGCGCTCCCTCACGCTGAGCTGGTCGGCGTAGGAGACCGGGTAGCCACGGTGCGCCGGTTCACACCTGGGCGAACGTTCCGGGGACGGACGGAGGCCCCGGGCCCCCGGACGGATCCGGGGCGCTCCGCCGACGGAGCTCGCGGGCGAGCTCCGAGGATCCCGCTGAGGATCCCCACCGACGACGCCTCGGGAGCCGACGAGCCGTCGAGTGTGCTGTCGGCGGTGGGGCCGTCGTCGTGACCCAGGTCCGCCGGGGTTGCGAAAGCCATGCTGCTGCTACCGCCCGCGAGGGCGATCGCCGCTGCGGCGGTCAGGGCACCGCGGCCGGCGCGGCCGGCGCGGCCGGCGCCGCGGTCGCTCCGGAGCGTGCTCGGAGCAGTGTGTGCGCCCCTCAGACGTCCTTCTTCCACGGTCGGGGCTCGGCTTTCGGAACGCTTCGGGTGAGCGACCATCGCCCGATTCGCGGGACAGGTAACGATGTTCAGCGGATCGAGGTAAACGAGAACATCACAGAATCATCTCGGAGTGATGTCGGGCGCCAGGGGATCGCCTGGTCGGCGGGCGATTCCGGCCGGACACCACTCCGTCGAGATCGGTCCGGTCACGGAGCGGCGGGCAGGCTGACGTCTTCGCTTTCCCGTGTCCATGCGACGCGCCGGGCAAACGGGTGACACTCACACCGGTGACTGGTCCTTCGGTGGACTTCTCCTGACACTTCGGAGGTGGTGAGAGCGCGCGAGGGATCGTTCGGACGTCCGACGCCGATGGCGGAGGCGGGCCCGGAGCTCCTCGGGGTGCACGACGCGCAGGGCGCGGCGCGGTATCGCCCGCGCGCCGTCGACGACGCGCTCGAGGACGCCCTCGGCGCCGACCGCCCGCTCGTCGCCGTCACCGGCGATCGGCTCGCCGGCTCGTCACGCGCGCTGCACCGGGCACTGCGCCGGATGCTGGGCGACCGCCTGCTCCTGCCCGTCACCGACCCGCACGCCGTCGACCTCCCGGCCGCGGTCCGCGCGGCGCGCGCGACCGCGGCGCGCTGCGGACCGGTCGTGATCGCCGCCGACGACGCTCCGCCGGCGCTGCTCGACCAGGTCGACGACGCCCTCATCGGCTCGCTCGGCGGCGACGTCCGCGTCGTCCTCACCACCCGGCGGACGTTCCTCGGCGCGTACCTGGCCGCCCCGACGCGGGCCCGGCTCGAGGCTGCGTTGATCGAGATCCCGGGAGCGATCGGTGCGGAGGTCCGCCCCCTGACGCGCGCCCGCGCGGTGCTCGACCCGGTCGGATGGTCGTCGCGCGTCCCGCTCGCGCTCCTGCGCACCGCCGTGGACTGGGAGCGCCTCGGCGTCCCGGTCCCGCTCACCCCCGCCCTGCTCGCCGAGGTCGCACCGCTGTCCCTCACCGCACTCGGCGCGCCGCCCGCGGAGCGCGGCGAGCTGCGCCGGACGATCCGCGACCTCCTGCGCACCGACCACGGCGGCCTGCGGCTGCTGCGCCCGGTGCCGGGGCCGACGAGCAGGACCCGGGTCGCGGCCGACCGCGTCTTCTCGTCCCTCGCCGACGGCGACGCGGGGTGGGCCGTGTCCGAGGACCTCGCCCGCGACCTGTGGCATCGCCTCGACCCCGAACAGCGGGCCCGCGTCGCCCGCGTCGCCCTCGCCCGCGGGGAGGGGCAGCCGGCCCTGTGGCTCGCGACCCAGGTCCCGCCCGACGACTTCGAGCCCGAGGTGCTCTACCGGCTCGGCGTCACGCTCGCCGAGCGCTCCGCCGCCTACACACCCGAGCCGGGACGCTGGGACGGCGGCGCCCTGCGGTGGCTGACCGCCGCCCTCGACCGCGCCGACGCCGACCTCGTCCCGCGGGCGCAGCGGGCGATCCTCGCGGTGGAGGCGCGCCGCGACGGGCGGGCCGAGCTCCCCACGGTCCGGCTGTCCGCGGACGACGCGCGCCAGGTCATGCGGGTCTGAGGCGCACGCGGGTCCGAGGGTCACGGATCCGAGGGGCACGCGGGTCTGGGCGTCACGCCGGGTCGGGGGTGTCGACGCGCTGCACCACGCGCGCCAGCGACCGGTCGGCGAGCGTGAGCACGAGACAGACCGCGGAGGCGGCGAGCATGACGATCGCCAGCTCGTGCATGCCCGCGGTGGTGGCGCCGTCGCGGAACACGATCCCGTTGGTGGCCGAGGCGATGATCGCGCCGAGGTAGAAGAACGTGCGCATCAGGCCCGCCGAGGACCCGAGCCGGTCGGGGTCGGCCTGGTAGTAGACGGCGTTCTGGTTGGCGAGGTTGTTCAGGCCCTGCGGCAGCCCGGCGGCGAGCGAGACCGCGAGGATCAGCCACAGCACGCTCCCGGCGTCGAGGAGCAGCAACAGCGCGGCGACGACGACCTGCCCGACGGCACCCGCGACGAGCTTGCCGCGGATCTCGCGCCGACGCCCCGTCGCCGTCGAGACGAGGATCGCCGCGCCGAAGACGGGCAGCAGGACGAGCCCGGTGACCTGCGGCGACAGCCCGCGACCCTCCTCGAGCCACTGGGTGTAGCCGTAGAGGAACGCGTACGACGAGATCGCGGCCAGCAGCGAGCGCCCGTACGTCGCGAGCAGCGGGAGGTTGCCGCCGAGCAGCCGCAGGTCGAGGAAGGGCAGCGGCGCGCGCAGCTCCCACCACGCGAGCGCCGCGCCGGCCGCGACCGAGAGCACCGGCAGCCACCACAGGTCGGCCTGCAGGTGGGTGAGGAAGAGCAGCAGGGACACCAGCGTGGCGACGAACAGGACGATGCCCAGGGGGTCGATCGCGCGCGCCACCTCGCGCACACCCCGTCGTGCCGCCGCCGACCGCGGCAGGTACAGCGCGCCCAGGACGAGGCAGGCGATCGCGAGCGGGATGTTGACGGTGAACGTCACCCGCCACCCGCCCACGCCGATGAGGAAGCCGCCGAGCGTCGGGCCGATGACCGCGACCGTCTGCGTCGACACCGCCAGCACCGTGAGGACGCCCGCCGGGCTGTCGCGTCCCGTGCGGTCGGCCTCGCCGCGGATCAGCGTCATCGCCGCCGGGTAGCCGGCGCACGTCCCGAGCCCGAGCAGCACCCGGGCGATCACCAGCACCTGGATCGACGGGGCCAGCGCGCCGAGCACGCCGCCGACCCCGATGAGCGTCGCACCGGCAAGGAAGAGCCGCCGCGCGCCGAAGAGATCGACGAGACGGCCCACGACCGGCTGGCCGATCGCCGTGGCGAGGTAGAGCCCGGAGACGAGCCAGGCGGTCTGCGACGGCGGAGCGCCGAGCGCGATCCCGATGGGGATCAGCGCCACCGCGATCATCGTCGAGTTGATCGGGTTGAGGATCGCGCCGAGGACCATCGGCGCGACGAGGCGGCGGTCGAAGTGGTCCCTCGGGGCCTCGGAGTTCGGGTTGAGCCGCTGGAGTGCCGTCGTCACCGGTCCGTCACCCGGTCCAGCAGCTCCATCGCCGCGACGACCGTGACGCGCTCATCGGAGGTGAGCCGCTCCTGCAGCGCCCGCGCGAGCCACTCCTCGCGGGCGGCGCGCGTGCTGTCGATCAGCTCCCGGCCGCGCGGCGAGATCGTCAGCCGCTGGCGGCGGCCGTCGCCGGGGTCGGCCTTCCGCGTCACCAGCCCGCGCTCCTCGAGCACCGCCGTCGACGCCGCCACCGACTGCGGGCGGATCCCCTCGGCGGCCGCGAGCTCGCTGGCGGTGCGCGGGCCCTCGCGCTCGAGCCGGCTCAGCAGCGAGGTCTGCGTGAGCGTCAGCTCCCCGGCCTGGTGCGACTCGCGCAGCCGTCGGCGCAGCCGCCCGACCACCACGCGCACCTCGTGCGCCGCCCGCACCGCCGATGCGCTCAGCTCCCGGGTCTCCGCCACGACTGCCAGTCTAGACTGTTCAGTCTGGACTGAAGAGTTCATGGCCTACCGTCGCGTCGAGACGCTCCGACCTGCGTGCCCCCGGGGGGTGTCTCTATGGGGTTGTCAAGCCGCGAGGGGCTCGGGTGCTCGCGCTGGGGCGCGGTAGGGCTGGTGGTCGCGGAGCATGGCGTAGATGACGTCGGTGCGGCGGCGGGCCAGGCATATCAG
>NZ_JBXUHE010000023.1:0-106504 GCF_057180585.1 Actinomycetospora sp. 2LY8.5
ACGGATGGCGCTACACCGCGTTCGCCACCGACACCCGTGTCGGACAGTTGGCGTTTCTCGACGCCCGCCACCGCGCCCACGCCCGGGTCGAGGACCGCATCCGCACCGCCAAGGACACCGGCCTGGAGCACTTCCCGTCCCGGAGCTTCGCGGTCAACGCCGCGTGGCTGCACGTGGTCATGATCGCGGTCGACCTCATCGCCTGGACCCAGACACTGCTGCTCGACGGGCACCTGGCCAAGGCCGAGCCCAAGACGCTGCGCTACCGGCTGCTGCACGTCGCCGCCCGCCTGACCCGCGGACAACGGCGTCTCTGGCTGCGCATCCAACGATCCTGGCCCTGGGCGGTCGACCTCGCCGCCGCGTTCACCAGGCTGCACGCGCTCCCCGTCCCTGCAGGCTGACCCCAGTTCACGACCCTGCGAGACCTGGAGCAGCCGGCGAACGGCAGGCCGGCCGATCACCCACGCCCATCACCGGAACACTCCAAAACAAGATCAACCACCGACGCTGAAGATCGGTCCCGCGTCCTCATGAATAACCGGGGCTAACCGCAGCAAGCGCGGTGGTGGCGCTCCAGTGGACGACCGCGGAGCGGTGGTTCCGTAAAGGCTGAAGCAGCTCGTCAGCCACTGAGCCTCTCCCGCATGCTGGGGCGATGGCAGCGGAGGTCACCCCTCACGGGCCGTGGTGGTCCGGCGCGCTCCCCTGGGAATCAACTCCCCGAGCAGGTGCCTGCTGAGGTCGGTGAAACCGTCCGGACGGATGATCCGCTCGGTGTAGTACCACTTGTCGTCACCGACGGCGAACGTGTCCTGGTAGCGGCCCAGGTAGACCGGCTGGAGAGGGAAGTCCTCGACCGCCTGGAACAGGAGGATCGTGGAGCGCGAAGTCGCCGTGCGGTCGTCGGTGGCCAGCTCGATTAGCGGGTTGAGGATGAGGTGCCTGGTGCCGAGCGAGTCGCCGTGGGTACGAACGTGCTCCCGCAGCCATCGTGAGAGATCGGCTCCGCTGAGCCCGGGCTCGTCGGGACCGCCGTTGCGCCACACGCCGTGCGCGAACAACGCTGCGACGCCGTCGAAGTCTGCCCCGTCGAGGCGCTCGCAGTAGGTATAGAGCAGCGCCTCGATCTGGCGGTGGGCATCCCACCGCTGCTCCCACGTCAGTGTCATTCGGGGACCTCCTGGGTCATTCGGGGACCTCCCTGGAGCGAGTGGGGGGTCGAGTGCAGGCTGTTCCCGACCGTGTTGTTCTCCGGGGTGGCGAGGTCGCGGCCGGCGAGGAAGCCGAACGTCATCGCCTCGCCCAGGGTGATGCCGCCTGCGGGGTATGCGGGCCCGCAGGCCGACGCGGCCACGTTGCCGGCCGCGTACAGCCCCGGGACGACGCCGCCGCGCATGCCCACGACCCGGCCACGGCCGTCGGTGCGCAGCCCACCGTTGGTGCCGACGGATCCGTGGTGGATCCGCACGGCGTGGAACGGGCCCTCCGCGATGGTGGCCAGCGCGCGCTCCGGGATGGGGCCGCCACTGGTGTAGGCCTCGAACCACACGGTGCCGCGGCCGAAGTCGGGGTCGGCTCCTCGGGCGGCGTTCTGGTTGAACCGCTGGATCTCGGCGAGGAACGTCTGCTCGTCCACATCGATGGTCTGGGCCAGCTCGGCGAGGGTGGCGGCCTCGACGACCCACTCCGGGGTGGCGCTGCCCGGTGCCAGGTCACGGATCGTGATGCGCTCGCGGACCCGCCGGTCGAACACCGCCCACACCGGCGGTTCGTTCGGCCAGGTCCGCGTGATCGGATCGTAGGGTAGGAAGGTCTTGGACATGTCGTGATAGGCGACCGCCTCGTTGGTGAACCGGCGCCCCTCGCGGTTCACCAACACCACCCCGGCCTCCATGCGGGGTGTCTCCATGATCGCCAGTCGGTGATCCTCGATCTCCAACGGATAGTCGGCGATCACCGGGATGCCCCAGTGCGAGGTCATGTTCGCCAGCGCGGCACCGGTCTCGATGCCCATCACGAGCCCGTCACCGACGTTGGTCGGTGGCGTCATGGGCTTCAGCTCGGGGACACCGAGGAAGGCGAGCACGAGGTCGCGACTCCACTCGAAGCCGCCGGTCGCGACGACCACGCCGCGGCGCGCCCGCAGGAAGCGCTCGCCTCCGACGCCCGCTGTCACGACCCCGGCGACCCGTCCGTGCTCGACGACCAGCCGCGACGCTGGGGCCGCGGTGTGGATCCGCACGCCCAGCCGCAGCGCCGCCTCCAGCAGGCCCGACACCAGCGCCGCCCCCAGGCAGTGCACGCCGTCGTCCTCGCGCCGCTTCGCGAGGATCGGCAGGTGCGGTGCCGGAGCCGCGGCACCCGACGCGTTCGGGTTGGTGGACTTCGGGTCGGCGGCGGCTCCGGCTCCAGAGATCTCCTGCAGGGTCAGCCTCGGCATGTGGGGGCTGACCCGCACACGCTCGTACCACTCCCCGAGCGCTGCTGCCGCGGGGAAAGGCTCCGGCTCGATGGAGCGGCCCCTTGGCCGCCCACCGGTGTGGTCGGCGTAGTAGTCGGAGAACGCCTCGGTGACCATGAACCGTAGCCGGGTGTGCTCCTCCACCCACCGGACCATCCCCGCCGCGGTGTCGAGATAGGTGCCCACTAGGTCGCCCGGGACGTCTCGGTCTCCTGTCAGGGTCCGGACGTAGGCGAGGGCGTCCTCCCGGGAGTCCTCGACCCCGACGCCCGGCATGAGGTGGTTGCCCGGCGCCCACAGCATCCCGCCGGAGAACGCCGTGGTGCCGCCGACTAGCGCGGCCTTCTCCAGGAGCACCACGTCGGCCCCGCTCTCGGCTGCGACCACGGCGGCCACCAGTCCCGCTGCCCCGGATCCCAGGACGACGACATCGTGCTCTGACTCGGTGTCTTCCCGCATGTGTGTACCCGCGCTCCTCTCTGGACCCCGCGCCGACCCGTCAGCTCTCGCGCACGCCGGCCTCGATCAGCAGCGGCCGGATCTCACGTGCGTACGTCTCGAGGCCTTCCCCGTAGTCGGGGAAGGAGACGGCCATCCCGTCGAGGCCCGCCCGGCGGATCCGCACGATGCGCTCGGCGATCTGCTCGGCGGTGCCGACCAGCGGGAACGCGTAGGGGCCGACAGCACACTTCTGCGCGGTCTCGAGGGCCTCTTTGTCCTCGAAGATGTCGGAGCTGCGCACCTTGCCTTCCCCGAGGCCGGTGAACGCTCTGATGGTCTCGAGGTCCATGGTCTCGAGCGAGATGTGCTCGAATCGGCGGCGTGCCTCGGCCTCGGTGTCGGCGCACACGATGTAGCCGTGGCCGAAGACCTTGACCTCCCGCCCGGCCACAGCGTGGGCGTCGGCGCGGGCCTGCGCCGCGGCGGGAGCGAGGTCGTCCATGCCCTGGAAGAAGCAGAAGATCATGTCGGCGAACCGGCCGGCGAATCGACGACCGGCGGGGCTCGACCCGGCGCTCATGATGACCGGCCGGGGCCGCTGGATCGGGCGGGGCCGGGAGATGATGCCGTTGCCCTGCACGAAGTGACCATCGAAGTCGAACGGGGCCTGTTCGTCGAAGACCCGCAGCAGCAGCCGCATCCATTCCTCGGCGTGGGCGTAACGCGCATCGTGGTCCTGCGCCGGTACGCCGAACATCGCGAACTCGCGGTCGTTCCAGCCGGCGACGACGTTCAGGGCCGCCCTGCCGTTCGAGATGTGGTCGATGGTGGTGGCCATCTTGGCCACCATCGTCGGGTGGTAGAGGGGAATCTGGACCGTGGCGAACACCTGGGTTCGCTCGGTTCTCGCGGCCAGGGCCGCGGCCCATGTGAACGTCTCGTAGATCCGGTCCAGGTAGGGGTCGGCGTCGATGTAGTGCTTCCAGTGCGCGATCGGGATGATCGCGTCGATGCCAGCCTCATCGGCTTGCGTCGCCAGCCTCATCTGCTCGTCCCAGGTGACTCGGATCAGGCCGTCCGCGTGCGAGAAGCTCGTCCCGCGGGCGGTGTTCATGGAGAACAGCGCCAATTTGAAGTCGTTGACCGGTCCGAGGACCGGCGACTCGGTGACGGCGACGGTCCGGTATTCCGTCTCGTCCACGGTGATATCGGCGGTCGCGGTGCTCGCGGTCTGTGTACTCATCATCGAAGCTCTCCGTACGGAGACAGGGGATGGGCCGGGTGACCGCGGTGTCTCCGCTCCGCGGTCACGGTGAATGGGCCGGCCGGGCCGTCGGACGCTTGATCAGTAGATGGCGACCACACGCCCGACGACCTCGCCGCACCGCAACTTCCCCAGCGATCCGGAACACGGTCGAAGTCGGTGCGAACGATGGACGGTTTGATCTCGCCGGATGCGAGCCAGTCCAGAACCGCGGCGACGGACTCGCAGTCCGCTGGTCTGGGCTGGAGACGGCCAGCGATGACGACCGCGGCGTGGGCGGTCATACTGGGCCCGCCGAGGACGGCGTTTGCGTCATCGACGGCATGGGGACACGCACGAGCGACTCCGGACTCGCGATGATCGACTCGCCGACCCCGCCGTCGCGCTGATAGCCGTGGTGCTCGGGGCTCATCGTCTAGATCGCCACCCCATCACCTGCCGACCACCCTCGACTTCGGCGCGCAGCTCGGCGATCTCGCCTGCGATCTCGTGGCCGGGCACGACGGGCGGCCGCAGCAGCGCCATCCACCCCTCGTCCTCGAACAGGCCCACGTCCGAGTGGCAGATGCCGGCAGCCCGGACGGACACCGCAGCCTCTCCCGCAGCCGGCTTCGGGTCGTCGAGCTCGACGAATCGCAGCGGGGAGTGGGTATCGGTGAACTGCCAGGCCCTCACTGGGCTGCCCCCTGATCAGAGACCATCGACACGACGCCGGTCATCGCGGGAGCCCCCGGGCGGTCGTCGCGATCCCCGATCTGCTCAGCGTCGGGTCGAGGAAGTTCTTCTCGTCTTCGGTGAACGCGCGTTGCACCTCGGGATCATCGAGGATTCGACCGAACTCAGCGTAATCGGCGTCATCGGCGAAGACGATCTCGGTCAGGACATCGGGCGTGTCCCGACTCGCCGTGGCTCCCGCGCCCCCGGTGGCGTGCGGCCGGTTGTCCGCGAGCGTCGGGAACTCGGCCAGATAGTTGCGCCGGTACTCGGAGTACAGGTGCCCGACGTACTTCGCCGTCAGCGGGACGTGGGTGTTCTCATAGTAGTTCCGGAACTGCTCGGCGGTCATGTCCGCCTTGCGGGTCAGTGCCAGCATCAGGGTGACCATGGGTCCTCCTCGATCCTTTTTCGTCAGTGACTCAGAATGCTTCTCTACGTCAGCCGATGCTCCGGCGCACTTCGGTCCTGCCTCACCGGAACGGGCTCTCTGCTGGCAGCCAGATGGTCTCGAAGAAGCACCCGATGATCTGGCGGGTGTCGAAGTAGGCGAACCCGCCGGCCGCGTTGAGGCCGTAGGTCACCTGCTCGAAGCCCCGGCGCCGCATGAGTTCCACGGCCTCGTCGAGATCGTCGACGACGAGCCCGACGTGGTGCAGGCCGTAGCCCTGCTCGTCGACGAGCTCCTGGTAGACGCTGGCCCCGCGCACCGGCTGGATGAGCTCGATCTGGGGGGTCGTGTGGTTGAGCGCCAGCCGGATGTCCCAGGTCGCCTTTTCGCCCCGGTGGGTGTACGAGGGCTCGTTCGCGGCCGCGAACTCGAAGGAGTCGAACGCGCCCAGGTCCAGCAGCGTCCCCCAGTTCGCGATCGCCTGATCGATGTCGGGGACGACGAAGCAGATCTGGTCCACCTTGCTCCCGAGCCCGAACAGCGCCGCCGCGGTCTCGGGTGGCGCGGCGCTCATCGAGCGCTCTCCGTGACTCGGGTCGCGGCGTGAGCACCGGCGAGGTGCCCGAAGGTCAACGCGACCCCCAGCGTGCCGCCGCCCGCCCAGTAGGCCTGGCCTGCCGGCGACGCCGCGCAGTTCCCGGCCCCGTACAGGCCGGGAATCGGCGAGCCGTCGACGTCCAGCACACGGCCGTACGCGTCGGTCTTCGGGCCGCCCTTGGTGTCCAGCATCCCGGCCACCAGGAGGACCGCGTGGTAGGGGCCCTCCTCGGCGAAAGGATGCATGGTCGGGTTCGGACACGGGTTCTCCCGCGCCGGGCCGTGCCAGGCGACCTGGATGGCGGACTCGCCCCGATGAAAATCGCGGTCCACGCCCTCGCGGGCGTAGTCGTTGAAGGTCTCCACGGTCTCGCGCACCCGATCGGCGAAACCCTCGTCGAGGCGCAGCCCGCCGATCTTCGAGGCGTGCTGCTGCAGCTTCGCGTCGATGTTGGTCGCGAGCTGCTCCCAGGTCTGGCCCGAGACGACGTCCCTCGTGTCGCCGCCGGGAAGGGGCACCGGGTGTCGGGCGAACCACTCGGTCTCGCTGCGGGCCACCACGTCGTCGTAGATCATGAACGTCACGAGGTTCGGGAAGTCACGGGCGTCGGCCCGGTATTGGAAGTGCACCTGGGCGCGCTCGTTGTAGAGCATCTTCTCGTTCACCACGCGCCGCCCCCGGCGGTTGACCTGGATCATGCTGTCGCCGAAGCCGATCCAGATGTCCTTGTGGGTCTCCCGGTGGCGCAGCGCCTCCTCGAGGGTGATCTGGTTGAACCAGGCGTTGGCCATGTTGCCCAGCGCCGCTCCGGCCGAGGTGGCGATACCGACGAAGTCGCCGGTCGCGGTGGACGACGCACAGCCGCCGAACACCGGTCCCCGGATGTTGTCCAGGACCATCTCGGGGTTGTGGGCGAAGCCGCCGGTCCCGAAGACCACGCCGCGCTCCGCGCGCATCCGGGTCGGGCCGTCGGGCGTTTCGACGATGACGCCGAGCACGGCACCGGACTCGTCCTGCACGAGCCTGCGCACCCGGTGCTCGGTGAGGATCTCGACTCCAAGCTTCTCGGCGGCCTCCCGCAGACCGGCGATCAGCAGGATGCCGCCGTCCTCGGCCAGCACGTCGGTTCCCTCGGGGCGCATCTGACGGCCGTAGGGCGCCTTGTTCTGTGGCAGATCGGGGTGGTAGTCGGGGTCGTCCATCGCCGCGACGGGACGCACGCCGCCGAGGGCCTGCAACGCCTCGACCGCGGGGGCGGCGTTGTCGTAGAAGGCCTCGATCAGCGCGAAACGATCCGAGGCGATTCCTCGGGTCGGGCTCGTGGGATCGAAGAGCTGTGGGTACGCGAGCCTGGCCATGTAGTCGAGCGCGTCCTCGCGTGGGTCGGTCATCCCGGCGGTACGCATGTCGGCGTTGTTCGGGATCCAGAACGCTCCCGCGGTCGCCTTGACCGTGGTGCCGCCCACGTCCGGGGCCTTCTCGAGCAGCACCACCCGGGCGCCGTCGCCGGCCGCCGTGACCGCCGCGGCGAAGCCGGCCGCGCCGCCACCGACCACCACGACGTCGGTCGATCGCGACCAGGTCGTCTCCCGCTGGGTCGTGCCTTGCGGGCGGCTCATCGCCGGTCTCCTTCCGCCGCTGTCAGTCCCACGGCGGCGGCGGCGGTCTGGGCGATGTCGTCGTCCTGGGTGTAGTGCCCGCCCGCGGCGGCGACGGCGCCCACCAGCCGGCCGCCCGCGAACAGCGGCACGCCGCCAGGAAGGATGCTGAACCGGGGGGTGTGCACCATCCCTTCGCGCAGGACCTGGTCCCCGGTGACGATGTCGTACCAGGTCGCGGTGGCGGTTCCCGAGGACGCCGCGGTCCAGGCCTTGTCCAGGGCGGCCTGCACCGAGAGCACCGGCGCGCCGTTCGACCGGTGGAACGCGACGAGGTGCCCACCCGGGTCGACGACGGCGACGCTGACCGCCACGCCGATCTCGCTCGCACGCGCGCGGGCGGCGTCGACGAGCGCCGCGGCGCTCGTGTCGTCGAGGGCGGCCACGCCGCGTGTGGCGGACGCTGCTGAGGTCATGTTCGTGCCTCCTTGGCTGTTGCTGCTCAAGAACCGATCAGGGACGCACCGCGCTCACCGAGCATCACCGCGGTCGCGTGGGGGCCGCGTCGCGGCACAGCGGGCAGCACCGAGGTGTCCACAACCCGCAGGCCGTCGACCCCGCGAACCCGCAGGGACTGGTCGACGACGGCACCCGCGTCGGAGTCTGGGCCCATTCGCGCACTGCCCGAGAGATGGAAGTTCGAGTTCAGCGTGTTGCGAACCCAACGGTCCAGCGCGGCGTCATCACCGGCGCTCGGCAGGTCCGGTGCGGTGATCTCGTCGACCCAGGCGGCCATCGGCCCGGTCTGGAGCAGCTCGAGGCAGGCGCGGATCCCGGTGCGCATCCGTGCCATGTCCGTCCCGGAGCGCAGATAGTGGAACTGCAGCTCGGGGTGGACGTGCGGGTCGGCCGAGACCAGCGTCATCTCGCCGCGGCTCTCGGTGCGCTGCAGGCCGACCATCATGTTCAGGTCGCCCTGCCGGATCATCTGCGTGGCGAGGCGCCGCAGAGACACACCGCGCAGAGCGGAGAGCGTGGCCATCGGACGGCGCATGACGTCCGCGGCGCCCTTGAGCAGCGACGCCTGCTTGCCCGCGGCGGGATCGGTCATCATCGAACCCAGCGGGACCACGAACAACAGCAGTTCCAGGTCGCCGGCCGGGTCGTCGCCGGAGTCCATGTTCAGCGCGGCCTGGGCGACCAGCATGGTCGGGTCGAACGGGACGTCCTGCTTCGCCTTGAACCCCACGTAGACGTCCGGGTGGTCCGACCAGTCCCGCCCGACACCGGGCGCGTCGACCACGACGTCGATCCCGACCGACCGCAGCTGCGCGGCCGGCCCGATGCCCGAGAGCAGCAGCAGGTGCGGCGACTTCACCGAGCCGGCGGCGAGCACGACCTCGCGGCCCCGGACGGTCTCCTCGCGACCATCGACCTGCACCTCGACGCCGACGGCCCGACCCTTCTCGATCACGACCCGCAGCACGGTCGCGTTGCCGCGCACCGTGAGATTCGGCCGACCGAGGTGCGGGATCAGGTGCGAGATGGCGGTGTTGACTCGGACGCCGTCGATGAAGTTGCCGGGGACCAGCCCGGCGCCGGGCGCCTCGCCACCGTTCTTGTCCTTCTCCTCGGGGAAGCCGTTGGCGACACAGGCGTCGAGGAAGGACTCCGACAGTGGGCTGAGCAGGTTCCCCTTGGCGCGTTGGACGGGCAGCGGGCCGTCAGTGCCGTGCGCGTCGGTCGAGAAGTCCAGGTCGCGCTCGGCCACCTTGTAGAAGGGCAGACAGGCATCGTAGGACCACTGATCGTTGCCCAACGCGACCCAGTCGTCGAAGTCCGCCCGGGTGGCACGCACGAAATTGGCCCCGTTCATGGCCCCGGATCCCCCGAAAATCTTGCCGCGCGGGACGCTGTAGGGCAGCTCAGGCGTGAGGAACCCCTTGAACGGCCAGTTGTTGGGGTGTCCGGGGACCATCGCCGCCAACGAGGACACCCGCAAGATCTCCTCGGGGAACCCCTCCGCGCTCGCGTAGACCGGCCCGGACTCCAGGACGAGGACTTGGCGGTCCGGATCCTCCGACAGGCGGGACGCGAGGACGCTGCCCGCGGATCCCGATCCCACGATGATCACGTCGTAGTCGTTCATCGGCGAACTCCCTTGCGCCTTGAGACTGCTGGGCCTTGCGTGGAGACTGCTGGGCGTTGCGTGGGGCTGGCACCGTTCGCCGGGTCACGCCGGGCCGAGCGGGCGGCTCGGGTGGGCCACCGCGAACAGGGCGACCCGACACTGTGGCCACCGGGCGGAGACGACGCCAAGCGGCCCGTGCCGCTCAGTGACCCGCCGCGGGGACACCCACGACCGGGGGCCGGTGGCGGGCTCGGACCTCGGCGCTGATCGCCGCGGTCGTCCGCTGCACCTCGTCGGCGACCCGGGTGGCGTCGAAGCGCGTCGCCCAGCCGCTCGTCGACACCGCACCCACCGCCGCCCCCCGGTCGTCGAGCACGGGGGCGGCGGCGCACGAGACCCCGAGGACCGCCTCCTCGTGGTCGAACGCGACCCCTCGCCGGCGCACCACGTCGAACGCGTGGCGCAGCCGCCCCGGCATCACCGACGTCCGTGGCGTGTACCGGCGCAACGGTCCACCGAGGACCGTGTTCATCGTGGCCTCGCCGGCGTGAGCGACCAGCGCCTTGCCCAGCCCCGTGCAATGGGCGGGCCCCCGGGCGCCGATCCGCGACGGGAGCCCCGGTCCCTGCGGGGCAGCGAACTTCTCCAGATAGACGATGTGGTTGTCGTCCAGCACGGCGAAATGCACCGTGACCCCCACGCGGCGGTGCAGCTCGACCAGGTGCGGACGTGCGAGGTCCGAGGCGAAGCGCGGCGGGACGAGGTTGCCGAGCTCGAACAACCTCACCGCCGGGCGATAGCCCTGGTCCGACCGCGCCAACAGCCCCGCGGTCTCGAGCTGCCCGGCCAGCCGGCGGACCGTGGGCTTAGGCAGCCCGCTGCGCCGGGTGAGCTCCGCCAGAGGGAGCACACCGTCATCCGCGGTGAACGCGCCCAGCACGAGCATGACCCTGCCGATGACCGACGGCGGCGCATCGTCGCGAATAGCGTCAGGCATGCTGCGATAGTTGCGATACCGCCCTCGGTCGGTCAAGCTCTGATCGGTCTGATCCCCAGGGAGGTGTCACTGTGGAGACCGATTCGGGAGCACCCGGCGCCCGCTCGCCCGCGGTCGCGTCCGCCGGCGCCACGCGTCCTGGCGGCACCCGCATCGCCCTGGTCGCCTCGATCGGCACGATGATCGAGTTCTACGACTTCCTGATCTTCGCGACGGCCGCGAGCCTCGTGTTCAACACGATCTTCTTCCCGGTCGTCGACCCGCTCATCGGAACGCTGCTGGCGCTGGTCACTTTCGGCGCGGGCTTCCTACCGCGGGCCCTGGGTGCCCTGCTGGCCGGCCACTACGGCGACCGTGTCGGTCGCAAGCGCCTGCTGGTCGTCACGCTTCTGTCGATGGGCCTCGCGACCTTCCTGGTCGGCCTGTTGCCCACCTACGCCCAGATCGGGGTCTGGGCACCGATCGCGCTTGTCGTGCTCCGCCTCGTGCAGGGGCTCGCCGCGGGCGGTGAGTGGGGCGGGGCCGCGCTGGTCGGGATCGAGAACGCGCCGACCGACCGCCGAACGCTCTACGGTAGTTGGAGCATGCTCGGCGCGATCCTCGGCGCGATGCTGGCCACCGCGACGTTCGCGTTGCTCACGTTGATGGACCCCGAGTCCTTCGCCGCCTGGGGCTGGCGGCTGCCGTTCCTGTTGAGCGTCGTGCTGATCGGTGTCGGGCTCTTCGTGCGCGTCGGACTGAGTGAGACCCGGGAGTTCGATGCGAGCAGGCGGTCCGGCGAGATCGTGCGCGCGCCGATCGTCGAAACCGTGCGCAGTCGCTGGCGCGAGGTTCTGCTGGCGGTCGGGGTGAGTACCGGTCACGGCGTGTTCGCCTACCTGTTCTTCACGTTCTCGCTCACCTACGGGACCGGAGCGGTCGGGCTACCGCGCTCGCTGGTGCTCACTGCCTCGGTGATCGGCCTGCTCGTGGAGGCCGGCGCGATCGTGCTGCTCGCCGTGGTCGCCGACCGGATCGGCGCCGGGAAGGTGGTGATCGCCGGGTTCGGGTACCTGTTCGTCTACTCCTTCCTGTTCTTCCCGCTCCTGGAGGTCGGGGCCACGGCGACGACTGTGCTCGCGATGGCCCTCGGCTACCTCGGCGCGGGCGCCATCTTCGGCCCGATCGCGGGCCTGTTCGCGGACCTGTTCCCGCCGGCCATCCGCTACACCGGGCTGTCCATCGGCTACCAGATGGGATCGGTGATCGGCGGCGGCCTGACCCCGACCATCGCGATCGGGCTCTACCTCGCCACCGGCGAGCAGACCTGGCCGGTCGCCGTGTACACGGCGGTGATGTCGGTGATCGGTCTCAGCTGCTGCGCGGTGATGCTGTGCCGCTCGGCCCGGCACCGGGCGCCGACCGCGGCGGTGCTGCCGTCGTGACCCGCCTTAAGAACAGCGCGCTCATCAACTCGCCCGGTGACGTGGACCGCCCCCTGTTCGAGTCACTGGCCGACGCGTTCGTCACCGAAGGGGTCGACACGGTCTTCGCGCTCCTGGGGGACGCGAACATGGCCTGGTGCACTGCTATGAGCCGGCGGCCCGGGGCGCGCGTGATCCATGCCCGCCACGAGGCCGCCGCGGTGACCATGGCGGACGGCTACGCGCGTCGGCGCAGCGAGGTCGGCGAGGTCGGCGTGGCCAGCGTGACGTGCGGGCCGGGGCTGACGCAGGTCGGGACGTCGCTGGTGACCGCGGTTCGGCACGGCACCCCGCTGGTGGTGTTCGCGGGCGACACCCCGACCGGGGCGGTTCACCACGTCCAGTGGTTCGACCAGCGGCCCTTCGTGGAATCGACCGGGGCCACCTTCGTCCCGGCCGAGCCCGACGACGTCGCCGAGGCCGTGGCGGAAGCATTCGCGCACGCTCGGCGCGCGCGGACCGCGGTAGTACTCTCGGTTCCACTCGACCTGCAGCACGCGCCCCCATCGTCGCCATGGGTCTACCGCACCCGGCATGTCGAGCACCCCGCCGCCACAGGACCCGAGGCCGCGGTCGCCGACCGGGTGGCCCAGCTGCTCGCCGAGGCGCGACGGCCGGTCCTGCTGGCGGGCCGCGGTGCGCTCACCGCGCACGCGCAGGCGGAGCTGCTCGCCCTCGCTGACCGCGTCGGGGCCCTGGTCGGCACGACCTGGCGCGCTCGCGGCTGGTTCGACGACCATCCGTGGGACCTCGGGCTCGTCGGCGGGTTCGGCACCGCCCTCACCCAGGAGCTCGTGACCGGAGCGGACCTGGTGCTCGCCGTCGGAGCTCGGCTGAGCCGGTTCACCGTCAGCGACGGCAGGCTGACCACGAACGCGACCGTCGTCCACCTCGACCGGGACCCGCACCGCACCGTCGACGGGGTGGACGTCACCGACGTCGAGATGCGCTCCGACGCACGGCTCGGCCTGCGCGCCCTGCTCGACCGGCTCGACGCCGACACGGCCCCCACGGGCTACCGCACCCCCGAGGTGCGCGCCCGTCTCGACACTCCGCCACCCCGCCCACCACGCTCCGGGCGGACCGACGTGCTCGATCCCTACGACGCCGCGGACGAGATCCAGGACGCGGTGCCCGTCGACTGGCCGATCGTGCTCGGCGTCGCGCACTTCATGCACTTCAGTCTCGAGCGGCTGCGCGGTCGCCATCCCGACCGCTACCTCTACACCTACGACTTCGGGGCGATCGGCCACGCTCTCGGTGCCGCGATCGGCTCCGTCGTCGCCACGGGCACGCCGACGGTGTGCATCGAAGGCGACGGCAGCCTGGTAATGAACCTGCAGGAGCTCGAGACCCTCGCCCGGCATCGGCTGCCGGTCCTCCTGCTGGTCTGCAACGACGGCCAGTACGCCGCCGAGGTCCACAAGCTGCGGTCGATGGGCCTCGACCCGCACGAGGCGGTATTCGGCCCGCCCGACCTCGCCGGCGTCGCCCGTGCGCTCGGCCTTGAGGCGCGCACCGTCGCCCGGGTCGGCGAGCTCGCCGGGCTGGTCGACGCGTTCGGCCGGTCCCCCCGCCC
This sequence comes from Actinomycetospora sp. 2LY8.5, assembly GCF_057180585.1. Lineage (NCBI taxonomy): Bacteria > Bacillati > Actinomycetota > Actinomycetes > Pseudonocardiales > Pseudonocardiaceae > Actinomycetospora > Actinomycetospora sp. 2LY8.5. Next base: position 13,641 of record NZ_JBXUHE010000023.1, read on the forward strand.
CACCCTCGTCGACCTGCGGGTCGACCCGGACGTCATCTGCCGCGACTACCTGCGGGATATGTTCCGTCAGAATGGAGGAGAGTCCCACCGTGCCCAGTGAATCCGACACCGTTCCCGACGGTCGGTCCGCCGATGTGGTGATCGTCGGGGCCGGGCCGACCGGCCTGGTCCTCGCGAACCTGCTCGGTCTGGAGGGTGTGTCCGTTCTCCTCGTGGACGAGCGAGACGAACTGATCGATTTCCCCCGCGGCGTCGGGATCGACGACGAGACCGTGCGGGTGCTGCAGGCCACCGGGCTCGTCGACGACATCCTGCCGCACACGGTGCCGGACCAGACCCTGACCTACTTCACCGCCGACGGCCACGAGCTGGCCAGCTTCTCCCCCAGCGAAGAAATCTACGGCTGGTCGCGCAAGCACGGCTTCATCCAACCGCTCGTCGACCGGGTCCTGCTCGGCGGGCTCGACCGCTTTCCCCACGTCGCGGTGCACTGGGGCAGCAGGGTGGACTCCGTGGCCCCCGACCCCGACGGGGTCACCGCCCGGATGACCGGCCCCGACGGCGAACCCGTGACGGTACGCGGGTCCTACCTGGTCGGGGCGGACGGCGGGCGCAGCGGCATCCGCAAGTCCATGGGGGTGTCCTTCGACGGGCTGTCCAGCGCGACCCGCTGGCTCGTCGTCGACATCGACAACGACCCGCTCGGGACCCCGAACGCGCACATTGTCTGCGACCCCCGCCGGCCCCGGGTCTCGATCGGGCTCCCCCACGGTGTGCGCCGGTTCGAGTTCATGCTCTTCGACCACGAGAAGGGCGACGTCACCAACCGCGCGGAGGTCGGCCGGCTGCTCGACCCGATCATCCCGGACGCCGAGTCCGCCGAGATCATTCGTGCGCGCGTGTACACCCACCAATCACGGTTGGCGAGCAGCTTCGTCTCCGGCCGTGTCGTGATCGCGGGCGACGCCGCCCACCTCATGCCGGTCTGGCAAGGCCAGGGCTACAACTCATGCGTCCGCGACGCCGGCAATCTCGCCTGGAAGCTGGCACTGATCGTGCGCGGCGAGGCCGACCCGAGACTGCTCGACACCTACAACGCGGAACGCAGGCCCCACGCACGGAGCATGGTCAACCTCTCCCGGCTCACCGGTCACTTCCTCGGCATCACCCACCCCGGCCTCGCCAAGGCCCGCGACCTGGTGACCCGCACGGCCCGGGTGGTCCCGCCGGTCCGGGACTACTTCGTCCAAATGCGGTTCAAGCCCATGCCCACCTACCGGGACGGGGCCGTGGTGAGCACGCCCGGTTCGCCGGCGGGGACGCTGTTCATCCAACCCGACGTCGGGCTGCCCGGCGACGGCGGTCGGCACAAGCTCGACGACGTCATCGGCAACCACTTCGCGCTGCTGCGCTGGGGCGCCGACCCCGCCATCGCGCTCCCGCCCGACCAGGTTGCACGCTGGCGCTCCCTCGGAGCCCGCTTCGTCGCCGTGCACCCGCTCAACCAACTCCCGGACAAGGAGCCCGACCCCGGCCCGGGAGACACCGTCCTCGTCGGCGACGTCACCGGCAGGCTCCGGCACTGGTTCAACACGCACCCGGCGCACCCGTTCGTCATCCTGCGCCCCGACCGGATCGTCGCAGGGAGCGGGCACACCCACCAGGCCCCCGCTCGCTCGGCCTCGCTGCTCTGCGTCCTCGGCCTCGGTCGACCGGCGGCTGCCACCATGGCGCGCCGGGGGGAGAGCCACTCCCGTGGACGGGAGGAGTGACCGGATGACCGACGCGAGCACAGCACCGTCGCGCAGCGAACGCGGCCCGAACGGCTCCCAGACCCTGGCCCGAGGGCTCACGGCCCTGCGTGCCATCGGCGAGTCGGTGGACGGGATGAGCGCCAACGGGATCGCCGAGGCGCTCGGCATCAACGTCCACGCCGCGTACCGGCTGATCCGTCCGTTGGTCGAGTACGGCTTCCTGCGGCGTGACCCGGACAGCCGGTACCGACTCGGCGCGCTCAACCTGCACCTGGCCGAACAGACCCGACTGGGCATCCGATCGGCCGCGCTGCCCGTGCTGACCGACCTGGCCCATCACGCCAAGGTCACGGCAATGTTGTTCACCGCCGAGGGCGACGAGGCCGTCGTGCTCGGCGTCGTCGAGCCGAGCGTCGTTCCCTACCGTGTGAGCTTCATGGAGGGACAGCGCCACCCGATGGACCGCGGATCGGCCGCCTACGCGATCCGGGCCGCCCGGCCGCCCGCTCACGGCGAGCCCGCCGAGGTCACCGCCGCTCGGGGCCGTGGGCACGCCCTGAGCACCGGCGAGATCCAGCCTCAGGCCTTCGGCGCGGCGATCGCGCTCGATCGTGGCCAGGTCGGGACCGAGCTCTGCCTCAACATCGGCAGTCGCAGCCAGACCACCCTGCGAGCTGCCCTGCCGCACCTGCGCGAGGCAGCCATGAAGCTGACCTCGATCCTCAGCGCCGGGGAACCGGCCGACCTCCACGAGGTCCCCGGTTCGACGAACTCCGAGCTCGCAGAAAGGGAATGACCGTGCCGCTCGCTGTCTGCGCCATGTCGCACTCGCCGCTGATCGGACACGTCGACGTCGAGCCGGCGAAGGCCGCGCGGGTCGACGCGGCGTTCGCTGTCGCGAAGGGGTTCGTGGCCGACTTCGATCCCGAGCTGGTCGTTGCCTTCGGCCCCGACCACTTCAACGGCGTCTACTACCGCATGATGCCCGCCTTCTGCGTCGGCGCCGCCGCGTGCGGGGTCGGCGACTACGGCACGTCCTCGGCGACGTTGTCGGTGCCGTCGGACACCTCGACGGCCCTGGCCGCGGCGTTGCTCAAGCAGGACCTGGACGTGGCGATGTCGCACCGGATGGACCTGGACCACGCGTTCATGCAACCGCTGGAGATCCTGTTTGGGGACCCGGCCTCCCGGCTGACCGTCCCGTTCTTCATCAACTGCGCCGCGCCGCCCTTGGGCAGGCCGGAGCGGGCCCGCCGGGTCGGCGAGGCCGTCGGGCGGTTCTTCCTCGACCGCGGCGGGCGGGTCCTGCTCCTCGCCTCGGGCGGCCTGTCCCACGACCCGCCGGTGCCGAACCTCGCGACCTCCCCCGAGCCGGTCCGGGAACGGATCATTGCAGGCCGCCCGATGACGCGGGCGGAGCGCGACACCCGCGAACTGGGCGCCATCGCGGCCGCGAACGCGCTGTCAGCCGACGGCCCTACCGGGATCCGCCCCCTGAACCCGGACTGGGACCACGCGTTCCAGCGCCTCGTGGCGTCGGGGGACCTCACCCAGGTGGCCGACTGGGCACCGGACTGGTGCGAGGCCGACGGCGGCGCCGGAGCCCAAGAGGTGCGCACGTGGATCGCCGCGTTCGCAGGTCTAGCCGCCGCCGGGCCCTACACGACCGAGTACAGCTTCTACGAGGACATGCCGTCCTGGATCGCCGGATTCGGCGTCATGACCGCACGGACCGCAGGGTCAGCAACATGACCGCGCGGTCGACGGAGCCGACGGTCCGGACGATCTGGGGCGATCTCGGAACCGTGCCGATCTCCGTGCGCCACCTCGACATCGCGGGGTACCGGACCCGAGTCCTCGAGGCCGGGCGCGGTGAGCCGTTGGTTCTCATGCACGGCACCGGAGGACATCTGGAGGCGTTCTCCCGCAACGTCGGGCCGCTCGCCGAGCGGTACCGCGTCATCGCCTACGACTTCCCCGGACACGGCTTCTCCGCCCTGGCCGAGACCGACTTGGAGATCGCCGACTACTCCGCCCACCTGCTTGCCCTGCTCGATACGCTCGGGCTCGACCGCGCGCACCTGATGGGTGAGTCCCTCGGCGGATGGGTCGCGGCCAAGTTCGCTCCGGCCCACGTCGACCGCGTCGCGAGCGCCGTCCTCAACACCCCGGGTGGGCGCCGGGCGGACCCGGTCGTGATGAGCCGCATCCACGCACTCACCATGGCCGCGGTCGAGAACCCGACTCCGGCGCACGTCCGGACCAGGCTGGAGTGGCTGATGGCCGACCCGACCTCGGTGACCGACGAGCTCGTCGAGATCCGCCGTCGGATCTACTCGCGACCCGGTTTCGTCGAATCCATGCGCCACGTCCTCTGCCTCCAGCTCGAGAAGCCCCGGTCGCGCAACCTGATCACCGACGCGGAGCTGGCGGCGATCCGCTGCCCGACGCTCGTAGTCTGGACCAGCGACGATCCCTCCGCGCCCGCGTCGGTGGGCGAGAAGATGGCCTCCACCATCCCCGCCAGCGACTTCGCCCTGCTCACCGCGGCGGGACACTGGCCCCAGTGGGAGCAGGCAGGCCGGTACAACGACCTAGTCCTGGGCTTCCTCGAGAAGCTGCGGTGAGCACCGCGTCGGAGCGCGACCCCCTGCGGATCGGCATGGTCGGGGCGGGGGGCATCGCGCGGCTGCGCCACGTCCCCGGGCTGCGGGCGCTGCCCGACGTCGAGCTCGTCGCGGTGGCCAACCGCGACCCCGCCAGCGGCGCGGCCGCCGCCCGCGAGCTCGGCTTCCGGCGCTCACACAGGGACTGGCAGACCCTGCTCGCGGACGACGAGGTGGACGCCGTCTTCATCTGCTCCCCACCGGTGCTGCACGCGACCATCACCCTCGCCGCACTGGAGGCGGGCAAGCACGTCTTCTGCCAAGGCCGGATGGCGACCGGGCTGCGGGACGCCCGTGCGATGCTCGCCGCCGACCGCAGGACCGCCCTCACGACCATGCTCTGCCCCCCGCCGCACTACATGGCGGTCGAGCACATCGTGCGGAGACTGCTCACCGAGGGTCGGATCGGCGAGGTCCGCCACGTCGTCCTCGACCACCCCAACGCGAACTACCTCGACCCGGACCAGCCCCGGCACTGGCGCCAGGTCCGAGCCGTCCAGGGCGTGAACGTCCTCGACGTCGGCGTGACGATCGAGGTCCTCCACCGGCTCTTCGGGCCCGTTCGGGAGCTCTCGGCCGTCGACGCGACCTGGGTCCCGCAACGACGCACCGCCGACGGGACAGCGCCGGTCGAGCTGCCCGACTCCGTCGGCGTGGTCGGCCGGTTCGCCTCGGGCCCCATCCTGACCTGCACGTTCACCGGAGCGGTCCGCGGCGGAACCGAGCACATGGTCCTGCACGGCAGCGACGGGACCCTGTACGCCTACGCACATTCACCGGAGATGCTACTCGACACAGGCGACGGTCCGCAGCCAGTGCCCGTCGACCGGGCCGAACTGCGGGACTGGAACGTAGAGCGGGACTTCGTGACAGCCCTCCGACAGGGCCGCAAAGGCGCGCCCACCTTCGAGGAGGGGGTGCAGTACATGGCCTTCGCCGAAGCCCTCGCCGAAGGTCTGGACGGTGGAGGCACCATCCGTGTCGAGCTCGACGACGTGGTGGGTCACTGAGTGGCCCGAAATCGTAGTGCTGGGCACCGACACGGATCACCCTGAGGTCGCGGCAAACGTGCTCGCGCCACGCACGGGTCTGCGAGCCTGGTGATGTCGCCACACTGGACAGATGTCAATGCGAAACCTGACGAGAAGAGCCTCCTGTGGATACCCAGGAAACGAACAAGCAGACCGTCGAGAGGGCCTACGCCTCGTTCCGGCGCGGTGACATCGACGGCTTCCTCGAGGCCTTCGACGACAGCTCCGAGCTCATCGAAGCCGAGAGCCTTCCCTACGGCGGAGTCTATCGCGGGGTTGAGAGCTGCAAGAAGGCGCTACTAGACCTGGCCGACCATTGGTTGGAGATCGATTACCAGATTCTAGATACCGCCCTCGGCGAGAACCACATCATCGTCTACGGACAGTTCTCCGCGACCGGGAGGACGACCGGCGGAAGAGTGACCATGCCGCTGACGGAGGTCTGGAGCTTCCACAACGGAAAGGTCGCGACGCTGACGGCCATCTACTTCGACACCGCCGCGGCAACGGCGGTACTGACATGACGAGGGCACCGGAGAAGGGAGTCAAGAGCGTTGTCTGATCACGAGACCGTCCCCGACTACGACGTGGTGGTCGTCGGAGCCGGAGCCGCAGGCCTAGCGGCCGCTCTGGAGGCCGCCGACGCCGGTGCAAGCGTCCTGCTGGTCGAGTCCGAGGACGTGGTCGGTGGTTCGAGCCGGCTGTCGTCCGGCCTGCTCATGGGCGCAGGGACACGTCATCAGCGCATGGTCGGGATCGACGACTCGGCCGACCAGCTCTACGCTCACTACCTCACCGTCAACCAATGGAACATCGAGCAATCCCTAGTCCGCGTACTCGCCGACGGAGCCGGCCCGGCCATCGAGTGGCTCGGTGACCTCGGCGTCACGTTCCTCGAGGACATCTACTTCTCCGGCGACGAACCGAAGCCGCGTGGCCATATGCCACGCGGAGAGGGCGCCGAAATCGTGAACGTCCTCCACCGGACGGCCCGAGAGCGCGGAGTCGACATCGCCCTGCGTCGACGCGTCGACCGCCTCATGTTCGAGGGTGAACGGGTGGTCGGCGTCGCGGCCGGAGACGACACGGTGCGCTCCCGGTCGGTCATCCTCACCACCGGCGGGTTCGGTGCAAATCCCGCCCTCTGCCAGCGATACCTGCCGGCACCCGATCGCCACGCGGGCGGCTGGATGTGGTACATCGGCGCGAACTCCTCACGAGGGGACATCTTCGACCTCGTGAGACCTCTGAACGCTCAGATCGTGGGCCGCAATCGTGCCCAGTTGAACCTTCGCCCCAACTTCGCCCACGAGGTCGAGGCTTACCTTCCCGGCTGGCTGGTTGTCGTCAACGGGGAAGGCAATCGATTCTTCGACGAAACCTCACCCTACAGCGTCGCGGACCCGATCGTCCGCGCCCAGCCCGGCCCGGTGTGGGCTGTGCTCGACGACGCAACCAAGCGTTCGGCACAACCCCGGATGTCCCGCGCCGCCAAGAAGGTCGACGTGCCCGGCCTTACCTGGGAGGACTGGGTGGAGCCCGTCATCGACGAGATGGTGACGAAAGGCAAGGTCATCACGGCCCCCACGCTCGACGAACTGGCTTCACTCATCAACGTGCCCGCGGACACCCTCGCCGGCACCCTCGCTCAGTACAACGCCGACGTCGCCGCCGGAGGCGACTCCAGATTCGCGAAGAAGTCCGAGGTCATGCGTCCGGTCGCCGAACCCCCCTTCTACGCCACCGAGTTGCGCCTGATCCAACTGGGTGTCACCGCCGTCGGCCCACGCATCGACGCACAGGCCAGAGTGATCGACGAATGCAGCCGTCCGATACCGGGCCTCTACGCCGCGGGCGAATGCGTCGGCGGCGTACTGGGGCCGGTCTACCTCGGGAGCGGCAACTCGTACAGCAACTGCCTCGTCTTCGGGCGCACCGCCGGCCGCAACGCTGTCGACACGGTCGCGACGTGACACCGAGGTGCCACCATGCATGTTCGCTGAAACCGGGAACCGGCTCGCTCCCGGTCTCCGCGGACACCCGGACTGCCGCCTCCCCCGCTGCTCCAACAGCGTGTCCAAGAAATCGCACACGCCGGCCTCTCCCGAATGGGCACACCCGGTCGCGCAGCCGTGGAGCGACCGAGACGGGAAGGTCGCCGACGTTGGGCCAAGCCCGGTGATCATGAGCATGTTCGCGAGTCCAGCACCCCACCGGGCCGCGGGAGGCTCCCTGCCCGTCGCCGACGGCTCGGCGCGGCGCCGTCCTCGTCGGTGATGGAAGCCGCAACCGTTCTCCGTTGTTGACCGCGACGTCCGGGTCTGAGCGACGAGAGGTGCTGCCGTGTCCCTGCCCTAGTGCCTCGTTAGTCATTTAGCTTGACCAGTGAGATCGGTCGATGAGATCTTGCTGTATGTCGTTAACTGTGGCGGTGGACGTTCCTCCTCGGGACCGCGAGGCGCTGGAGTCGTGGCTGCGGTCGCCCTCGATCCGGGCCGGGGCGGCGCAGCGGGCGCGGATCGTGCTGTTGGCCGCGGACGGGGTCGGGACCAACGAGATCGTCCGCCGGGTGGGCTGCTCGAAGCCCACGGTGATCGGGTGGAAGAAGCGGTATCAGGCCGAGGGCGTCGGGGGCCTCGATGACCGCGCCAAGCCGGGTCGGCCCCGCGAGGTTGACGAGGCCGAGATCGTGGCCCGCACTTTGGATGAGCCACCGCAGCATCTGGGGGTGACGCACTGGTCGAGCCGGCTGCTGGCCGCGGAGCTGGGGATCAGCAACTTCACCGTCGCTAAGGTCTGGCAGCGCTGGGGGCTACAGCCCTGGCGGTCCGAGACCTTCAAGTTCTCCACCGATCCCGAGCTCGAAGCCAAGATCAGAGACGTGGTCGGGCTCTACCTCAACCCGCCCGACAAAGCCGTTGTGCTCTGCGTTGACGAGAAGTCGCAGGTCCAGGCGTTGGAGCGGACAGCGCCGATCCTGCCGATCCGCCCTGGCCTGCCGGAGAAGGCCACCCACGACTACGTCCGCCACGGCACGACCACGCTGTTCGCCGCGCTCGAGGTCGCCACCGGCAAGGTCGTCGACGCCTGCTTCGACCGGCACCGCCACCAGGAGTTCCTCCGCTTTCTCAAGCAGGTCGCGAAGGCCTACCCGAGGGTGAAGCTGCACCTGGTGGTCGACAACTACACCACCCACAAGCACCCCGCGGTGAAGGCCTGGCTGGCGCGTAACCCGCGGGTGACGCTGCACTTCACCCCGACCTCGGGGTCCTGGCTCAACCTGACCGAGGTGTTCTTCTCGATCATCACCCGCCAGGCCATCCGCCGGGGCAGCTACCGCAGCGTCGAGGACCTCACCACCGCCATCCGCACCTGGATCGACGGCTGGAACACCCGCTGCAGCCCGTTCGCCTGGACCAAACCCGCCGACGAACTCGTCGCCCGAGCCACCGGCAGTCAACGTTCCTCGATCACGCGGCACTAGCCGTTGTCGATCCTCAATCTCGCCACCGTTGCCAAGGACGAGACCGTGGCCGAGGCCCTGGAGAACAGCACCCGCCTGGCACAACGCGCAGAGCAGCGGGGACTCCGCCGCATCTGGTACGCCGAGCACCACAACATGCCCAGCATCGCCACGGCGGCGACCAGCGTCCTGATCGCGCACATCGCCGCGCGCACCAAGCGGATCACACTCGGCTCCGGGGGTGATGCTGCCCAACCACTCGCCGTGCAGGTCGCCGAGCAGTTCGGCACCCTCGCTGAACTCCACCCCGGGCGCATCGAACTCGGACTGGGACGCGCTCCCGGCACCGACCAGGACACCGTGCGTGCCCTACGGCATGACCCGAGCGCTTCCCGCAGGACGTCCGGGAACTTCAGGCCTTCCTCGAAAACGACAGCCTGATTCCCCACGTCAACGCCTACCCCGGCCACGGCACCCGGGTGCCGCTGACGATCCTTGGGTCCTCGCTCTACGGCGCCCAGGTCGCCGCGGTGCTCGGCCTGCCCTACGCGTTCGCCTCGCACTTCGCCCCGCAGGCCCTGGAACAGGCCGTCGGGCCAGCTCGCCGAACCGCGCTTCCTCGCCGGGGCGAACGTCATCGCCGCGGAATCCGACCAGGAGGCGCAGGCCCGGTTCCGAGAGATGCAACGCGAGCGCCTGCGCCTGCTCTCCGGCCGTCGTGGGCGCTCGCTCACCCATGCCGAGGCCGACGCGGTGCTCGACAGCCCGGCCGGCGAGCAGGTCCGGTCGATGACCCGCTACAGCGCCGTCGGGACACCGAACGCGGTCGCCCGCTCCCTCGGCGACTTCGCCGCCCGGACCGACGCCGACGAGCTGATCGTCGTCGGTGCCGACACCCGTCGGGAGAGCTGGTGGCGCAGCTGGGAGCTGCGCGCGTCGAAGGTCCAGAACGCCCGCTGACACGCGCGGGCGTGACAGCCCGCAACGACGGCCTTGGCGACGCCTGGATCCGCACCCGTGCGCCGAGCGCCATCGGCGTCAGGATTGCCGGGCTTGCGCTGGGCCGCTCAGACCCTCGGCGTCGCGAGCCCCACATTGTGTCTCGCCGGACTGCCACCCGTCAGTGCCATGACGCCAAACAGCAAGATCGCCAGCACGTAGAAGCCGCCGCCGACATAGCATGCCACGACGTAGCTCTCCGTCGCGTCGCGGATGGTGCTAAATACGTACGGGCCGACGAGCTGGCCGACCATGATGATCGGCAATGTGGCTCCGAAGATCACCGAGTAATTCTCACGCCCGAACTCCGCGGCGACGAGATAGCCTTGCAGGTCTGCCTCCGCGCCCTGCCCGAGCGCGACCATCGAAGCTGCCAGCAGGGCAAGAGCCCATGGAAGACCCGAAACGTTCGCGAGCAACACCGCACCGAGCGTGGCAACGAGAAACATGCCAATCCCGACCACATACCGCGAAACGAGGTCGAGAAAGACGCCGGTAACGACACGACCGAGCAGTACGCCGAGTAGAAACAGCGAGGAGATCGCCGTCGCGGCAGGAACTCCCATACCGCTCTCCAGCATGATCGGTTGCATGTTCGTCGCGAAGCCGATCAAACCGGCGATCGCCACGCTCATGGTCCCCCCGAGGAGCCACACACGTGGGATACGTAGAGCGTCGAGTACGCCGAACGGCCTGGCCCCGCTCGTCGGCTCGGCAGCGATTCTCGTATCACGAGCGTCCTGCTCGGTGGGATTCAAGGTGAGCGCCCAGGCGACGAACGGTATCGCGAGCAGCAGCATGGCTGCTGCAGGAACAAGAAAGCCTGCCTTGTACCCGTACGTGTACACGACGAACGCAGCGAGCGGCGTCAGTAGCGCTGGAACGCCCGCGCCGATGATTCCGGTGAGTGCGAACGCCTTGCCGGTGCTCTTGTAGAACCAGCTGACGATGACTTTGTTGACGCCCACCATGTAGGCACACGAACCGAAGGCCCCCATCAGCAACCCGAAAGTGTACCATGTCACGGTCGTCGTCGGGACGAATGCGAAGCTCACGAGAGTAGCGACCATACCGCTAAGGCCGAAGAGTGTGATCCGTCGTGGCCCGAAGCGGTCGACGAGCTTGCCAGCGAAGGGACTCAATAGTGCCGCGACAGCCAAGACGATGGGGGTGATGAGCACCTTCGTCGTGCTCCATCCGGTATCCGTCATCATGGGCACCACGAACACCGAGAAGGTGTTGTTGAAGACCACCACGCCGCAGCCGAAGCCGATCGCGGCTGCGAGCGCGTGCTTCCAGCCGAGTCGCCACTCCTCGATCTGACCGGAGGTGGCCGGCGAGACCACCGAATCCGGTGGCGGCTCCTGCACCACCTCAGGTTCGGCCATCAGTTCGCTCCGCGTCGAGAGAGACCATCAGAAAGCGAGGGCACATCGAATGCCTCCTCTGACATCCGCACGTACGATGGGCGGGATTCAGGTCGCTCACGCGAACGACCCTGTTTTCCAGCAACTCCGGGTACGGTCGACCGTGACAACGCGCTCGGTCGTTGCCACCGACCCTCATGAGAGGAAGCCGTGAGGACCAGTCATGCCTCGATCACGAAGCCTCGGTCAGTTTCGTCTCACCAGCCTTCCCACGCCGGTACGCCTCACCTCCGCCCACCGCGGTTCCCGCCTCGGACGCCGACGGTGGGTTCTTCAAGAAGACCGCTCCGACGATCGCCGCCATCAACAGCATGAGTCCGAGCGTCGCGAAGCCCATCGCCGGTGACGTGAACCCCGAGACCCAGCCCACCAGGTAGGTCGCGAAGAACGCGAACAGGGTGCCGGTCATGTTGATTATCCCCATCCCGACCGTGAACACGGACGGCTTGAGCATCCAGCTCGGGAACGCATAGAAGATCGGGACCGCGCCTTGGCTCCCGGCCACGACAATGCACAGGACGATCATTTGGACCACTGCGAATCCCACCGCCGCCGGGCCGAGCAGCAAGCCGACCGCGCCGACTGCGAGCGGAACGAGCATCAAGGCTCGGAATCGACCGGTCCGGTCCGCGGCCTTACCGAGCGTGACGCCCGCGACTGCGCCGACGAGGAACGGGATCCCGGAGAGCAGGCCGACCACGAGCGGTCCGTTGTTCGCGTCGAACGTGCGGACGACGGAGGGGAGCCACAACGGGATCGCGCTGCCCGCCCCGCCGATCAGACCGTACAGCAGCATCAGCAGCAGCAGCGGCCGGTTCACCAGCGCCCGCATGAAGCTCACCTGCTCTCCGACGGGTAGCGCTGCCTTCTCCTCAGCCAGCCTCTCCTCGACCTGACGGGCCTCGCCGGGCTTCATCCAGAACGTCTTCGTCGGCCTGTCGTTGTAGAAGAACAGCCATAGAACGCCCAGAGCCACGGCCGGAAGGCCCTGGATGAAAAGCACTGTCCGCCAGGTCATGAACTCGAGCATGAACCCGGTGATCGGCGCGGTCAGCACCGCGGCGGCGAAGCTGAAGATGAAGAACCGGCTGTTCGCCCGGCCGCGCTCCCGTTCGACGAACCACTTCGCCATCAGCACGTACATCATCGGATGGAATGCCGACTCGCCGACGCCGACCACGAACCTGGCGATGAGCAGCTGCTGTTCAGTGGTCGCCAGCCCGCACAGCGCCGACGCCGTTCCCCACACGAGCAGACAAGCAGCGAGAACCCACCTCCCTCCGTACTTGGACACGAGAATGACGATCGGGATCTGAAAACAGACCGACCCGATGAACAGAATACTCGAGACCAGCCCGACTTCCTCTATCGAAAGGCCCAGATCGATTCGAATTGGCTCGAGCATCAACGAGACGTTTGTTCGATCCAGATTGAGCATAAACATCGACATGCCCAGGAGTGGAATGATCACGTACCACCGACGTCGGGACAGGTCGGGAAGAAGAGCTGCCGCCGGAGGAAGCATAGCTGCGCCTCATTTCGGTCTCGAAACCGCTCGGCGTGCACAGGGTGACGCACACCGATCTCTCGACATCTTCTCGGCGGGCAATCAGCACGGACTGGTCGTTTTGCGGTCCTATCGGCGTGCTGTACCGGAGAAGATGACACCACCGGCGTGGTGCGTGCCGCCCACGCACACGAGCGAGGTGTCCGCACCGTCGACCTGCCGCTCACCCGAGCGCCCCATGACCTGAGTCGCCCCGTCCATGAGGTGCGGCACCCCGTGCAGGCGGCCGTTCCCGAGGTTTCCCCCCGAGGTGTTCAGCGGGACGGTCGGGTCCGCGATCCATTGGAGACCCTGGCCGTCCTCGCAGAGTCCCATCGAGTCCGCCCAGAACGGAACATTGGCCGAGTACCCGTCGTAGAGGTTGGCGACGTCGATCTCGTCGACCGAGACGTGACAGTTTGAATAGAGGTGATGCGCCATCCGCCGGCCTGCGCCGATCTGTGATTCGACGGTGGGCGGGTAGCCGACGGGTGAGAAGAACTCCGGCGAGATCGCCGTGCCCAGGACGTACGCAGGACGTTCCACGAGGTCCGGCGCACGCTCCGCGGACGTGAGCACGAACGCTCCGGCCCCTTGAATCGGGATGTCGCAGTCGTGCATCCCGATCGGCTCGCTGATTGGACGAGCAGACAGGTACTCGTCTAGAGTGAGTCGCTGGGGCCGGTGCTGTCGCCAGAAACTGTTCTCGTTTTTCAGCCCATAGTCGCGGTTGGTCACCACGAACGTTCCCAGGTGCTCCCGCGTGCCGCCGTGCATCTCCATGTAGCGCCGCAACTGCTGCCCGATCACCGACGGCCCGGTCGATCCGTAGGGGCTGTACCACTGGTCGGAACCGTAGGCCACCGAAATCTCGCCCGTACGGCCGTAACGGCCCTCAGGGTTGTGCAGAGCCCGGAAGACCAGGGCGTTCCGACACGCCCCGGCGGCCACGGCGTTGACCGCCTGGACGAAGGACTGTGTGAGCATGAACGCGCCCTCGTCGGAGTAGCTCGGATCGAGGCCGAGGGCTCTGATCATGAAGTAGGTGCCGACCGTGTCGATGCCGTCCACGGAACTGGTCGCCGCCGCGGGATGCATGGGCGAGGTCGTGACCCCATCGACGTCCGCCGGGGCCAGTCCTGCGTCCGCGATCGCCGCTCGCGCCGCATCGACTGCCAGCTTCCCGAGCGGTTCGTCGGCGCGCCGGTACACCCTCGAGTGCCCGACCCCGATCACAGCCACTTTGGCCGCATGGCTGGTCATGCACGGTCACCCTCTCCAGCAGCCACGACCCGGAACTGCGGGATGCTGACACCCGGTCTGATCTCCTCGAACTCCACTTGCACGGGAGCCCCCGACCTGACGCCGTCCACCGGTGTCCCCGGAAGATTCGTCTCCAACGTCACTCCCGGCGCGTCGTCGAGGGTCACGGAGGCGATGACGTAAGGGATCAGGTCGTCGAAAGCAGGGATCCGCTGATCCCGCACGACGACGTAGCTGTAGACGTGGCCGCGGCCGCTCACGTCGACGAAATCGAGATCGACGGTGAGACAATTCCAGCAGATCCCGACCGGAGGATGATAGAAGGTGCGGCATCCCTGGCACTGCTGCACCACGAGCTGCTGCTTGTTCGCCGCCGTCCAGAACGGAGCGGTGAGGGGGTCGTGCTGATCGGGTACGGGTTTTCCTCCGCCGGAGAAGTCGGCGGCGGACTGCTTCGGCGGCGTCACCGCAGCATACGGCACAGTCGTCCTCCCAAGGTTCTCGGACATCGACATCGCAGGACAGGGCGGAGCACGCACCAGAAAGAGTCCCGCCGTCGGCGCGTGCACACCGTTTCCAGGGTGTGGAGTCGTGCTGTCAGCGACTCGACTGGACCACCCGCGCGGCCTCGGAGGAGGTCGTGCCGCGGCGCCGACGGCTCGTGTCGAGCACGATCATCGCGTCGCTGTCGACGGTGACCTCGTACCCCTCCAAGACATACGGTCCCTTCTGCGGTCCGTCCTGCGGATCGATCACCGCCTCCGGCGAGCCGGGCACGATCTCCACGGGATAGCTCCGGACTCGGCTGTTACGCGGATCGAACCACGACTCCCCGGTTCTGAGGCTGTATTCCCACCGGTGCCAGGGACACTGAATCATCTCACCACGCCCGGTGTAGCGGATAGCCTCGACAGAGGGCTCGGCCGCCTCGACGATCCCGGAGAGTGCCCCGTGCTCGCACAGCGGAGCCCGGGCGTGGGGACACTGGTTCAGCAGCGCGAAGAACTCTCCGCCGACGTTGAAGATCCCGATCGATCGACCCTCGATCTCCACGATCTTGCGGTCTCCTGGTTCCAGCTCGTCGGCACGACCGACGACGTGCTTGGCCACGCGACTCACCCTTCGAGGTTCAGCAGGCGTTTGGCGTTGTCCCGGAAGATCTTCGACTTCAGCTCGTCCGGGAGGCCCTGCGGAAGCGAGTCCGTGGGCGAGTCGAAATCCCAGTGTGGGTAGTCGCTGGCGAAGAGAACATTGTCGGCGCCCCACTCCTCGATCATCTGGACGAGGAACTCCGGACGGTGCGGCTCCTCGATGGGCTGCGTCGTCAACCAGACGTGGTCACGGATGTACTCCGACGGCCTCCGTTCGAGGTTCGGCACCTCGGCACGGAGGTTCTCCCAGTGGTAGTCGAGACGCTCGGCGAGTGCGGGGAACGTCAACAGGCCGCCCTCGACGAGCATGAACTTGAGGGTGGGGAACCGGTCGAAGACGCCGTTCACGACGAGGCTGAGAAAGTGCGCCTGGAACGTCTGGGCGAGACCGATGTGGTATTCGGCGTAGAACGATGTCCAGCCGGTCCCCGTGTTCGGGTGCCCGCCGCCCTGGGACACGTGGGACTGGATGGGCAGCCCCCTCTCGACGGCAGCCTCGTAGATCGGCCAATACCGTCGGCTCCCGAAGGGCTCGAGGGACTGGCTGTTGAACAGGACGGTCAGGACGCCCGGATCATCCCCGATCCGCTCGACCTCCTTGACGGCCAGATCGACTGAGTCCTGCTGCACCACCATCGCGGCACGCAGACGGGGCTCCGGCTCGACGAGGTTCTCGAGCTGCCAGTCATTCACCGCGCGCACGTAGACCGCGCCGAGCTCGGGGTTCAGGAGCTGTGAGGAGCCTTCCAGAGTCTCCATCAGGCCGAGCTGGACGTTGTACTTGTCCAGCAGCTGCGAGCGGATCCAGCTCAGGTCCGAGCCCGGTATGCCGCTGGGTGGGTAGGCGTCCGCCCGTTGACCACCGTGCAGCGGGGGGCTCTCGATGCCCTGCGCAAGACCGTTCTGCGCCCGGCGGCCGAACTCGTTCGCGATGGCTTGCCACTTCTTCGGGACGTAGGGCGTGAGCGCCCCTGGCGGTGGGACAGGGTGAACGTCGGCGTCGACGACGCCGGTGTCGATCACCGGCGGCCCGACCCGCCGAGTCTGAGACTGGGACGTCACCGTCGGCTCGAGTGTTGCGGTCATGGTTGTGTCACCCTTCGATGATCTGATCGGTGGACAGGCCGTAGAGCTCGCTGGCGTTTAGGCGGTAGATTCGCTCCCGGAGATCCGTGTTCGACGTGCCCTCGGTGATGTCGCTCGGCGCACTCGTGTGACCGTGGGGATAGTCACTCGAATAGAGCAGCATCTCGTCTGAGCCCATCCGCGCGACGGTTCGGTCGAGCCGGCCCGTGACGTGGTTCCCGTCGGCGGGGCTCGTCGTCATCCGGACGTGCCGCCGCAGAATTTCGGTCGGGGGACGGTCGACCCACGGCATCTCCGTGCGGTAGCTCTTCCACAGCTTGTCGAGTTTCCAGGCGAACGGGGCGAACCAGTTGAAGCCGCTCTCCGCGAGCACGACCGTCGTGCCGGGGTACTTCTGGAACACGCCTTCCGACAACAGGGAGGCGAGCTGCGCTTCGAAGTTGCTCTGCTGCCCGACGTACCATTCCAGGTAGGTCGACTGCCATCCGGTGGACGTGGGCGCCTGACGGAACATGCCGCCGATGTGGATCGTGACTGGCAGGCTGGCCTCGTGGGCCGCCTCCCAGATCGGCCAGTTGATCTGGCGCCCGAGAAGCACCTCTGACTGCGAGAGCACGAGGACTTGGACGAACCGCTTGTCGCTCGACCAGTACCGGATCTCCTCCGCGGCCAGCTCCGGAGTCCCCATCGGGACGACGATGGAGGCTCGAAGCCTCCGGTCGGCCTCGAGCCATTCGGTCGCGATCCACTGGTTCAGGGCCCGGGTGTACGCCGCCTCACGCTGGGGGTGCCGGATCATCTGTACCCCGTAGAGGGGGTTCAAGATCGCGAAGTCGGCTGTTCCGTCGGCGAACAGGTCGGCGGTGAGGTTCTCCGCGGTCGTCGCTGCACGTCCGGCGTCGTCCACTCGGAGGCCTTCTCGCTGCCCGATACTCGACCCGCGCGGATGGTAGTTGGGTTCATAGGAGGGGAATCGCATCCCCGCCATCTGGTCTCCCCAGTAGTCACTCAAGTAGGGCAGGAGCGTCTTCACCGACGGCAGGGAGGGGTGGACGTCACAGTCGACGACGGCCGGCCGGGCACCGTCGCCGATGGCTTCCGCTCTCGTGTCGTCGGGAACGGTCGAGGTGGTTGGGGAGGCCACTGTCATCGAGGTACTCCTACACATGGTGGATGAGTATCTGGCACGGCTGCGAGCCTTCACCGTCACGCGCTGCCGGCTGTCGACAGGCCGCCCGTCAGAGCGCGCCTTGCTCCCTTAGCTGCGCGATGTCGTCGGCTCCGTAGCTGAGGATGGTGCTCAGGACGTGATCGGTGTCCTGGCCGTAGGAGGGGCCGGAACGGACGAACGGGCCGCCGATGTGGGCCGGGGTCACCGACAACCGGACCGGGTGGTCCTTGACCGGCCAGGTTCCGATCTCTTCCTGCTCCAGTTCGACCATCCACTCGAGATGCTGGAGCTGGGGATCGGTCTCGTAGCGGTCCTCCGCGGTCTGACAGACACCAGCTGGGACTCCTGCCGCCTGCAGCGCGCTCATCAGCTCGAACCTCTCCCGCGCCCGTGTCTCGTTCCCGAGGGCAGCGTCGAGCTCGTCCTGGTGGGAGACGCGGGACGCCAGCGAGGCGAAGCGCTCGTCGCGGGCCCACTCCGGCTCGCCCAGGACGCCGATCAGAGCACTCCACTGCTCGTCGGTGAACGCCCCGATAGCGATCCAGCTGTCCAGCCCGGATGTCGGGTACGCACCGTGGGGAGCGGCGACCTTGTACGGGGACCGGTTGCCATATCGGCTCCACCCGCGACCGTTCGCGGAATGATCCAGCACCGCCGTTCCCGTCAGATACAACCCGGTCTCGGCCTGAGAGGAGTCGATCCAGCACCCCTGTCCCGTGGTTTGTTGCCGGTACAGGCCGGCCAGCATCGCGTTGGCCATGTTGTAGGCACCGAACCAGTCCAGGTACGAGTACCCGATCCCCGCGGGCTGCCACGGATCGGGCAGCCCCGACATGTCGCTCAGGCCGGTCAAGGCCTGGGCGACCGGCCCGAAACTGCGCATTCCGCCGTACGTGCCGTGTTGGCCCATCCCGGACTGCTGGATGTACAGGATCCTCGGGTTGATCTCCTTGAGACGCTTGTAGCCCAGCCCCATCCGATCCATGGTCCCCGGGGAGAATCCTTCGACGACCATGTCCGCGCCCGCGATGAGCTCGGTCAGCACCTTCTTGCCCTCGGCTGACTTCAGGTTCAGCGAGATCCCCAGCTTCCCGGAGTTGATTTCCATGAAGCTGCCCGAGCGGTTCGGGCTCGACCACGCGCCGGGTTCGAGGGCGTCGGTCGCCGTGTCCCGGCTCTGCCGCCCACCCTCGGGAATTGAGGCGACACCGAAGCGCATCCCGTCCCAGCGGGACTCGTGCTCGACCTTGATCACTTCAGCGCCGAACGCCGCGAGGTAACGTCCTGCGCCCGCGCTCGCCAATTGCCAGGTCATGTCCACCACGCGCAGGCCAGCGAGCGCGAATGGCTTTCCTCGGGCACTGATGCGGTCATCGTCGCCTGGCGCACCGGGCCTCGGCAGCGCCGCCAACGCGTCGGACGGGCCCACCCATTCGGCCATGATCTGCTGTGTGTGCTCGCCCAGCAACGGAGGCCGCGGGCCCCGCCGCCACGGCAGACCCGGGGCGAGCCACTTCGCCCCCACGTAGCTGAAGGAGCGAGCCAGCTCCGGATGCTCGACCTCGAAGAAAGTCTCGCGCGCGCGCCAGTGCTCGTCGTCCACGTTCTCTTCCGGTCGACGCACTGGCGACCACGGAAGTCCCTCGGTTTGCGCCTCCCGCCACAGGTCCCGGTCGTAGGTCAGTGCGCCCACGAGCTTCTCGACCGTACTCGAGAGATGCGCCTTGACTTCTGGACGCGTTCGATAGGAGGGATCGGCGTACTTCGGATCCTCCAGATCCAGCTCCATTCCCCGACGCTTGAGCATGCGGACCGAACCGTCGTAGGCATCTGGGAAACCCTTCAGCTCACCGGTCTGCAGATACGGAAGAACCCATCGGCCGTCCTTGGTCCGTTGCAGCGACCCCAGAGCCGAGAACCCGCCACCGCTGCGCGGCGAGGAATGCTTGCAGGTGAGGCGATAGTGCTTCTGCCGGAGGTACACCCAGTCCGGAAGATCGGTCTCCGTGTTCATTGCGACCGCTTCGTGCACGTTCGCCGACACGAGCTGTCCAATCCCCGCCCGCAGGCGGTACACCAGGGCCGCCTGAATCGACATCGCCATCATCTCGCCGACGACGTGGTAGGCATGCCACATCTGCGGTGCGATGGGCGGAGTCTCGTACGACCCGTCCGGTTCCGGGTCGTAGCCGCAGTTCATCATCACACCACCGAGCGCCAGGTGGATCAGGTCTGAGGCTTCGTAGTCGGCCCACGGCCCGTCGTCACCGAAAGGCGTGATACGTCCGTACACCAGAGCCGGGTTCAGGTCCGACAAGGCCGCATGATCCAGACCGCGTTCAGCCATCCACCCCCGAGGGCGACTGTCGAGCACCACGTCGACGACGGACGCCAACGCCCGGAACTCGTCCTGGCCCGTCGTGGTGTCAAGGTCCAGGCTCATCGCACGCTTACCGAAGTTGTAATGCCAGAAGTACAGCGAACGGTCGGGCCCTGGCTCGTCGTCGAGGAAAGGCCCGAACGATCGCGTCGTCGAACCCCCGGTCGGCTCCACCCGAACCACGTCCGCCCCCAGACCGGCGAGCACCTTCCCGCAGTATTCTCCCAGCTCCTCGCCGACCTCGAGTACACGTACACCGGTAAGAAAAGACCCGTCACCAGTCACGCCAACACTCACTGAACCACTCCTCGTCGAGATTGAGCTCGGGAAACGGCCGGCTCCCGACGAGCCGCCGACCGCGACAGAACCGACACAAGCAGAATAATTGTTCGTTCGGACTGAGGGTTACCTACTGGTCTCGCGCCCTCGCGGCACCATCGGCCGAGCAGCCACATCCACCGATCTGCCGGGTGAGGCTGGGCTCTGCCTCTTCCATCTCGAGGAGAACGACCTCCAGCGCGGACGACAATCCCGTCAAAGACAACAGGGGAGCAGCGCCGGATTCCGGATGACGATGATGAATTCTCTTCGCCGTCCGCTCGGCCCGGGCGAGCACAGCGCGCGCAACATACAGAAGGGCCCCGGCGTCCACCGTACTGGCGACATGAGGCGGCGCCACCAGCCCCTCCGCGTGCGCGCTCGACGTGTTCCTCGGGATGCCGGTGGCATCGAGCTCGTCATCGCCGTCGTCCACCATCGATCTGATGTTCTCGACCTGTGCTCTCAAGGCGTGCAGACGCCCGCGCATGCCTGGCGGAACGGACTCCCCACCGAGAGCCGAGCCTATGAGCGAACCCGCTTCGGTCAACGCGTCCGCGCAGTCCGGTTCCCACTGTCGGGCAGCGAACCCGCGCCCGGATGGCGGGACCTGACGAGCCTCCTGCTTCCCCCCACTCATGGCGCGGGGTAATCGATGACGCCGCGGATGTTCTTGCCGTCGAGCGTGTCCTGGTAGCCGTCGTTGATCTGCTCGAGCGTGTATCGTGCAGTGATCAGCTCGTCGAGCTTTAGCGTGCCCTGCGTGTACATCTCCAGCAGTCGCTGGATCTCCCGGCGTGGGGAACCCATGCCGTAGAGCACGCCCTGGATCCGCTTCTGGTACATCGAGAGCTCGAACAGATTGACCGGGATCCCTTCCAGGGTCACGTCGCCTTGAGAGGTGACCACGACCGTGCCCGCCTTGCGGATGGCATCGAAGCCCTGACGGATCACCTCGCCGCTGATCGCGCTCACCGTGATGATCGCGGAGTCCGCGCCTTGACCGTTGGTGAGCGAGCGGGCGACGTCGATCGCTTCGGCGATGTCGGTGAAGAAGTCGGTCGCGCCGAAGGTCGTTGCCAGCTCCCGCTTGGACTCCACCACGTCGACAGCGATGATTCGGGAGGCGCCCGCGGACCGCGCGCCTTGGAGGGCGTTGGCGCCGATGCCACCGATGCCCATCACGAGCACGACGTCTCCGGGCTGCACCTCCGCGCCACGGACGGCCGAGCCCCAGCCGGTGGGAACCCCGCAACCGACCAGCGCGGCGACGTCGAGCGGGATCCCGCGGGAAATCCGGACGCACGATTCGACGGCGAACACGTTGTACTCAGCGAAGGTGCCGAGGGCTCCGCCCTTCGCGACGTCGGCGCCCTGCACGTGCATCCGGTAGGTGCCGTCGGGCATCGCGCCGGTCATGAACGCGGCCCCCGCATCACACAGGTTCTGCATCCCCGACGCGCACCAGCGGCATCGACCGCACGAGGGGACGAACGAGGTCACGACATGGTCGCCCACTGCGAGCTCGTCGACGCCGTCGCCAATGGCCTCGACGACGCCGCTGCCCTCGTGCCCGCCGTTGAACGGTAACGGCACCTCGATGTCGTTCTGAGCGATGTGGTCGTCCGAGTGACACAGCCCGCTGTGTGCGAGTCGGATCAAGACCTCGCCGGGCTTGGGCTCGTCGAGATCGACCTCGACGACGTCCCACTTGCCCGGCTGACTGCGCAGGATCGCCGCTCTCGTCTTCATGCTGCTCCCTCTCCGAGGTGCTCGGCCAGTGACGCATGGGACGACGCCAGCCGAGGACCGGGTGTGAACCGGACCGGCAGCGTCACCCAGCCGTTGGAACTCGCGCGCACCGGATACGGCTGAGCACAGTCCTTCTGGATCCTGAAGTCCGGCATCCGAGTGAGGAACTGCGTCAAGACGACTCGAAAGACCAGCCGAGCGAGGTTGGACCCGAGACAGCGATGGATGCCGGTCCCGAAGGCGAAGTGCCGGTTTGGGAACCGCTTCAGGTCGACGTCGTCCGGGTTCTCGAACACCTCGGTGTCCCGGTTGGCCGAGCCGAACAGGAACAGCATCCGGTCGCCTTGCTCGATGGCCTGGCCTTCGATGGCACGCGGGCAACGGGCCGTGCGGGCTAGCGCACTCACCGGGGTCGCCCATCGCAGGAACTCCTCGGTGGCGATCTGGAGGGCCCGTTGGTCGGACAGCAGTTCTGCGTGGACGTCGCGGTGCTCGTCGAGGTAGTAGGCGGCCCAACCGAGCAGCGCGCTGGTGGTGTCGAACCCCCCGGCGAGCAGGTTCCACAGGGTATCCAGAATTTTGTCGTCCGGCAGGGGCTCGCCATCGACTCGCACGGTCATCAGGTCGCCGAGCAACCCTGGGCCAGGATCCTCGCGACGGCGGCCCAGCTCCTCGGTAAGACGACCGTAGATCAGGTTGTAGACCTCGTCGCCGTCCGCCGCGCCCCCGGACGAGAACCGATGAATCGGCTCGGCGTAGAACACCCAGTCTTCCAGCGGTAGGCCGAGGATGTCCAAGGTGATCAGCGCTGTGACCGGGCTGGAGATGTCGTTGACGAAGTCCGCCTCGCCCTCCTCGATAACCGCGTTGATCACTTCGGTGGTGAGGCTGACGACGGTGTCGTGCATCGTGGCGACCGCTGACGGTGCGAACGCTCGGCTGAGCAGCTTTCGGTAGAAGGTCCATTCCGGCGGGTCGACCTCATCGGGGATCTCCCGCGGCCCGTCGAACGCCGGGATGGTCAGCCCACCGACTGCGTTGCCTTGGTCGTCGAACTTTTCGTTGGAGCACAGTTCGGTGTCCTGGAGCCCGGCGCGCAGGCCCTCGTAACTCGAGACCACCCAGAATCCGCCGTGGTGCGGCGACCAGGCGACCGGACAGCCGATGCGCAACTCGGACCAGAGCTCCTCCTTGTGCTCGGTGTACTCAGAACGATGGTGGTCGAAGTCGATCTCGGCCCGGTCCGCGTCGGAGACAGTGGTCATCGCTCGCTCACCTCCACGGCCTGCTCGGGACAGGTGCTTGCCGCCATCTGAACCGCGCTCTCGTCACTTGGCTGGACGTCGGAATCGGTGACGCTGGCATGTCCGTCCTCGTCGTCGAGCACGAACACATCGGGCGCGGCGAGAGCACACAACGTGTGGCCCTGGCAGCGGGCGGAGTTGACGGTGACGCGCATCGCGGCACCTCCTTCGGTCGTGGTGGGGTAGCGCATGTCCTCTCGCCACAGCAGGTGGCGGCCTGGCCGGTGCTATCGCGAGGAGATCAGGGCGGAAAGGTTCGGCGATCGCGGGTCACGACACCTAGGCCGGGGTGGTGGTCCGGTCCAGCGCCGCCGGAGGCGGCCACCACGATGTCGGTGATGCCCTCGGTGTGGAGGTCATGGCGCGATCGCGGGCCAGCCGACCGTCTTGGTCTCGAGGAACTCCTGGAACCCGAACTCCCCGAACTCACGACCGAGGCCGCTCTCCTTGTAGCCACCGTAGGGGCCGAACGGAGTAGCGCCGCCCGCCCCTCCGTTCACCTCGACGAACCCCGCGCGCATCTGGCGCGCGATCTCGTAGGCCCGGCGACCGTCGCGGGTCCAGACACCGGCGCCGAGACCGTACTTCGTGTCGTTGGCCAGCCGCACCGCTTCGGCAGCGCCGTCGAAGGGGATGACGGAGCCGACGGGTCCGAAGATCTCTTCTTGGGCGATCTGCATGTCGTTGGTGCAGCCGACGAACAGCGTGGGTTCCACGTAGAAGCCTCGATCGAGCTGTGGGGGCGCTCCGCCACCGATGGCGACCGTGCCGCCCTGCTCGCGGCCCGCGTCGAGGTAACCCAGCACCTTGGCGCGTTGGGCCGCACTGATCAGCGGACCCAGGGTGGTCGTGGAGTCGGCCGGGTCGCCCGGCTGTATCGCCTGCAGTCGCTCGACGACCTTGGCGACCAGCTCGTCGTGCGCCGACCTCTCCACCAGGGTGCGGGTGTGCAGGACGCAGGCCTGGCCGCTGTGCAGTGTCATGTTCAGCACGACAGCCCGAGCGGCGGCGTCGAGGTCGGCGTCGGCGAAGACGACGCTCGCCGACTTTCCCCCCAGCTCGAGCACGACCCGCTTGAGGGTGTCGGCGCCCTGGCGGGCGATCGTCTTTCCCACCGCGGCCGAACCGGTGAAGCTGATGACGTCCACGTCGGGGTGCACCGTGAGCTCACGCCCCGCTTCGGGGCCACCGGTGACGATGTTGAGCACGCCGGGCGGTAGCCCGGCCTCGCTGGCGATCTCCCCGAGGACGAGCGCGGTCAGCGGCGTGTGCTCCGACGGCTTCAGCACTGCGGTGCAGCCGGCCCCGAGCGCTGGCCCGATCTTCATCAGGTTGAGGTGGAACGGGAAGTTGAACGCGGTGATGAGCGTCGCCACCCCGGCGGGGTCGTCGACGACCACCCCCTGCCCGACCCGCTCGCCGACCACCGGTGGGATGCCACGCACCGGCTGATGCCCCGCGACGACACGCTCGGCCATGTCCACGAAGTGCTCGAAGCAGGTCTTCCACTGCAGTGGCTCGACGGCCATCTGGATCGCGCCTGCCTCGGCCACCAACAGATCGAGGATCTCGGGCTTACGGGCTTCCATCTTCTCGGCCATCCGCAGCAGGGCTCTCCCCCGCT
Organism: Actinomycetospora sp. 2LY8.5; assembly: GCF_057180585.1. Taxonomy (NCBI): domain Bacteria; kingdom Bacillati; phylum Actinomycetota; class Actinomycetes; order Pseudonocardiales; family Pseudonocardiaceae; genus Actinomycetospora; species Actinomycetospora sp. 2LY8.5. Next base: position 38,576 of record NZ_JBXUHE010000023.1, read on the forward strand.
CTCGCGGTGACAGGCGCGGCCACGGCCCGTCGTCGAAAGCCACCCGGGCCGCACGGATCGCGCTCGCGGCGTCAGCCGCGGACGCCTCCGGGACCACGGCGATGGCCTGCTCGGTCGCCGGGTTGAGAACGTGGATGTCGCCCACGGGCCCTTCCGGCTCCGCCCAGTCTCCGCCGATGAAGAACTTCCGCTCCTGACTCAATACCGTCGTCATTGATCAGTTCTCCACTCTCAACAATGAGGTGCGACGAGGTCTCGCGGTGATCACCATCGTTCGACGATTCGGATCGACCACCACCGGCAAAGCGGTAACTGTGACCTCGTCCATATCCGCCACTTGTGAGTGAGAGTACATGTATCCGGACACGTGTCAATGGTCACGCTGACCGACGTTCACCAGGGAAGCGTGCACGGCGAGCGACTTGAGCGGGCTCGGCAGACCGCCAGACACTGATCTGCTGAGAGCACGAACGTGTCAACGCACCTCGGCGCCACTTGCTCACCGGCTCGCGAGGGTGCGGCAAGGACAGCTCGAGGAATTCGACGAATACCAATGCTGATGCAGCGCTGGACACCTCGGTGGCTACACCGCTGCTGGGTCCTCGACGCATGCGGGAGCAGAGACACCATGGCGCAGCGCCGGGACGTGTTCCCCGCCGCCACGCGCAGCGGTACAACGGCCGCTGCCGCGACGGTCGCGAGCTGTGTTCTCGTCTACCATGTATGCATGGGTCGCTGCCGGCGTGCCACTGTCGGATGGCCCGATGCCGTCACGTCTACCTTCGGGAGCCCGCCCCATGGTCCGAGGAGCGCAGTCCGTCTCGATCATCGATGCCGTCGCGGCGAGCCTGCGCTCGGCGCTGTTCGAGGGCTCCATCGGTCGGAACACGTCGCTCACCGAGATGGGGGTGTCCGAGGACTTCGAGATCGCGCGTCCTACGGCGAAGGCGGCGATCGAGAAGCTGGTCGCGGAAGGCCTGTTGGTGCGCGGTGCGCACAAGGTCGCGCGTGTGCCCGAGATCGGTCCCGACGACGTGCGGGACATCTATGACTCGCGGAGATGCCTCGAGAGCGAACCGGTGCGCCTGCTGGCCTTGGACCGGCGGGTCCCGGGGCCTGCGCGGGAGGCCAATGACATGATCGCGGCAATGAGGGGGCACAGCCAGCTTGGTGTGGTCGAGCCGGACATGCGCTTTCACATCTGCCTGGTCGATGCGATGGGCAGCCCGCGGGTGAGCGCCATGTACCGCAGGCTCGCCGGTGAGGTGCGGCTGTGCATGAGCCAGGTGCAAGGCCGCTCGTTGCTCAGCGCTGCGTCGATCAGCGCCGAGCATGCCCGGCTGCTCGACCTCATCGCGCGCGGTGACGCGGACGGCGCGGTGAGTCTGTTGCGTCAGCATCTCGACCGTGCCCGCGAGCGACTGGCCGGCGCACTCGGGACCGGGCCCAGACCCGAAGAGGCCCGGGAGTACGAGGGCGCCGGGCAGGAGCTGTAAGCCGCGCCGGCGCTGCGCCATGCGGGCGACAGTATCCTGGCCCGTCATAGGTCCAGCACCACCCGTGGCGTCCGCGATCGTGAGCAGCACACCATCATCACTTCATTCGAGGCTCGTTCCTCAGCAGTCAGGAACGAGTCGCGGTGATCTGGCTCCCCGTCCAGAACCACGGTCTCGCAGGTCCCGCAGGTGCCCTCACGGCAAGACGTCGGCACGTGCACGCCGGCCGACTCCAGCGCATCGACCACGGTCTGTCCAGCGGCCACGGTCAGCGTGATCCCGGTGGCGTCGAGCTCCACCTCGAACGGGAGGTCCGGCCCGTCGAACGCACCCTGACGCGGACGGAACCGCTCGAGATGCAACGAGCCGGCCGGCCAGTGTGCGACGCGCTGTTCCACCGCGGCGAGCAGCGGCTCGGGACCGCAGCAGTAGATGGCGGTAGTGTCGGAAGGGTTCGCCAGCACGCCATCGAGATCGATCAGCCCGCACTCGTCCTGCGGCCACAGCATCACTCGGTCCCCGTACGCCGCCAGCTCCTCGGTGAAGGCCATCGATGCGCGCGCACGGCCGCCGTAGACGAGGCTCCAGTCCACGCCCACCACCGCGCATCGCGCCACCATCGGCAACATTGGGGTGATCCCGATGCCGCCAGCGATGAACAGGTACGTGCTGCGGTCGACGAGGGTGAAGTTGTTGCGCGGGCCACGGATCCGCACGATGTCGCCGGTTCGCAGCTGTTCGTGTACCCAACGGGAACCCCCGCGGCTGTCCGGTTCGCGCAGCACCGCCACTCGCCAGTGCGTCCGGTCGGCGGGGTCGCCGCATAACGAATATTGCCGCTCCAGCCCTTCCCCGACCATGAGATCGATGTGTGCTCCAGGATCCCACGGCGGCAGCTTCTCTCCGTCCGCGGGCTCCAGACGCAGCGACACGACACCATCGGCCTCATGCGTGATACCAGCTACTGTCACGTCGATTTCGCCGTCGAGCGAGGCCTTCTCCGCGCCACGGCTCTCGTTGTCTGTCATCAGGCAGAATCCTGGCTCCTCCGGGGCGACATGGGGGGATCAGGCCGGCCGAAGAACAGTTCGGCCTGGCGGGTGAGTGAGCCGTCGGCGGCGCTGGACCTCAGCTGCCGGCATACCCCGCACGCCATGCGGTCATCGTTATTGGGCCGAGTCCACACGGCGCGCCTGCTGCGTGCCCGGTCGCCGACGGCTGGTGTCGACGACCACCAATCCCTCCTCGATGGCCACCTCGTAACCCTCCATGACGTGGGTGCCGCGCTGTCGGCCGCCCTCCGGGTCGGTCTCCGCCTGCGGAGAGCCGGGCACCACGTCGACCTGGTAGCGACGCACGCGGGCGTTGCGTGGGTCGTACCACGACTCACCGGTCCGGATGTCGAACTCCCACTGGTGCCACGGACACCGCAGCGATCGGTTCCGCTCGTACTCGATCTTGTCGGGTGTCGTGGCCGTCGCCACACCGAAGATGCTGCCGTACGAACAGAGCGCCGCCCCCGCGTGCGGGCACTGGTCGAGCAGTGCGAAGAACTCACCATCCAGATTGAACACTCCGACCGAACGGCCCTCGATCTCGACGATCTTGCGCTCACCCGGTGGAATGTCGCCGACTCCCGCCACGACGTAGCGCGCCATCAGCTCGGACTGTCCAAGCCGAACACGCGCTGCCCGTTCGTCCTGGTGATCATGTCGCGAAGCTCGCCGGGAAAACTGCGCGGGAACGCGGTCGCCGGCGAGTCGAAATCGAAGTGCGGGTAGTCCGAGGCGAACAGCACGTTGCCCGTGCCGAACTCCTCGATCATCTCGACCAAGTGCGTCGGGTCGTCCGGTTCGTCGATCGGCTGGGTGGAGGCGAAGATGTGGTCGGCCAGATACTCCGACGGCCGGCGTTGCAGGTCCGGCACCTCGCTACGCAGCGTCGCCCAATGGTAGTCGAGCCGCTGGGCGACCGCCCCGAAGTGCACGACGTTACCCTCCACGAAAATGATCTTCAGGTCGGGGAACCGGTCGAACGTACCCGAGAGAATGAGACTGATCAGCTGGGACTGGAAGCTCTGCGTGTGCCCGGTGTGATACTCGGTGTGGTAGGAGGTCCAGCCCGAGCCGGTGTTCGCGTGCCCTCCCCCCTGCGACAGGTGGATCTGGACGGGCAAGCCACGGTCGACGGCCGCTTGGTAGATCGGCCAGTACCGGCGACTACCCAGAGGTTGCAGCGACTTGCTGACCATGAGCACCGCGACCACACCCGGATCGTCGCCCACTCGCTCGATCTCCGCGACCGCGTACTCGGGCGTCTCGTGAGGGACCGGAATGGCCGCCCGTAGCCTCGGCTCGGGATAGACAAGTTCTTCCAACTGCCAATCGTTGATCGCCCGGCACATCGCCGCCGCCTGGTCCTGATTGAGCAGCTGAGCCGACGGAAGCAGCGGCTGCAGCACACCCAACTGAACATCGAACATGTCCAGCAGCTGCTTCTGGATGAGCGAGAGGTCGGAGCCGGGAAACCCGGAGTCCGGCCACGAATCGGCGCGCATCGCTCCGGCGTACATCGGCGGGTACTCGGTGATCGACTGGAGTCCGTTCGTCGAACGGGCACCGTACTCGGCGAGATGGTCACGCCAGCGCTGGGGCAGGTAGCTCTGCAGCGCACCGTCGCGAGGAGTCGGGTGGATGTCGACGTCGATGAGCCCGGTGGTGACCCGTGGCGACTCGATCGTGCGCAGTTCCGAGTCATGCTCGAGGATCGTCATGTCAGTCTTCCTCCTCCGTGGCGGCCGAAACGACGAGCCCATAGAGATCAGCCGCATTGTGTCGGTAGATTCGTTCCATCAGATCGGCGTCGGACGAGCCGTCCTCGAGGGCTCGGGGCGCCGTGGCGTGCCGGTGGGGGTAGTCGCTGGAGTAGACGAGCATGCGATCGCTGCCCATCCGGGCCACCGCCGCGTCGAGGCGGCCCGGCTGCTCAGCGCCGTCGGACGGGCTCGTCGTGAATCGCACGTGCTCGCGGATGATCTCCGATGGGGGCCGGTCGACCCAGGGGACCTCGGGTCGATAGGTCTTCCAGAGCTTGTCGAACTTCCACAGGTAGGGGGCCACCCACGTGAAGCCGAGCTCGGACACGACGAGACGCGTTCCCGGGAACTTGGCGAACACGCCTTCGGACACCAGCGAGCTGAGCTGAGCTTCGATGTTCGCCGGCTGACCGGCATACCATTCGAGATAGGTCGCGGGCCAGCCGACCGAGGTCGGGGCCTGGCGGAACACTCCTCCGATGTGCAGGGCGATCGGCAGGCCGGCCCGCTCGGCCGCCTCGAAGATCGGCCAGTAGATCTCCCGGCCGTAGAGCGACTCGGACTGCGCCAGCAGCAGCACCTGGACGAACCTCTGGTCCGCGGCGCACCGTTCGATCTCCTCGGCGGCGGCCCGCGGCGTGCCCTGCGGGACGACGATCGAGGCCCGCAACCGGTCGTCGTGATCGAGCCACTCCCTGGCGATCCAGTCATTCAGCGCCCGCGCGTGCGCCATCTCGCGCTGCGGTTGGTGGATCTGCTGTATCGCGTACAGGCAGTTGAGGACCGCGAAGTCGGCGAACCGGTCGGCGAACACGTCCGAGGCGAGGTCCGCGACCGTCAGGCCTGCGCGACCGTCCGGGCCCGTGCGCAGGCCGGGGCGCTGCGCGATGGCTGAGCCCCGGGGGTGATAGTTCGGCTCGTAGGAAGGGGCCAGCTGCGCGGTGAGCTGATCGGCCCAGTAGTCGTCGAGGTAGGGCAACAGGGCCTCGGAGGAGGCAAGCACCGGGTGGACGTCGCAGTCCACGATCGCGGGCTTCGTCGCCAGCCCCGTCGTCTCCCCCGTCGTGCGATCAGACACCGTGGGTGTGATCATTTCTGCGCGGACCCTTCCTCGCGGGACTCGTTCAGCGAGCGAGGCGCGGCCGCCACCACCCGAAGACGGGCGAGATCGCCAGAAACTCCCCGACCCCGATCACAGTTCCAGAATGATGAATACATGTCAATCAATTCTCCATGATCAATTGAACAGACGTCCGGTCAGGTGCACGGGGCATTCCGATCGCTGTTTCCGGGCGTCGGGCTGCTCGGCGGATCGGCCGCCCACGCTTCTGGCCGGTCGGAACCCGACGGTGGCGGCCGAGTCGCTTGTTCGAGTAGTTCGATCACATGGACGTACGGGTGTCCTGTCGCGCGAGACATCCCGATCTCGCACGTGCGGTTGGACGAGGCGTACGCGTCGTACGGCCTTTCTCTCACCTCGCGTGCCTCGTCCGTGGATGCCGCGGCGGTGAGCTCCGGGTGCAGCATCCCCCGGTCTCCCGCGAATCCGCAGCAACCCCACTCCCCGGGCACCACCACCTCGTGGGCGATCGCGCGGGCGATGCGTTCCAGCAGCGCGTTCTGCCCGCCCCGATGGCCCGAGCAGGTCGGGTGCACGACGACGGACCCGAACGGGCGCGTCACCAGCAGTCGGGGAAGGAGCTCGTTCGCCGCGAACTCCAGGACGTCGCGCACGACCGGGGCCCTCGCCCCGCTGGCGGCGGCACCGAGCTGGTCGAGTCCCTCGGCGCAGGACGACGAGTCGCAGAGCACCGTGAGCCGGCCCTCGTCGCTGGCCCGCCACAGGGCCGGCAGCACCTTCTGCGCGACCGTGGCGTGACCGCGCGTCATGCCCTTGGACTTCCACGGGGTGCCACAGCAGAGCCCGTCGATGCCGTCCGGGACGCGCAGCCTGCGCCCAGCCCGATCCGCGAGGCGCAGCACCGCTGACCGCACCCCAGCGCCTTCCGACACCCCGGCGCCTTCCGACCCGAACATCGTCCCGATGCAGGCGGGAAAGTACACCGCGTCGACCGGGTCGTCGCTCGTCGGCGTCACGAGGGCGCCCCGCCGGTCTCCACCGGCAGGCAGGTCCGACGTGTAGAGCGGAACGCGGTCGGGACCGAGCAGTCGCCGCCCCATCCTCGACGCCGCCGCTGCCACGGACGGCGCCCGTTTCGCAGCCCCGAGAGCCGTGGCCGCGACCGCCGCCGTCGGCCCCCAGTGCCGGGCGGCGGTGTTCCAACCTGCCTGCACGACCTGGCCGGCACGTTGCTCGCGCAGGTGACGCACCAGGGCGCCAGTGTCGATCATCACTGGGCACGCGGTCTGACACATGCCGTCGGTGGCGCAGGTCTCGATGCCCTCGTAGGAATATTCGGAGTCGATCAGCTTCAGAGTCGGGGAGTCCCCCCGGGCCTCGGCCTCACCGCGTTCACGCAGCAGCGCGATGCGCTGGCGGGGCGTCAAGGTCAGCGTCCGGCTCGGGCAGACCGGTTCGCAGTAGCCGCACTCGACGCAGGTGTCGGCGCCCAGGCCGATCTCCGGAGTCGTCTTCACGTGGCGCACCGCCGAGCGCGGGTCATCAGAGAGGACCGCGCCGGGGTTGAGGATCCGGTCCGGGTCGAGCAGCCGCTTGACCTCGCACATCACTTCGTAGAGCTCGTCACCGAACTGTCGGCGCACGTAGCCGGCCATGATCCGGCCGGTGCCGTGCTCAGCCTTGAGCGTCCCGCTCTGGGCCAGCACGAGATCCACCATGTCCTCGGTGAAGGCTTCGTAGGCGGCGACTCGTCCTGGATCGTCGAAGGCTTCGTTGAGCAGGAAATGGACGTTGCCGTCCTTGGCGTGCCCGAAGACGACGCTGTCGCGATACCCGTGTGTGGTGAACAGTCGTGAGAGGCCTTCGCAGGTCGCGCGCAGCGCCGGGACGGGGACCGCGACATCCTCCAACAGCGCCGTGGTGCCCGGCGGCCGGGCACCGGCCACCGCCGCGTACAGGCCCTTGCGGGCTCGCCACAGGCCTCTCTGGCGATCCGTCTCCGTGGTGATGTCCGCGGCGCTCACCAGCGGCATCCCGGCCAGCACCGTCGCCGCTACGGAGCGCGCGTCGGCCAGCTCCTCGGCCGTGGCGGCCTGCAGCTCGACCAGGAGCGCGACATGCTGGCGGATGTCGAGACCGGAGATGTCAGCGGGCGCATCGGGCAGTCCCGCCGCCACCGAGAGCGATCGGCCGTCCATCAGCTCGATGGTGGTGAAACCGGCCTGCGCCAGGTCCGGGACCGCACTGGTGGCCGTCTCCATGTCGCCGAAGACGGCCAGACCGGTGGCCGTGTGCGGGTGGGCGGGGACCGTACGGAACGTTGCCGAGGCGACGAAACCCAGTGTGCCCTCGCTGCCGACGAGCAGGTGGGCCAGCATGTCGGCCGGGCGCTCGAAGTCCAGGAAGGCGTTCAGCCCGTAGCCCATGGTGTTCTTCACGGCGAACTGACGGCGGATCTCCGCGACGGACCTCGGGTTGTCCCGAATGCGCCGGGCGAGCGTGACGAGGCCGGCGTGGATCTGCGGCTCGGTCGTACGCAGCCGCTGGTCGGCGTCGGGAGCGGCGGTGTCGATCCTGGTGCCGCTGGCCAGGACGATCACCATCGAGTCCAGGGTGCTGTACGTGTTGTGGTCGGTTCCGCACGCCATCCCACTGGAGTTGTTCGCGACGACACCACCGATCGTGCAAGCGATCTCGCTGGCCGGGTCGGGGCCGAGGCGCCGTCGGTAGGGGGCCAACCGGGCGTTGGCCGCGCGAACGGTCACCCCTGGTTCGACGCGCAACCGCCTACCGGAGTCGAGTACGTCGGCGGAGCGGAAGTGATGTCGGGTGTCGACGAGCAGACCATCGGTCACGGCCTGTCCGCTCAGGCTGGTACCGCCCGAGCGAAAGGTGAGATGTCGGCCCGTCGAGCGGCAGTGGGCGAGTAGCCGCATGACGTCCCCGACGTCGGAGGGCCGCGCGACGTCGGCGGGAACCAGGTGGTAGTGCGACGCATCGCGAGCCATCGCGTGACGCAGCGCTGGGCGCTCGGCCGTCACCACGCAGGACGGCATGCTCGCGGCGGTGGGACCCGCAGGCCCGGGCGGTCCGCCTGAGACGACCCAGGCATCCCCGCCCGAGGTATTCTCTCGCCCGGTCACCGCGAGCTCCCCCCGGGCCGGGCGCCGCAGGCCGTGCGGTCGACATTCGTCGCTGCCTGTCGACCCGTCCTGCTCGTGCCGACGTTCATGCCGGTCGGAAGACGGGCAACGTCTCCTCGCCCGCCTGCTCGTAGGCGATCTCCAGATCAAGGCCCTCGACCACGTCGTCGGGGTCGAGCCCACTGACCTGAGCCCACCACCACGGCCCCTCGGCGAGCTCGCCGACGGCCACGACCGTGCGGCGAGGGCCGCTGCTGTCGTCGGTGAGGCGTTGATGCAGCACCACCCAGGCCCGCACGACCGCACGGCCGCTCGCCGCCGACCATGTCAGATCGGTCGAACCGCAGGCGTGGCAGAGAGTCTCCTGCGGCCCGCCGACCGCACCGCAGGATCCGCAGGTGCACAGCGGGAACTCGTGATCCGCGGTGGCGGAGAAGAACCGTTCGGTCTGATTGTCCCGGCGGACCGGTCCGAGTGCGGTCGTCGCAGTGGTCATTGACGGACCTCCTTCTTCAACTCCGGGATCGGCACCCGTATCGTCATCGCGGGCGGGGCCGCGGCCAATGGGCCGCCGCCGCTCATCCCGCTCCCGCGGTGAGCACGAGATTGGCGTGGTGGTCGAGCGAGCCGCCGTTGTTCGTCACGAGCACGACTTCGTGCCGAGGGGCTTGGCGGTCTCCGCCGTGGCCGCGAGCCTGGATGATGCCCTCGGCGACCGGTGTCATGCCCTGTAGATAGAAGCTCGACAGCTGTCCGCCGCCCGTGTTGAGCGCGAACGAGCCCGTCGGGCCGAGCACGCCGGAGGAGACGAAGGGGCCGCCCTCGCCCTTGCCGCAGAAGCCGTAGTCCTCGAGCGTGATCACGACGGTGTAGGTGTAGCAGTCGTAGATCTCCACGACGTCGATGTCCGCGACGCCGACACCGGCCATGTCCATCGCCGCAGGCCCCGCTCGCGTCGCGCCCGAGACCAGGCCGAAGTTCTCGTCGCGCCGCTCGAAGTAGCCCGGGTTGCACTGGCCCCACCCGGCGATCCGGACGGGCGGTTGCGGCCCGTGCTCGGCTCGATCGGCGCTAGTGACGACCACGCAGATGCCGCCGTTGCTGACCAGACAGCAGTCGAGCAAGTGGAACGGCTCGACGATCCATCGAGAGTTCTGGTGGTCATCGAGGGTGATCGGCTTGCGCATCTGGGCCTGCGGGTTGCGGAGCGCCCATTCCCGTTGGGCTACCGCGACGTGGCCGAACTGCTCGCTGGTCGTGCCGTAGGCGCTCATGTGGCGGCGGGCGTTCATGGCCATGAGCGGATTGCCGCCGATGATGCCGGTGGCGGCGAGAATGCCCCGCCAGCCGGCGGTGGGTACGGTGTGCTCGCCGAACGAATCCCCGGCCCGGCGCCCCGGCTCCTGCAGGGGTGCGTCCGCGAAGACGCAGGCGACCGCGGTGGCCATGCCGGTCTGGATCGCCATGGCCGCCATCTGGATCATGACCGCGGCGGAGGTCCCCCACGTCGACACCCCGGCGACCAGCGACAGGTCCCGCAGGTTCAGGTCGCGTTGCAGCTCGATCCCGACGCCGCCGGTCACGCCGGGCGCGGCGAGCAGCCCGTCGAGGTCACCCAGAGTCAGCCCCGCGTCGGCGACCGCGATACGGACCGCGTCCGTGGCGAAGTCCCCCGCGCTGCGGCCGTACACCTTGCCGATGTCGGTCATGCCGAGCCCGGCGATCACCGGTGTGCGATCGGCGGGCGCGCTGCGCACGGAAGTCGTCATGCGTTCGTCCTCTCGTTCGACTGGAAGAGACCTCGGCCGTGACCGACGAATCCCGGCCTTCCCGCACCCCATCCGGCCAGCAGCTGCACCCCGAGTGCCACGAGCAGGAAGATCAGAGCCGGCTGCCACGAGCCGGTCAGGTGGTGCAACTGGCCGGTCACGAACGCCGCACCGGCGGCGACCAAGAACGCGATGCTCTGCGCCATGCCGGAGAGCCGTCCTGTGTGGTCGACCCCCTGGGAGCGGATCACCACGAACGACAGCGCGAGCGGGAACGACCCACTCATCCCCACGCCCAACAGCGTCAGCCAGAGCATGGGCGCGGCGAGCGGCGCAACGAGCAATCCGATCACTCCCGCGGCGCACACGATGGCGAGCACGACGACGAAACCTCGCGGGTCCCGGCTCCGGGCCGCCAAGGTCGGGACGAGCAGCGTCGCCGGGATACCGACGACCGACAGCAGCGCCAGCGCCAGTCCCGCGTTCGCGGCGCTGAGCCCGAAGGACGTGAACATCGCCGGCAACCACACCAGGCACACGTAGGCCGGGATCGAGGCCATGGCCACGTACAACGTGACCAGCCAGGCGACCCGGTCACGCACCACGGCGACACCAGCTACCGCTCCCCCGGCGCGGGTGTGGGTGCCGGTGTGCGGGCCACGGGCCCGCAGGCCGGCCACACCGGTCGAGCCGGTCGAGCCGGTCGACCTCGACAGCCACGCGCAGACAACGGCCGCCATCACGGCGGGAAGTGCCCACGCCGAGAGCGCCAGCCGCCACGAACCAGCGGCCGCCGCCAACGGCGTCGTGATCGCAGCCGCGCACGCCGCTCCCAGGCCGTACACCGTCACGTAGACCCCCGTCATGAGCCCGGCGTGACCGTCGAAGTCCCGCTTGATGAGCACCGGGAGCACAACGTTGAGGACCGCAATCGCACACATCGACGTCATCGTGCCGGCGAAAAGGCCCGGCAGCCCGAACCACGACCGCACAGTCAGGCCCACCGCCAGAACGAGCAGCGCGCCCGCGAGCACGGCCTCGACGGCGAACCGCCGGACCAGAACCGGGCCGAGCGGTGCCGCGATCCCGAAGCACACGGCCGGCGACGCCAACAGCAACGACACTCCGGTCGGGGACAAACCCGCCAGCGTCAGCTCTGCAGTCAGTGGCCCCACCGACGCGACTGCTGGACGCAGGTTGAACCCGACCACCACGACCGTGAGACCGCTGAGCACCAGAGGACCTGCTGCGCGCCACCGGGTGTCGTCGCCGGCATCCTTCCCGGCGACCTGGTCGGCTGGAGCACTGGATCGCAGGGGTGGCTCAGACGCTGTGACCAACGGGGCTCCCTTCAACGGTCCTCCGGACGATCAGCGGACGCGACACCTCGTGGCTACGCCGACGCCGGCTTGGTCGATTCGGAGGAGGCTGCAGGCGCGGGGGGCGGGGGCGTGATCGGAGCGGCGCCTCGGCGTCCCATCAGCCCGAACATCGCGACCGCCAGAGCTCCGGCTGTGTAGGCGGCCGCCCCGACCGCGCAGGCGAGGGTGTAGCTGCCCAGAGAGTCCCTCATGAACCCGAACACGTACGGCAACAACAAGCCGCCCACACCACCGAGCGCCATCGCCGTCGCGAAGAGCGTGCCGAAGTGCGCGGCGCCGTACTCCTTGAGCACGAAGTACGCCGCGAAGTCCCCCTCGGCACCTTGGCTGACCGAGACGAACACGGCAGCGACGGCGACCAGCAGCACAGGCAGCGCAGCGATGTTGATCAGGGTGAATGCGCCGAGGGCCGAGAGCATGAGCACCGCCACCGCCACCCGGTACCGGTCGAACACGTCGAGCAGCGCGCCCGCGCCGAGCCTGCCGATGATCACACCGGCCGTGAACAGCGTGGTCACGGTCGTGGCGACCGGGACGCTCAACCCGCCGTCGAGCAGGATCGGCTGCATGTTGGCGAGGAACGCCGACGCCCCGGCGCTGACCAGCAGCACGGACAGGGCGAAGACCCAGTAGCGAGGTGTGCGCAGAACCTCTCGCACCGACGGACCCGACGAGACGGCTGCCGGGTCGGCCGCGTCGGCCTGGGTGCCCTCTTCGGCGACCCGGGAGCCGGTGGCCGCACCACCGGGCCGGACACGCTCGGTCACACCGAAGGCAGCCGCCGGGATCGCCAACACGATCGCGAACGCGGCCAGCACCAGGTAGCCGGCCTGCCAGCCGATGCCATAGACGGCGAGCGCCACCAGCGGCACACCGAGCAGCGGCATGGCCGCTCCACCCGCACCAACGACGCCGAAGGCCTTGCCCGCACCCTTGTCGAACCAGGTGGCGACCGCCCGGTTGTAGGGAACCAGGTAGCCGAAAGACCCGAAGATCCCGATCCCGGCGGCGAGCAGATAGAACGTGACCCGGTTGATCGGGAGTACCGCGAACAGGATCAGCAGGACGCCGAACGGGATCAAACCCGCCAGGATGGTGCCGCGGACGCCGCGGTGGTCGACCAGCCGCCCCACAATGGGTCCGAACACCGAGAACAGCAGCGTGATCACCGGGGACAACAGCACTTGGCTGGTGCTCCAACCGGTGGCCTCGATGGTGGGCCGGACGAATACGCTCGCGGTGGTGAGGAACAGGACCGGGCCGGCGCCATAGCCGAGTGCGGAGAACACGACCGACCGACCACCTGCACGCCACTCCCATTCAGGGGCCTCTCGGCGGGCGGGCGGTAGGTCATCGTTGACAGTGGACATCGGGTCGCCAATCGCTTTGATGGTCCGGCTCGCCGGCCGGGGAGGTGTCATCGAACAGTGATGCGCCAGGACGGGCCTCCGAACAGGTGCGCCCCAGCCAGACCACGCCGTTGCGACCCGTCGGGCCGAGCTGCACCCCCGTGACGCGGCACGCCCGTCCTGTCCTGACCTGATTCCCCCCGGGCCCTGGGCTCAGAGGACACCCTTGCTGCGCAGCTTGGCCACCTCCTCCCCGCTCATCCCGAGCACACGCGCGTAGAACTCCTCGCTGTCCTCGCCGTAGCTGGGGCCGGACCGGCGATAGCGCCCTCCGATATCGGCCGGTGTCACGCTCAGCTCGCCGGGCACCTCCCGGACGGGCCAGGTGCCGATCTCGGTCTGGGGGAGTTCGACCATCCAGTCGAGGTGGGCGAGTTGTGGGTCGTGGTCGCAGCGGTCCTGGGCGGTTTGGCAGACGCCGGCGGGGACTCCGGCGTTCTGCAGGGCGGTCATGAGGGGGTAGCCGTCGTGGTCGGCGGTGGCGTGGGCGACGAGGGTGTCGAGGGTGTCTTGGTGGGTGAGGCGGTCGTCGAGGGTGGTGAAGCGGGGGTCGGTGAGCCATTCGGGGTGGTTCACGGTGGTGGCCAGGGCGTGGAAGTGGTCGTCGGTGAAGCAGGCGATGGCGATCCAGCGGTCGTCGCCGGTGGTGGGGTAGATGGCGTGGGGGGCGGCGAGTTTGTAGGGGGAGTGGTTGCCGTAGCGCTGCCAGGTGCGGCCGTTGACCGAGTGGTCGAGGATCGCGGTGCCGGTCAGGTACAGGCCGGTCTCGGCCTGGGACGAGTCAATCCAGCAGCCCTGCCCCGTACGCTCCCGGCGGTGCAGCGCGGCGAGCACTGCGTTGGCCATGTTGTAGGCGCCGAACCAGTCCAGGTACGAGTACCCGATCCCCGCCGGTTGGTATGGCTCGGGCAGCCCGGACATGTCCGACAGCCCGGTGAACGCTTGGGCGGTCGGCCCGTAGCTGCGCGCACCGCCGTAGGTGCCGTGCTGTCCCATCCCGGACTGCTGGACGTAGATCAGCTCAGGATTGATCTCGCGGAGCCGGTCGTAGCCGAACCCCATCCGTTCCAACGTCCCCGGCGAGAAACCCTCCAGCAGCACGTCGGACTCCCGGATCAGATCCTCGAGGATCGTCCGTCCCTGGGAGTCCTTGAGGTTCAGGGAGATCCCGAGCTTCCCCGCGTTGATCTCCATGAATCCGTGCGCCCGGTTCGGGCTGCTCGGATCGGGCAGGGGTAAGGGCTCTGTGGCGGCATCGCGTTCGGCTCGGCCGCCCTCGGGCACAATGCCCAGGCCGAAGCGCATCCCGTCCCACCGCGACTCGTGCTCGACCTTGATCACCTCGGCACCGAACGCGGCGAGAAACCGACCGGCGCCCGCACTCGCCAACATCCACGACAGGTCCAGCACCCGCACCCCGGACAGCGCGAACGGAGTGCGTCGCGCACTCGTTCCGTCCACGGGAACGCCGCGCGCTCCGGCCGTGTGGAGGGCTGACCGTCCCACGCCGAGAGCACCGCGACCGTGTGTTCGCCGAGCTCCGGGGCACGGGGTCCGACCGCCCAGCTCGAGGCCGAATCCACCCATCGTGAGACCGGGTAGGTGTAGGCGGCACCGAGTTCGGGGTGCTCGACCTGACCGAAGGTGCCGCGGACGACCCAGTGCTCGTCGGACGAGTTCTCCTCCGGCTTGCGGATCGGCGCCCACGGCATGCCCGACGCCTGGCCCTCTCGCCACAGGTCCTGGTCGAACGGCAGGCGTCCGACCAGATTGTCGACGACGTCGGTGATGTGCATGGCGACCTCGGGGCGAGAGCGGTACGCCAGGTCGCTGTAGGCCGGATCCTCCAGGTCGACAGCCATCCCGTAGGCCCGAACGAGATCCAGCGTGCCTGGCCAGCCGTCGACGAAGCCCTTCATCCAGCCGTACGACCGGTAGGGCAGCAACCAGCGCCCGTCCTGCGTCCGCGACAGTGACGACACGGCCGAGAATCCCCCACCCTCAGCGGTGATCGAATGCGAGCAGGTACGGCGATAGTGATCGTGACCGCGCGCGACCCAGTCCGGGACGTCGGTCTCGGTGTTCTTGCTGACCGCATCGTGAACCGCGAGCGAGACCCGCTGGCCCACCCCGCTGCGCGAACGGAAGATCAACGCCGCCAGGATCGACATAACAGCCATCTCGCCGGTGATGTGGTAGGCCTGCCACATCTGCGGGGCCACCGGCGGGGTGCGGTACCGGCCGGACGGGTCAGGATCGTAACCGGAGTTCATCACCATCCCGCCCAGCGCGAGATGCACCAGATCACTACCCGCATGCTCGGCCCACGGTCCGTCCTCACCAAAAGGCGAGATCTTCACGTACACGAGGCCGGGGTTCTCCGTCGACCACGACCCGAACTCACCCCCGAGCGCCTCGACCTCGGAGGGTGGCCGCGAGTCGATCACTACGTCCGCCGAGACGGCAAGCTGGTGCAGGGACTCCCGGGACCCGAGGTCGTCCTCATCGATGACCACGGACCGCTTCCCGAGGTTGTAGTGCCAGAAGTAGAGGCTGCCAGACCGGTCCTCCCGGTCGTGAAGGAAGGGGCCGTAGGAGCGTGTGGAGACACCGGCCGGCGGCTCGACCCGAACCACGTCGGCCCCCATTCCCGCGAGCACGCGACCGCAGTACTCCCCCTGTTCGTCCCCGATCTCGAGGACCCGAATCCCGGCGAGATAGGACGACGCCGGTGAAGTCGCGACCTCAGACATGGATCTCCACTCGATCTTGTGTCCCTCGGGGACAACCGGACCGCCGAGGCGGCTACTGAGGCACTCGACTACCGAGGCACTCGGCGCATTCGGGCGGGCGAACAGAACTCATCGTGGCGCCTGAATGTATACTTGTCAATCGTGCGTACATCTAGGGCGTCGTTCTCGGCAACCATGCGTGAAGGTCGGACACATGTCCGGACTGGTGTCCGGAGAGTAGCATGACACCGTCGTGTGGCCCAAGGCACTCGAAACGCAACGTAGATCGATTCAGATTCGGGTCGTCCCGTGGAGCGACGCGCTGGATCTCGCAGCCTCGCCGTCACGACGGACTCTGCACCGGCACGAGAGGGCGACCAGGTGCACGGGGGCGGCGACCCGCCGCCGTCAGGACCCGGTCAGCTCCGCGTGCCAGATCGAGGCGAGCTCCTGGAGGACCGCCTCGCGGTCGTCGAAGATCTGATGCACGACGACGAGATGCATCGTGTACAGCAACTGGGCGATCAGGACCTCCGCGCGAGCCCGGCTAGGGGCGGTACCGTCCGGACGAGCAGCGGTGATCGCAGCGATGACCTGGTCGATGCTCACGCCCAGCTCGCGCCGCAGCGAGTCGTGCAGCCCCGGGTCCGAGATCGCCTCCATGGAGATCGCGAATTCCACCCGGCGCTCGTCGAACATGGCCGCGACACCCACCAGCCACGCGTGGACTTGCTCTCGCCCGGCGCCGCCCAGTTGCGCCAACTGCTCGAACGTTTCACGAGCGGCGGGCGCGATGCGGTGGCGGATGGCGAGAACCAGCTCGCTGCGCCCCCGGAAGTACGTATAGAGGGTCGTCCGACTGCGCCCGGCGAGGTCCGCGACGTCCTCCATGCGCGCGGACCGGAATCCATCGCGCCCGAAGACCGTGATGGCGGAGTCGATGAACTCGTTCATCGTCCGCAACCGCTGCGGGTCCGGGGGCAGCTGCGGGATCGAAGAATCGGGGAACGGACTGATCTCCGCCATCCCCCGAGCGTACCCGTCGTCGACCACCCGCCCCGCACGCGACCCCCGGACAACTCCGGTCAACGCGACACAGCCACCCCGCCGCTCCTCGAGGGCTCCTCAAGCCCGACGCCAGTCGATCCGTAGTTGACATGTGCCCGGACACATGTAAAGCTACGAGAGTGCGTGACCCGACCGGCATCGTCCTGAGTCGTGAATCCCTGGTGCGGCCGGTTTCGTGATTCGGTCGGTCGTCGTCGTGCGGTCCACGAGGCAGGCGGCCGATAGAATATGGTTCGTGGCCTGACTCCCGTGCACGCTGGATTCGGTGTGAGATGAGGACAATGACGTCGCTTCTGGACCAGGCCCAGTTCCTGTCGGGTGTTCGCGTCGTCGAGATCGCGGACGAGCTCGGGGAATACGCTGGAAAGGTGCTCGCTGGTGTGGGCGCCGATGTCATCAAGATCGAATCACCGACCGGGGAGGGAACCCGCGACTACGGACCGTTCGTCGGCGACGTCCCCGATCCTGAACGCAGTCTGCACTTCTGGCATTACAACTTCGGCAAGCGGTCGGTCGCCCTCGATCTGACCGCGCCGGATGGCGTCGCCGCCTTACGGGAGCTTTTGTCTGGCGCGGACGTGCTGCTGGACACGCGCCCACGCGATCACCTGCCCAGCATCGGGCTGGACGTGGCCACCCTGAGGCGGCTGAACCCCGCTCTGGTGTATGCCCGCATCTCGCCCTTCGGGGACGACGGACCCTGGGCCGACTTCCGCGGCAGCGATCTGGTGCACCTGGCCCTCGGCGGCGTCGCGATGAACTGTGGGTACGATCCCGACCCCGCCGGCAGCTACAACACGCCACCAATCGCTCCGCAGATGTGGCAGGCCTACCACATCGCCGGCGAGATGACGGTGATGGCGGTACTCGGTGCCTTGATCCACCGGCACCGGACCGGCCAGGGTCAACAGTTGTCGACATCGGTGCACCAAGCCGTCAGTGCGAACACCGAGTCCGACGTTCCGGACTGGGTGTTCCAGCGGCTCGAGCACCGCCGCCAGACCTGCCGGCACTCGATGCCCACGGTCAGCCTGCCCGCGCTCGCTGCCACCCAGGACGGGCGCTGGCTGCTGCCGTACCGCACCTACCTCCCGGCGTTCGGGGACACCTTCGGATCCACCGTCGAGCTCCTCAAGCGGTACGGGCTGCAGCAAGACCTGGAAAGCGATCGGTTCGCCGACCCCCAGGTCCGCTTCAGTGACACCGCGAACCTCTATATCAACGCCGTCGTCGACGCACTGATCAAACGACTGCCCTACAGCCGCGACCTGTGGCGCGAAGCCCAGGAGGTCGGGCTGACCTGGGCGCCGTGCCGCAAGCCGGAGGAGAACACCGCGGATGGGCACTGGCGTGCCCGAGAGACGTTCGTCGACGTCGAGCACGAGGATCTCGGGGCCACGTACACGTCGGTGGGGGCGAAGTGGTATTGCCCCGAAGTGGCGTGGCGGCGTGGCCCGCGCGCGCCGCACCTGGGCGAACACACCGCCGAGGTCCTCGCCGACGCGAGCGCCGTCGAGCCCCCGACCCTGGCGGTCGCCCGTGGTGACGTCCACTCCCTCCACGCGCTCGAGGGCGTTCGGGTCATCGACCTCGCTTGGTTACTGGCCAGCGCGGGATCGAGTCGCTACCTGGCCGCGATGGGCGCCGAGGTGATCAAAGTCGAGCACAAGTCGCGGTGGGACGCGATGCGCTTCGGTACCGCGTTCGCCCCACACGGTGGACGCGCCGAACGCGACGCCGCCAACGAGCCGGTCACCGTGGCCCCCACCGACAGCCCGAATCGCTCTGGGATGTTCATGGAGATCAACGCCGGCAAGCGCAGTGTCTCGCTGAACCTGAAGTCCGAGCGCGGCCGGGAGCTGCTCACCGAACTGCTCAAGGACGCCGATGTCGTCCTGGAGGGCTACTCGCCGGGAACCATGGAGCGGATGGGGTTCGGCTACGACCGGCTCCGCGAGATCAACCCACGCCTGGTGTACGTCCAGCAGTCGGGGATGGGACAGCACGGCACCTACGGGCGTCTCCGCAGCTACGGGCCGACCGCCCAAGCGTTCACCGGCCTCAGTGAGATGTCCGGGCTGCCCGAGCCCTATCCGCCGGCGGGGATTGGGTACTCGTACCTGGACTGGTTCGGCGCCTACAACATGGCCAACGCCATCCTGGCCGGCCTCTACCGGCAACAGGTCACCGGCAAAGGCTGCTGGATTGACTCGTCCCAGGCCGAGACCGGCCTGTACCTGACCGGCACCGCGATCCTCGACCACTCGGTCAACGGCCGCACCTGGCAGCGCTACGGCAACCACTCCCCCTACAAACCCGCCGCCCCCCACGCCATCTACCCCACCACCGGCGACGACCGCTGGATCGCCATCGCCTGCTTCACCGACGACCACTTCCACGCCCTGGCCACCACCGTGAACCACCCCGAATGGCTCACCGACCCCCGCTTCACCACCCTCGACGACCGCCTCACCCACCAAGACACCCTCGACACCCTCGTCGCCCACGCCACCGCCGACCACGACGGCTACCCCCTCATGACCGCCCTGCAGAACGCCGGAGTCCCCGCCGGCGTCTGCCAAACCGCCCAGGACCGCTGCGACCACGACCCACAACTCGCCCACCTCGACTGGATGGTCGAACTCCCCCAGACCGAGATCGGCACCTGGCCCGTCCGCCGAATGCCCGTCGCCTTCAGCGAGACTCCCAGCGACATGGGGGGCCTGCCGCAGCGCAACGGGCCGAACTACGCCGAGGACAACGACCACGTGCTCAGCAACGTGCTCGGACTCGACGACCAGGAACAGGCCCTCCTGCGCGACGAGGGCGTCACCTGATGGCCATCTCGATCGGCGACCCCTTGCCCGACCGCGGACTGCACACCATGACGCCCGAAGGACCGGTGCTCGTTCGCTCGTCGGCCGTCCTCGGTACCGGCCTCGTCGTCCTGTTCGCGGTCCCGGGTGCGTTCACCCCCGGGTGCTCGAACGTCCACCTCCCCGGATTCGTCGAGCGCGCAGATGAGCTCCGCGACAGGGGCGTCGATCACATCGCGTGTGTCGCGGTCAATGACGTGTACGTGATGCACGCTTGGGGCGCAGCCCACGGAGCGGACGAGGCCGGCATCCTCATGCTGGCCGACGGCAACGGCGAATTCACCGACGCCATGGACGCGCGCCGCGACGCCCGCGCGGCCGGTCTCGGCATGAGATCCCACCGCTATGCGGCGATCATCAGTGACGGCATCGTGGGGGACATCGCGATCGACGAGCACACCATCGACAGCACGACCTGCACCAACCTCATCACTCGGCTAGGTGTACTCGGCCGCGACGTCGGTGACACCAGCGACGGCGTGGTGGCTTGATCCGGGAAGGCCCCTCTGGCGAGGTGGATTCACTCTCGTGTCGAGCCGTCCAAGGTGGATCGGCGCGCGTGGGAGGCGATAGCCACCCTCACGGCTCGTCGCGTCCGAGGGCGGGCAACACCGGGCGCGGCTATTCCCTCTCCCGAGCATCCTGCCACTGCTCGGCGGGCTCGCGCGGCCGGACGACCCGGACGGTCCGGGGAGGCCTGCTCGGCCATGCCGATGTGGACACACCGTGGGACGCGGACGCCCTCGCGCTACCAAGAGAGAATAGGCGCCGCTCTCGGAGCCACCATCAGGGCGATCTCCCCCCGCAGACTGGCTTCCTGACCCGTGGCGAGCTGGCCGCGGCGGACCTCGGGCAGCCCGAACTCCGCTGATTCGGACGCGGCGATGGATCGCACGCCATGGCGATCTCGAACCCACCCCCCAGCGCCCGGCCCTCCACCGCGTCGATCTCGTCGAGCGCGGCGGCGATCGACTCGGCCGTCGGCTTGTCGATCGCGTTCCGCACCTCGGGCCGGTCGATCGTCACCACGGCGATCCCGGTGTCGACCCTCAGGGTCACGGCGGTCATCGCGGAGCCATCCTGATCGCGCCGTCGAGGCGGATGGTTTCGCCGTTGAGCATGCCGTTGTCGATGATCGACAGAGCGAGCTTGGCGTACTCGTCGGGCTCGCCGAGCCTGCTCGGGTGGGGGACGGTGCTCGCCAGCGAGGCACGCACGTCGTCGGACAGGCGGGCGAGCAGCGGGGTGTCGAACGTGCCCGGCGCGATCGTGCACACCCGGACCTTCCGGCCGGCCAGATCGCGCGCGGCGACGATCGTCATCCCCACGATCCCTGCCTTCGCCGAGGCGTAGGGGATCTGCCCGATCTGGCCCTCGAACGCCGCGACCGAGGCCGTCAGGATGAGAACGCCACGATCGCCGTCGAGGGGCTCGTTGCTCGCCATGCGCGCCGCCGCGAGCCTGAGCACGTTGAAGGAGCCGATGAGGTTGATCTGGACGATCTCGGAGTAGGTCTCCAGGGAACCCGGCTGCCCGTTCTTGTCGACCAGCCGTACCGCTCCCCCGCGACCCGCGCAGTGCACGACGGCACGCAGCGGCCCGGCGTCGCCGGCCGTGTCGAGGACCGCCGTCACGTCGTCCTCGCTGCGCACGTCAGCGGGCACGAACCGGACCCGGTGACCGAGCTCCTCGGCGATCGCCTCGCCGTTCGAGCTCGGTAGATCGGCGATCACGACCGATCCGGCGCCCCGGGCGTTCAACGTCCGGACGGTCGCGAGGCCGAGGCCCGACGCTCCGCCGGTCACGACGGCTGAGATTCCTGTGACGTCCACGTCTTCCTCTCGGTCAGAGCCGCTCGAGAATCGTCGCGTTGGCCATGCCGCCGGCCTCGCACATCGTCTGCAGGCCGAAGCGGCCGCCGCCGTCCTCCAACGCGTGGAGCATGGTGGTGAGGAGTCGAACCCCCGAGGCGCCGAGGGGATGGCCGAGCGCGATCGCTCCGCCGCGGGGGTTGAGTTTGGACGGATCGGTGTCGAACCGGCTCGCCCAGGCGAGGGGGACCGGGGCGAAGGCCTCGTTGACCTCGTAGTGGTCGATCTCGTCGAGTGCCAACCCGGACCTCTCCAGCACCTTCTGCGTCGCCGGGATGGGACCGGTCAGCATCGTGACGGGGTCGTCGCCGGCCAGTCCGAACGAGTGGAACCGGGCACGGGGACGGAGGCCGAGCTGGGCCGCCCTCTCCTCACTCATGATCAGCACGGCGGCCGCTCCGTCGGAGAGCTGCGAGGAGTTCCCGGCCGTGATGTGCCACTGCGCCTCGGGGAACCGCTCGGCGTACGCGTCGAGACGGAACGACGGACGGAGGGAGCCGAGATCGTCGGCGGTGGTGCCGGGCCGAATCGTCTCGTCCTCGACGACGACCGTGCCGTCGGGCAGGGTGACGGGGACGATCTCGCGCGTGAAGTCGGCCGCGGCGGCCCGCTCGTGCGAGGCCGCGGCGTACTCGTCCAGGGTTTCGCGGTCCAGTTTCCAACGGGCCGCGACCAGCTCGGCGGACACGCCCTGCGGGATGAGACCTGGTGCGTAGCGCGCGGCGACCGATGGGCCGAACGGATCCTGACCCATTCGGGCCGACCCCATCGGCACGCGGCTCATCGACTCGACACCGGAGGCGACGACGATGTCGGCCGCGCCGGCCATGATCGACTGTGCCGCGAAGTCCGCCGCCTGCTGGCTCGAGCCGCAGGCGCGGTGCACCGTCACCGAGGGCACGGTCTCCGGCAACCCGGCGGCGAGCCAGGCATAGCGCCCGACGGGGCCGGCCTGCTCACCGGCCTGGCTGACGCATCCGGTGACCACGTCGTCGACCGCAGCGGGGTCGATCCCGCTCCGCTCGATCAGCTGGCGTATCACCTGCCCCAGCAGCTCGGCGGGGTGGAGCGGGAACAACGCCCCGCCCGGACGGCCGTCCCTTGGGGGCTTGCCCTTGCCCATCGGTGACCGCATCGCGTCCACGATGACGGCACTGTGTGACATCCTGCCTCCTCCGGGCCCGCCGGGCCCGTTGCGTCGTGGATCGGGGGACAGCGGCGCCGCTCAGCTGATGACGCCGCGATCCCGCAGCTCCTCGAGCTCGGCCGCCGAGAAGCCGAGCCCGTCGGTCCCGAGGACCTCGTCGGTGGCGCTTCCGAGGGGCCTGCCCGTGTGCCGCACCTCCCCGGGCGTGCCCGAGAGGCGGGGAACGACGCCAACGATCCGCATCGTGCCGAGATCGGGGTCCTCGACCTCCAGGACCATGTCCCGCGCGCGCAGGTGCGGATGCGCCGCGATGTCACGGGCGGTGAGAACCGGGGTGCCGGTGGTTCCGGCGTCGTCGAACAGCCGCTGCACCTCGTCGAGGGTGTGGCGGCTCATCCAGTCCTGCACGTGGGCGTGGAATTCGGCGCTGTGGCGCGCGGCCCCCTCGGTCGTGCCGAGCGGATGCGACTCGGGCAGGCCGACGAGGTCGAACAGCGCCCGGCGCGTCCTGGGAGTGGCCGCCGAGACCGAGAAGTAGCGATCGTCGGCAGTGCGGTAGACGTTCACCGTGACGTTGGCCGGGTTCTCGTTGCCGACCCGCCCCAGCGTCCAGTCGAGCTGGTCGTCGACGGGCAGCTGCTGCTCGAGCATCCGCATCAGGCCCTCGGGCATCCCCATGTCGACGACCTGGCCTTTCCCCGTCCGGTCCTTGGCGCGCAGCGCGACCATGGCCCCGAAGGCCGCCCAGATGGCCGCGGACGTGTCACCGAGGGACGCCGAGCTGTGGCTCGGGGGGCCGTCCGCGGCGCCGTTGAGGTGAGCGAACCCCGACGCCGCCTCCCCGAGCCGCCCGAAACCGCGTCGGTCGGCCATCGGGCCCGTCTGCCCCCACCCGCTGACACGGACGATCACAAGACCCGGGTTGACCGATCCGAGGAGATCGTCGGGGCCGAGACCCCACCGCTCCAACGTGCCCGGCAGAAAGTTTTCGACGAGGACGTCGGCCCGTTCGAGCAGTCTGCGGAGGATGTCGTTCCCCTCCGGCGTCTTGACGTCGATGCTGATCGGCAACTTGTTGCGGTCGCTCGTCTTGGACCAGAGCCCGACGCCCCGGTGCGGGAACATCTCCCGCAACGGGTCCGGCCTCGAGGGGCTCTCGACTTTGATCACCGTGGCGCCGAAGTCGCCGAGCGCGGTGGCCACCATGGGCCCGGCCACGAGCTGGCCGAGGTCCACGACGACGAGTCCCTCCAGCGGGGCGCTTCCGGATCGGCTCATCGACCGTCCTCCTCGACGGACGCCCCCGTGAGGACACATGCTCGGCGGCGGTCCGCCGGGTCCAGGTGCGGCAGCACCCGCTCGCCTAGCACGTCGAGTGCTCGCAGCAGGTCGGGCAGCGGATCACCCTCGTGAAGGTTGAGGACGAGGTGGTGGACGCCGAGGTCCGCGTAGCGGAGCAGTTCCTCCACCAGGTGCTCTGGCGGGCCCTCGATGTGCGGGGGGAGGTCCTGGTACTCGCCCGGGCCCGTCGGGGTCTCGTGCACGCGCACCTCCCGAGCCAGCCGCACCCGGATACGACCCGACATCGTGAAGCCGTCCAGCGACCGCCCGGCGTCCTGCGCCGCCGCCTCCAGACGTCGGATGTGCCCGCGCATCGCCTCCGCGTCGGTGGCCGACGGCTGCCACGCGTCACCGCGCCGCACGGCGCGCGCCACGGCCGCGTCGGAGTTGCCCCCGATCCACACGGGCAGGTGGTCCTGCCGGGGTCGGGGACGGAAGAAGGCACCGGAGAACCGGGAGCGCCGACCCTCGAAGTCCGGCTGGTCGGTCCGTTCGACCTCGCGCAGCAGGTCGATCAGATCGTCGACGGCAGCGCCCGTCCCCACCCGTGGGATGCCGAGAGCTTCGAACTCGCCCCGGACATAGCCGGGACCCACGCCCACGAGGACGCGCCCGTCCGAGAGCTGGTCGAGGGTACTGAGCATCTTCGCCGTGACGACGGGGTGCCGGTAGGGCACGACGATGATCCCGAAACCGATGAGCACGCTGCCGGTCAGGGAGGCGAGGTAGCCCGCGCTGACGAAGGGGTCGAAGAGGTCGCCCGCGTATTTGGCCCGCTCTGGTGACTCACCGGGCCGTTGATGCTCGGGGCCGGACGGCCAGACGATGTGGTCCCCGAGCCAGAGCGAGTGCAGGCCGATCTCGTCAGCCTTGACGCCGACGGCCCGGAGGGCGTCGCGACCGACGGGCCTGCTGATGTTGCCGGCGGGGATGCCGATCTTCACTCGGATGAGCTCCTCGTCGAAGGGTGCGGCCGCGCAGCGGCAGGGCGCCGCCCGGTCCGTGGCTGGGTGTCAGAGGTGGGGGCGAACCTGGATGAGGTTCATCGAGGGGTCATGCACGTACAGGGCGCGTCCTGCCGTGTGCGTGTCCGACTCCGTCAGGGTGAAGGGGATGTCTTGGTCGGCCAGAGTGGATGCGACCTCGTCGAAGTGCCGAACGGTGATGGCGAAGTGACCCTGGAGCGTGGGGTTCACCGGGCCGCGCACGGCAGGGTCGGGTCGGGTCACGCGCACTCCGAGCCGTCCGGTCCCCTGCTCGGGAAAGGCCGCGAGCGCCTCGTCCTCGGTCACGGAGTCGGTGCGCAGCCCGATGGCGTCGCGCAGCCAGGCCGCCACCTGGGCCACGTTCAGCGCGGGGATCGACACGTGGTCGAGCAACCACACGGCGTCCTCGACCCCGGTCGTCGAGCGAGCCGGGTCGGTGACCCCGCAGACCTCGATCAGGTTGCCGTCGGGGTCCTGGGTGTAGAGGCGGGCGAAGCCGGCCGGCCCCCATTCCCGCGGCGGCATGTA
Source organism: Actinomycetospora sp. 2LY8.5 (assembly GCF_057180585.1). Classification (NCBI taxonomy): domain Bacteria; kingdom Bacillati; phylum Actinomycetota; class Actinomycetes; order Pseudonocardiales; family Pseudonocardiaceae; genus Actinomycetospora; species Actinomycetospora sp. 2LY8.5. The sequence goes on from NZ_JBXUHE010000023.1 coordinate 64,220, forward strand.
TCCCCAACCGAGCCGCTGCAGCCGTGCCTCGACCACGTCCAGATCCGCAACGTTCACCGCCGCGTGCGGAGCGGTCGGGTTGTGCTCGAACCCGGGGAACGTCGCGTGGAAGTTCCGGATCGTCTGGATCAGGTGGATGCTCGATCCCCGCGCGTCGAACAGCATGGCGATGCGGTCCTGGCTGATCGGATTGTCCGGGTGCGGGGCAATGACGACCGGCGTCGGGTGCATCCCGAACACGTCGCCGTAGAAGGCCTTGCTGGCATCGAGATCGTGCGCGGTGATCGCCGCGTGGTCGATCGACCAGTTCATCGTCGGTCCTCCTGCTCCGGTGATCGGTACGCCTGGCTCAGGCTCCGCGGCTGGTGGCATACCACCCGGTCCCGCTGGTCCGCCGGAACCAGTCGGCCATCGCCTCGGGCGACAGGCCCTCCCAGTCCGGCGTCTCGTTGATCATCTGATCGGCCATCGCGACGCCCAGGCGCTGTACGCGTGCGCTCTCCCGCACACGCTGGTCGTCGAACCGGGCCAGGGCCGCCTCGATCGAGTCGCTCGTGCGCAGCGCCTCGACGAGGGCGAGCACGTCCTCGAGGCCCTTGGTGAGCCCGCTGCTCGCGACCGGTCGGGCGACCGTGGCGGCGTCGCCGAGGAGCGCGACCCGGCCCCGGACCATGGTGTCCACGGTGACGTCGACGATGGGCGCCTGCAGCGTCGTCGGCGTCCTCGTCACGATCTCGGCCATCAGGGGCGGCAGGACCGCGCGCGCGTACCGGCGGAGATAGTCGGTCTGCGGACCGTTCAGCCCGCCGAACCGGATCGCCCGCGGGAAACCGTCCTCGTCGGTCTCACCACCCGGGTAGTCGAACCGGCGCAGGGTGTCGTAGAGGATCCACGTCATCTCGAGGTCCTCGGGCGCCCCGCCGTCCACTCCTTCGGCCCACCAGAACCCGCCGTGTCCGGACTCGAAGACCGCCAGGCTGATGGCGTCCGCGGGTACCGGCGACAGGTCGAGACCCAGATCCCGGGCACGCGCCCAGCCCCGCCAGGCGACATGACCCGCGAAGGTGCGCCGCGCCTCGGGAAAGCACAGCGCACGCACCTCGGAGAGGTAGCCGTCGGCGCCGAGCAGGAGATCGAACCGCTCCGAGCCGGCGTCCTCGAACCGTGCGACGGCCTGCCCCCCACCGGGATCGATGCCGACCACCGTCGTGCCGGCGCGGTAGCTCCCGTCGGGGACCCGCGCCCGGAAGTTCGCGAACAACGACCTCCAGTTGTTCACGGTCATCGTGAAGGGCTCCTGCTCCCACAGCAGGCGGCCCGTGGGCGCCTCGCCGTCGCGGATCGTCCAGACCCGGCGACAGAGATTTATGCCCGGCATGGTCGAATCGACGAGCCCGAGAGCCTTGAGCCGGCGCGTGAGGTCCGTGGGCATGCCCAGGCTGGACCCGCGCCCCGCGAGCGTCCGCGACGAGCGCTCCATCACCGTGACGTCCGCGCCGTGGGCGCCCAGCAGGGCCGCTGCCGCGCAGCCGACCAGGGATCCGCCGACGATGCCGACACGCATCCCCTGCAGGCCACGAGCCGGGTTCACCGCCGATCACCCTCGGAGGCACCCGCCGCGACCACTCGAAACGGCGCGGGCGTCGCGCTCATACGCCGACCCTCCTGATCGGAGTCTGGTGCACCAGATGGAAGTTGACGATCCCGGCCGCGCGAAGCTCCCGTCGGGCGAAACGCCAGCCCTCGTCGGTGCGCACCAGTTCATCGTGGTACTGCCCGAAATAGTGCCCGTCGGGTCGGTCGTCGGTGTATCGGTGCCACGCGTAGGCGACCGACCGAGCTGTCGCGCTCGCGGCCCTTGGCCCGAAATCGATGACGATGTTCGAGAGGTGGTGGCTCGTGGCCGCGAAAACCGTGTCGAGGCCGCCGAGCGCCTCGCGCAGGGCGGCCCGGCCCTCGGCGCCGAGAGCCGGCCCATACACGACACGGCAGTCCTCGGTGAACAGCGCCGCGACCGCATCGGGCTGGTTCATGTCGAAGTAGAACGCGTAGTCGAACAGTAGCCGGTGAACCCGTTCGGTCTCGGCCAGTTCGATCAACCGCGCCTTCGTCGGTTCCGGCATGTTCATGGTCCCTCCCCGGCCTCGTCGGGTTCACTCCTTCCGCTCCGCGCTGGGGCGCACGTGACCTGACATGTCTCCCGTCCCGTCGGTCCGGATCAGACGCTCTTGGAAGGACCAGCCGTGCGGACCGCGCACGAACCGGTCCTGGTAGGTCCCCTGGTAGATGATCTGCGGGGCCCGGAACGGCACGGCCTGGACGACGGTGATGTAGGACCGGGCTCGGGCCGTGGTCCCCGCGTCGTCGACGTCGACGACGACGTTGGACACCGTGTGCCGGGTTCTGGGCACGCCGTCGTAGAGGACGACATCGGCGAGAAAGGACCCAAGCTCGGCGGGGCCGCGCAGCGGGGGCTCGTCGTCGAGGCGCCACGTTCCGTCCCGGAACAACCGCGCGGTGGCCTCGAAGTCACCGGCGTCGATGCTCCAGCAGTAGGTGGACATCAACCGGCGAATCTCGTCCTCGGCAGCGATCCGCTCCAGGTCGACGGTGGAGACCTCCCGGCCACCCTCGCCCCGGCCGCGGCGAAGACGGGAGAGGAATGCGCGGATCCGCGCCGCGACCCTCCGCGGTAGGCCGTCTCGGCGCTGCTCCGGGACGTGGACGGGCGCCGGCCCGCCACCCGGGACGGTGGTCGACTCAATCTCGCGCTTGAGGTTGGCGCAGAGCTTCTCGCCCAACTTGGGCAGCACCGGGCGGGCCATCGCCTCCATCATCTCGGCCATCGGCCCGCTCCCGGTCAACGACAGGCTCAGCACCATGCGGGTCTGCTCGTCGTCGATCGCCTCGGCCTCGTAGGTCCCGTTCCCGGTGATCGGTTCGGTGACGCCGGTGAGCTCGAACGCGACCCGCTTGGGGCCGATCCACTCGGTCACGTGGACCTCGAGGCGGACGGTGCGGACAAGTGCGCCCAGTCCGACCTTGACGGTCCACACCGAGTCGTTCTCGTTGAGTTCCTCGAAGCTGTGGAACCCGGGGAACTGTTCGGCCCACGCCGACATGTCCCTCACGTAGTCCCAGACATCGGTGATCGGGCGGTCGACGGTGGCGACCTGCTCGACGGAGATCACGAGGAGGCTCCGACGGCGTGCCGGGCCGCGAGGTGACCGAAGACCAGTCCGCGGCCGTTGGCCAGCCCGCTCTGATACCCGGCGCCGATGTCGCGCAGGGCGACGGAGTTCCCGGCGGCGTAGAGGCCCGGGATCGGGCGGCCGTCGTAGTCGAGCACGGCACCGTGGCGGTCCGCTTCGAGTCCGGACGACGAGATCCCGGTTCCGATCATCTTCACGGGCACCGCGTAGAACGGGGGCGCCACGAGGTGGCCGAGGTTCGGGTTGGTCGGGTGGCCCTGGGGGTCGCCGCACATCAGGTGCGACCACGGCCGGTCGCCGCGGCCGAAGTCGCGGTCGGAGCCCTCGTCGACGAACGTGTTGAAGCGGGCCACTTCCGCGGCCAGACCCGACGGGTCGATGCCCGCCTTCTCCGCGAGCTCCTCCAGTGTGTCGGCACGGAAGGCGATCTCCTCGGGCAGCTCCTGGCCCGGCATGAACGAGCCGAACGGATACTTCCGGCCGAACTGCGAATCCTGGATGATCCAGCACGGCAGGTTCAGCGGCCGCTTGTTGATCGCATCCACGATCTCGACCGCGGCCCCGACCGCGGGGTAGAACGCCTCGTCGGCAAACCGCTTTCCCTGCCGGTTCACCAGGATCGCGTGCGGGAACCCGGCCTCGGTGAGCCCGATCCGCCACAACGGCTCCCCGTCGTGCTCCTCACCCGGGACGTGAAACCCGAGATTCGGGACCTGGGGCACCTGGATCACGCGAGCGCCCAGACGGCCGGCGATGCGTAAATGGTCCCCGGTGACCGAGGGCGGCGTGGCGGAGACGTAGTCGGGGCGGCGGTCGAACCGCTCGACGAACTCCGGTGACCACTCGTAGCCACTGGTCGCGAGCAGCACCCCCCGCTGCGCGCCGACGAGCACCTCGCGGCCATCGTGCTCGGCCCGCACGCCGACGACCCGGCCGTCCTCCATGATCGCGCCCGTCACCGGCGTCTCCACCCGGAGGTCCACCCCGCGGTCCACGGCCGCCTTGACCAGCCACCCAGCCAGCCCGTTGCCGAGGCATCGCTCGTCGTTCTGGATCCGCTCGGTCATGACCGACAGGTCCCAGTTCGCCATGTTGGCCGCCCCACCCTGCCCGAACAGGTCGTCGTGGGTGACCCCGGCCGGTGTGTGCGGCGACATCCGCACCTTGTCCTGCCACTCCCCCAGCTTCTCGGCCCGGAAGGGCTCGACCTCGAGGAAGCGGCCCTCACGCAGGGAGTCGCCCGCCGCCGGGTAGTAGTAGTCGGCGAAGTCCTTGACGATCTTCCACGGGACGCCGACCGTGTCCTGGAACCATCGCAGGATCGCCGGGGCCTGCTCGGCGTAGACGCGGGAGAGCTCGGGATCGGTGTACCCGGCACCGAGCCAGGTGACGTAGCGCAGACCGCTCTCGATGTCGTCGGCGATGCCCGCCGCGTCCTCGAGGTGGTTGCCCGCGACCCACACCTCGCCCCAGGAGTAGGCGGTCACACCGCCGAGCTGCGGCGCCTTCTCGAGGACCACAGCGGACATGCCCTGCTCTACGGCGCTGATCGCGGCGGCCAGGCCGCCCGCTCCGGAGCCGACGGACACGAAGTCCACGGTCAGGTCCCAGTCGTGCTCAGTCATGATGTGTACTCCAATCGTGTCGCGGTCCTCCTCCCGGAGGACGCCGACGAGGTCAGGCGGGTGCACCCGCCCGGATGGCCGAGAGGATGCGGACCGGCGTCATGGGCGCCTGGTCGACGACCGCGCCCCAGGGACGCAGCGCGTCCTCGAGGGCGCAGGCCACGGCCGCGGGTGCCGCAAGGCGGCCTCCCTCACCGGCACCCTTGATCCCGTAATGGGTGAACGGGGAGGGGGTCTCGTGGTGCAGGAGGTGCATCTCCTCCGGCACGAGACCCGGCGTGGGGATGGGGTAATCCCCATAGCTCCGCGTCAGGCAGCGACCGTCGGGGTCGAAGGTGATCTCCTCGGAGAGCGCCGCCCCGATGCCCTGCACGATCCCACCGCGCAGCTGCCCGTCGAGCAGTGTCGGGTTCACGACGGTGCCGCTGTCGTTCACCGCGAGGTAGAACGGGATCCGCACTCCCCCGGTGGCCTCGTCGACCTCGACCACGCAGATGTGACATCCGTGTCCGACGATCGGGTAGAAGGCACCGAGACTGCTGCCGTCCGGAGACGGTTTCTCGCTGTAGGGGTGGTCGTAGACATAGCTCGCCTTCAGCCCTGTGCGCATGCCCTCGGGCAGGTCGAGGCCGAAGAGATTGGCCGTCGCCGCGATCTGGGCCAGGGGGACGGCGACCGACTCGTCGTCGCGCACGACGACCGCACCGTCGCGGTACTCGAGCTCGCCCTCGTCGACGCCGAGGATGTGTGCGGCGATCGCGACGGCCTTCTCCTTGACCACGCCCGCGGCGCCCGCCACGGCACCGGCGATCATCACGGTGAGCCTGCTCCCGGACGCGCCGGGACTGACCACGCCGCTGGTCGAGTCCGCCTGCTGGAACACGACCTGCTCAGGGTCCACGCCGAGCTCCTCGGCCACGACCTGGGCCGCGACCGTGCGTGGACTGTTGCCCACGACGTTCGCCCCGAGGGTGAGGTAGACGTCGGCCGCGGCGTCGACGGAGAGCTCGACGGCCTCGGGGGTGCTGGTCATGGGGAACGCCGGATCCTTGTCGAGCATCCACACCTCGGTGTTGGCGTACACCGAGCGCTCGTTCGTGGTGACGAGACCGAAACCGATCGCGCGGCCCGCCTCGCGCAGCGTCGCCACACGCTCGCGCCACCAGCGTGTCCGTTCGTGGCTCACGGCGAGCTCGAGCACCGCGGGGTAGGCGCCGCTGTCGTAGAGGTTGCCTTGCGGGGTCCGGTACGGGAACTGCTCGGGCTGGATGAGGTTGCGCCGTCGCAACTCCACCGGGTCGATGGCGAGTTCGGCGGCCGCGGCGTCGACGAGGCGTTCCAGCAGGAAGTTGGCCGGCTCGGAGCCCGCTCCGCGAAACGACGACTGGGTCACCTTGGTGGTGAGCACCGCCTGGGCCGCATAACGAAGGCTGCGGATGTCGTAGGGCCCGGTCGGGCAGGCCAGCGCGTTGGCGTGGGTCAAGGTCCCCCAGAAGCAGTAGGCGCCGAAGTCGTCGGTGACGTCGATGTCGAGGGACAGGAACCTCCCCTCGGCGTCGAGCGCCAACGCCGCGTCGTAGTACCGGTCACAGGCGTGGTTGTCCGAGGAGGCCATCGACTCGTCCCGGTCGTCGATGTACTTCACCGGCCGACCGGTGATCTTGCTCAGTCCTCCGGCGACGCAGATGTTCTTGGCGATGACGACCTTGCTGCCGAAGTTGCCGCCGTTGGGGCACTGCACCAGCTTCAGCAGCCGCGACTCGGTGCCCAGCATCGCCGCGAACGTCGCCGCGAACTGATTGGTCATGTTGGCGTTCGACCACACCGTCGTCTCGCCGGTGCCGCGCCGCACGTCGACCACGGCACCCGCGGTGTCGAGAGGCTGCGCGGACATCCGGTTCCACCGGATCCGGCGGCGCACGACGTGGGCGGCGCGGGCGAAGTCGTCCGCCACCGGCCCGAAGCTGCGGTCCAGCGACCAGGCGACGTTGTGCGGGAAGTCGTCGTGCAGTCGCGGCGCCCCCGGGTCCTGCGCGGAAAACGGGTCCGTGATCGCCGTCAGGACCTCGTACTCGACCTCGACCAGCTCGCAGGCGTCCTCGGCCTCGGCGCGCGTGCGCGCGGCCACCGCGGCGACCGCCTCGCCGTGGTAGCGCACGGTGTCGACGGCCAGCGCGTGCTGGACGACAGGGCGGCTGGCGAAGCTCGGCATCGGCCCGACCAGCTCGGCGAGCTCCCGGCCCACCACGACGCCGTACACGCCCGGTGCCGACTCGGCCCGGGTGGTGTCGATCGAGACGATGCGCGCGTGCGCATGCGGGCTCCGGTGCACGGCCGCGTGCGCCATCCGGGGACGGACGACGTCGGCGACGAAGACCGCGTCGCCGGATAGGAGTTCCGGATCTTCCAGTCGCGGCGTGTCCTTCCCGATCCACGTCCGCGCCGGGCGTCCGGGGCTCATGACATCACCTCGACGGTGTCGGGGCGGTCCGCGTCGAGGAGCCCGCTGCCGTCCTCGGCGGGGGCGGCGGGCTCGTCGACGTAGCGCCCCCTCCGGCGTGCCACCTCGGTCATGGCGGCACGGATGCCCGCGTATCCGGTGCACCGGCACCGGGCCGACGCGAGCGTGCGGTCGATCATCGCGTCGTCGACGCGGTCGTTCTTCTCGACCATCTCCCGGGTCAAGCAGAGGTAGCCCGGGGTGCAGAAACCGCACTGCAACGCGTGACAGGAGCGGAAAGCGGCCTGGATGTCCCCCAGCCCCCCGTCCCGGTCGGCCATACCCTCGACGGTGTCGACCCGCGAGCCTGCGACCTGCACGCCCAGCGTCAGGCAGGACCGGACCGTGTCACCGTCCACGAGGACGGTGCATGCGCCGCACTGGCCCTGCTCGCAGCCGAGGTGCGTACCGGTCAGACCCAGTTCCTCGCGCAGCACCTCGCCGAGGGTCTGGCGGGGGCTCACCCGGGCCTCGGCGGGGCTGCCGTTCACCGTGAACGAGATCGTCCGTCTCTCGGGGCTCATGGCCGTGCTCCTGCTTCGACGAGGTCCTGGGCGTGTGCGCGGGTGAGCGCCGCATCGACGGCGCGCTTAACGGCGTGGAGGGCGACGTGCTCGCGGTAGTCCGCGGGGGCGAGCAGCGACGGCGCGGGGTCCAGCGGCCCCAGGGATTCCCGGGTGACCCAGGCCCCGGCAGTGTCGGTCACCCGCCGGCCGATGAGTGACTCCTCCAGCCCGGCGGCCCTCACCGGGCGCGGGCCGACCCCGCCGAGGGTGACCGCGGCGCGCTCGACGACCCCCTGCGGGGCGTCCACGAGGACGGCGGCGGTGACGATCGGGTCGCCGTGATGACTGACCTCGTGGAAGCCGTGGACCGTGGACGCCGGCCACGCGTCGAGCCTCACCTCACGCAGGAGTTCACCGGGCTCGAGCGCGGTGCGGAAGGGCTCGACGGCGAGGTCCTGGAGCTTGATCGTCCGGTCACCCTCGACGCCGCTCACGACGACCTCGCCGCCGTAGGCCAGGGCCGCGGTCGGTACCTCGGCGTTGGGGTCGGCGTGCGCGAGGGAGCCCGCGACCGTGCCGCGATTGCGGACGGCCACGTTGCCGACATGGCTCACGGCCTCCAGGAGCAGCGGGTGGCTGCGCCCCAGGTCGCCGGAGCGCAGGACGTCGCAGAACCGCACCCCGGCACCGAGCACGGCCCGTCCTCCGGGTGCGGCGCACATCCGGAGCCCGGACACACCGGCGAGATCGATGAGGAGGTCGACCCGCACTGCGCGGCGGGCGAGGTCGGCGAGCAGGCTCTGACCACCGGCGAGGTAGCGGGCGCCCGGCCCCCGGTCGTGACCGAGCCGGACCGCCTCCGCCACGGTGCCGGGGGTAGCGTGGTCGAACGGCGCTGACTTCATCGCAGACCTCCTCGTCTGGTCGGGCCGGCGGTGGCCGGAGCGAGCTCGGATCAGACCGAGGCGCCCTGCAGGGACGGCGCGGATGCCGCGACACGGCCCGCGTGCCGCCCGAAGACCAGGCAGTTCGCGAGCGAGTTGCCGCTGCCGAGGTAGGCGTCGCCGAGGACACCGCCGACGCACTCCCCCGCTGCGAAGAGCCCGGGCACGGCCCGCCCGGCGGTATCGACGACCCGCGCGTCGGCATCGGTGCGGGGACCGACGGCGGTCACGCCGAGCTGGATGAGCCGTAGCTCCGTGGCGTAGAAGGGCCCGCTGGAGATCGGCCTCATCAGGTGGCCGGGCTTGCGGTACTGCGTGTCCGCGCCCCCGGCGGCGTCGGCGTTGTAGCGCTCGATGGTGCTCTCGAGGACATCGGGAGGGAGCCCGATCTCCTCGGCGAGGCCCCCCACCGTGTCCGCCCGGCAGATCCGGCCGACGGCGACCATGTCGTCGATCACCGGCTCCACCCAGTCCTCCCAGGAGATCCCCGGCAGGTCCACCTTCTTGGCGGCACCGGTGGATCTCGGCTGCGCCGCGCGCTTGCTCGCCTCGTCGAACAACGCCCACACCGGTCGCGGCTGGGCCCGCATGAGGAGCTCCATGACGTTGTAGGCCGAGGTCTCGTCACAGAACCGGCGGCCTTCCGCGTTCACTGCCACGAGCCAGCCGGGCAGGTACGGCTCGAGCTCGGTGGAGAAGCGGGGGCGGACCGTGAGCTGGCAGCGCCCGTGCCCGACGATCTGCGCGTCAAGCGGCGCGACCAGGTCGAACACCGCGCCCTGCGCGGTGTCACCGCCGACGTACCAGATCCAGTCACCCTCGCGCTCCCACGCCTGGGGCAGGAGTGTCCGCAGGAGCTCCCGGTTCGCCCCGAAGCCACCGGTCGCGAGCACGACCGCGCCCGCCCGGACCTCCTCGTCCCCCTCAGCCACCCCCGTGACCCGTCCGCGCTCAGCGCAGAGCCGGTCGACGGAGCGACCCAGGGCGATCTCGACACCCGGCAACCGGCGCACGGCCGACGTCAGGACCTCGACGATCTCGGCGGCTTCTCCCACGGGCATGTGCCCCCGCGGTACGGCCTCCCCTCCGGAGTAGAACACCTCCTCGTGAAAGCGCACGCCGAGATCCGCGAGCCAGTCGACAGCCGGGCCCGCCTCCAAGCACAGGCGCTCGACGACCGCGGGCTCGAGGAGCCAGTGATTCACCGCCGCGTAGTAGTCCCGCAGCTCCTCGGGCGTGCCCTCGATGCCCAACCGTCGTTGCTGGCGCGTCCCCGAGGCCATGATCAGTCCCGACGACAGCCGGCTGGACCCACCGATACGGTCAGCGCCCTCCACCAGCAGGACAGATGCTCCGGCCTGCGCCGCCTCGTAGGTGGCGCACAGTCCCGCGATCCCGCTGCCGACCACGACGACGTCTGCGTCTGCGTCTGCGGCTCTCGAACCTTCGTTCCTCACGGTCACCGTCCGGTCGTCGAGTCAGACAAACTATGTTCATAATAACTAGAATTTGGGTGTGACTCAAGACATCCGCTCCGATTCGCGCCAGGTCACTGTGGTGGCGGGAAATCCGGCGCGCGCTTCTCGAGAAAGGCGCGTGCGCCCTCCAGCATGTCCGCGCTGCCAATGGCCTGCACCAGCATGCCGACGCCCGAGCTGAAGGAGTCCCGCGCGGCGCTCCACCAGATGTTGGAACTGATCTTGGCAATCTCGAGATAGCGCGGCGACAGCGCCGCGAGTTCGGCGACCGTCTCATCGACGGCCGCGACGAGCTCGTCGCCGGGGACCACCGCGTTCACCAGCCCCATGGCGAGCGCCTGCTCGGCCGTGTACCGACGGCACAGCAGCGCGAGCTCCTTGGCGCGCTTCTCCCCGATCTGGATGCCCATCACGTTCGTCGCACCCGTCACCGGTGCACTGCCGACCCGGGGCCCGGTCTGTCCGAACGTCGCGGTCGACGAGGCGATGGCGAGATCGCAGGCCACGACGAGCTCGTTCCCGCCGCCGGCCGCGGGGCCGTTGACGGCTGCGATCACCGGTCGGGGGCAGGCGCGGATCGCGTCGAAGAGCCGGAGGGATCCTCGGTAGAGGCCCCGCATCGCGGTCACGTCGGGCTCCGACAGGTTGTCGAGTGCTCCGCCCGCGCAGAACGAACCCGGCACTCCCGTGATCACCACGGCTCGGCTGCTGGTGGCCCCGTCGAGTGCGGTGACGATCGCCTGCGCCATGGCCGGGTCGTAGGCGTTACGCCGGTCCGGCCTGTTCAACGTGATCCACATGGCGTCCCCGCGCCGCTCGACGAGCACGTCGCCGGCGGCGCGCTCGGGGCCGCCGGTCACGGCTGGCCTCCGTCGACGGTGATCACGGCGCCGGTCGTGAAGGACGCCCAGTCGCTGGCCAGATAGAGGGCGGTGCCGACCACCTCGGCGGGCTCGCCGCCACGTCCCAGCGCGAAGGTCGCCGCTCGACGCGCGAACGCCTCCTGGTCCCACGCCTTGCTCACGTCGGTGAGGAACGTCCCGCACATGATCGCATTGACGCGCACCGACGGCCCGAAGGCGTGTGCCAGCCCTCCGGTCACCGCGTTGAGCCCGGCCTTCGCCGCCGCGTAGGGGACGATGTCGGCCCGGGGCCGGACCGCCCCCGTGCTGGTCACATTGATGATCGAACCGCCGGCGCCCTCCGCCATCCGCGTGCCGACCACGGACGCCAACCGGAACGGACCTTTGAGGTTGACGTCGACGACCTTGTCGAACAACGCCTCGGAGACCTCGACCACGGCGTCGTAGCGCGGGGACATCCCGGCGTTGTTGACCAGGACGTCGATCGATCCGAACTCGGCGCAGGCCCGGTCGACGAGGGCGTCGAGCTCGACCCAGCGCCCCACGTGCGCGGCGACCGGGAGGGCGGCCCGGCCGGTGCGCTCGCGCACCTCGGTCGCCACCTCCTCGCAGCTCGTCAGCGAACGGCTCGCGATCACCACGTTCGCGCCGGCCGCCGCGAAACCGAGGACGATCTCCCGGCCGAGCCCGCGACTGCCTCCGGTGACCAGCGCGGTCCTGCCCGCGAGGTCCACGTCCGGCGGGCTCATGCGGCATCAACGGTCGTCGTTCCGACGACGGACGCCGTGTCGAGCGCACCGACCTCGTCGGCAGACAGACCGAGAAGGGCGCTGAGCACGCCGTTGGTGTGCTCTCCCACCGCAGGCACCCCGTCGTAGCCCGGACCCGCGTGGTCACCGACGTGGGCGACGGGGCCCGGGACGAGCGCGTTCCCGAGCACCGTGTTCGTTAGCCCGACGAGCGTGCGCTCACGGAAATGAGGGTCCGCGACGATGTCGCCGGCGTCGTTCACCGGTGCGGCCACGACCTCGTGCGCCTCCAGGTCGGCGAGGACGTCGGCCCGGGGGCGCTGCGCCACCCATGAGCTGACGTGCTCCTGCAGTGCATCGTTGTTGCTGATGCGGGCCGTGTTGGTCGCGAAGCGCGCGTCCTCCGCGAAGTCCGGACGCCCCATCGCGCCGAACAGGCGCATCGCGACCGTCTGGTTGGACGCCGCGATCGACAGCCACCGACCGTCCGCCGCCTGGTAGATCCCGCGTGGCGAGGCCGACCCGGAGCCGTTCCCGATGCGCTGCTGGATTCGTCCGGAGGCGGTGTAGTTCACGATGATGTCGCCGAGGATGAACATCAACGGCTCGTAGAGGGCCACATCGACGACGGTGCCGCGCCCGCGCACCGTGCGGCCGTACAGCGCGGTCACCGTGCCGAGAGCAGCCGCCATCCCGGCGATCGAGTCGGCGAAACCGAACGGCGGCGACGTCGGTGGTGTCTCCGGCCAGCCATTGATGTAGGCATAGCCGCTGGCCGTCTCGGCGACCGTGCCGAACCCCGGACGCCGGCGGTACGGTCCGGTCTGCCCGAAGCCGGAGACCCGCGTCATCACGAGACCGGGGTTCTCGGCCGCGAGGACCTCGTAGCCCAACCCCCACTCCTCCATGCGGCCGGGCCGGAAGGACTCCACGACGACATCGACGCGCGCGGCCAGACGACGCACGAGGTCGCGCCCTTCGTTCCGGCGGAGATCGATCGCCACGGACTCCTTGCCCGCGTTGATCCGGGCGAACCCGACGGACAGACCCTCGTGCTGTGGGGTCCACTGCCGGGCGAAGTCCCCGTCTCCGGGGGCCTCGACCTTGATCACTCGAGTTCCAAAGTCCCGCAGCATGCGGCCCGCCGTCGGCGCGGCGTACATGGTGCCCAGCTCCAGGACCGTGACTCCGGCGAGCGGCGCCGGTTCCGGGTTATCGTTCACGCCGTCGACGCCCCTTCCCGTCGCTCGCGCCCGGTCGAGGCCCCGACCTCGGGATTGCTGCCGCCGTTCTCGGGTCGCTTGGCCATGAGCCCGACGCGCGTGCATCTCATGATCAACTGATCGTGCTGGTTGTAGCCGCGGTGCTCGAACCAGACGACGCCGCTGTCGGTCCGGCTCTCACTCTCACGCTTGCGCAGGATCGTCGTCTCCCCGCGCAGGGTGTCGCCGTGGAAGACCGGGTTCGGAAACGTCACCGACTCGTAGCCGAGGTTGCCCAGCGTCGTCCCGAACGTCAGCTCCAGAACGTGGAAGCCACCGACAAGGGCCAGGGTGAACAGGCTGTTGAACAACGGCCGTCCGTGGACCGTGCCCTTCGCGAACTCGTGGTCCAGGTGCAGCGGCTGTGTGTTCATCGTCAACGACGTGAAGAGCACGTTGTCGCTCTCGGTCACGGTCCGGGTGAACGGGTGTCGGTACGTCCGGTCCACCTCGAACTCCTCGAAATACAGACCTCTCACGGCTCAGCTCCCTCCCGCCGTCAGGCTGTGGGCGTGAGCGAGCCAGTCCCTCGCCGTGTCCACATGTGCCTTGTCGATGTGCACGCCCCGATATCGCACCGCGCCGTCGCCGGAGGCCGCCGCCGCGTCGTAGGCGCGCAGCAGCCCCTCGTGGAACTCGATCTCCGCCGTCGTGGGGGTGAAAGCCTCGTTCACCACCGGAACGTGTGCGGGATGGATCGCCACCATCCCCCGGAACCCGAGCTGGCGGCCGTGCTCGGCGAACGCGCGCAGCCCGTCGAGGTCGTCGAGCCGCTCCCAGAGACCGGTCAGCGGGTGGATGCCCGCCTGCCGGCACGCGAGAAGGATCCGGCTGCGCAGGTAGAGCGTCTCCTCGCCGCCCGGCGTCCACCGGTACCCGACGGCACGAGCGATGTCCGCGTGCTCGGCGGTGGGACCGATCATCGCGCCGACCCGGGGCGAGGCCGCGGCGATCTCGGGTGCGTTCTGGATCGCGTCGACCATCTCGACCGGAACGATGTACTCCAGCCCGGTCACCCCGTTGCGGGCTTCGAAGTGGTCCAGCAGCGCGTCGTAGCGCAGGACGTCGGTCGCCCGGCGAATCTTCGGCGCGAACACCCCGTCGAGCCCCGGGACGACCACGGCCTCGAGGTCGGCGCCGGTCATCCGCGTCTCCAACGGGTTGACGCGCACGAGGAGCCCGACCCGGTCGTCGATCTCGCGCACACGGGCGATCGACTCGGCGACGGTGGCGCGTGCCCCGTCTTTGAGGTCCGCGGGAACGGAGTCCTCGACGTCGAGCACGATGGCGTCGGCGCCCGCGGCGATGGCCTTGTCGATCCAGCCGGGCTTGTGGCCGGGGACGAACAGCAGCGAACGAAAGGGCTTCATCAGTAGCTCCGCGGCAGTCCGAGCACGTGCTCGGCCGTGTAGTTGAGCACCATCTCCTGGCTGATCGGTGCGATGCGCATGAGCCGCGCCTCGCGGAAGTAGCGCTCCACGTGGTACTCCCGGCCGTAGCCGAATCCGCCGTGCACCTGCACCGCAACGTCGGCGGCGTGGAACCCCGCCTCCGCGCAGAGGAACTTCGCCGCATTGGCTTCCCGCCCGCAGGCCGAACCCCGATCAACGAGCCACGCGGCCTTCATCGCCATCTGCTCGGCCGCGTCGAGCCGGATCTGCGCGTCGGCCAACTGGAATCCGATGCCCTGGTTTCGACCGATCGGACGACCGAAGACCTCGCGTTGCTTCGCATACTGCGTTCCCCGGCGCAGCGCTGCCTTCCCGATCCCGAGGGCGGCGTTGGCGCTGATGACGCGCTCGGCGTTGAGCCCACCGAGGATCGCGCGGAAGCCGTGGCCGACCTCCCCGACGACGTCCTCGTCGGGAACGAACAGGTCGTCGATGAACAGCTCGTTGGTGTCGACGGCGTTGCGCCCCATCTTCGGGATGGGGCGGATCGTCACGCGATCGCGATCGATCGGGGCGAACATCAGGGTCAGGCCCGCCGTCCGCTTCCCTCCGGGTTCGCGTGGACTCGTCCGAGACAGGAGCAGCATCCGTTGCGACTCCTGGGCCTTGGTGATCCAGACCTTCTTACCGTTCACGAGGTAGCCGCCGTCGACCTTCTCGGCGACGGTGGAGATGTTGGTGGTGTCCGTGCCGGCATCGGGTTCGGTCACCGCGAAGGACACGTGCAGGTCCCCGGTCACGGCCTCGGGCAGGAAGCGCTTCCGGAGCTCCTCCGAGCCGTGCTCGATGATCGGATGGAAGCCGAAGACCCCGATGTGCACGGCACTGCAGCCACCCATTCCCGCGCCGGATGCCGCGATCTCCTGCTCGACGATGGCGGCCTCGGTGACGCCGAGCCCGCCGCCCCCGTACTCCTCCGGGATGGTCAGGCCGAGCCAGCCGGCGTCACGCACCGCGTCGTAGAACTCCCACGGGAATACGTGTGATTCGTCGTGCTCCATCCAGTAGTCGTCCGGGAATCTGGCGCACAGGGCGCGGACCGCCGAACGGAAATCGGCATGGACGGTGTCGTCCGTGAAGTCCACGTTCGGACTCCTTCCCTCGGACCGGTACGGTCCGGGTCAGCTGTGGGGGCGGGTGAGGGTCTTCGCGAGCTGCCCGAGCAGCACCTCGGTGCCGCCCTCGTAGACCCGCATCGGTCGGGCGTTCCGGTAGAGGCGCTCGATGGTTGATCCTCGGATCAGCCCGAAGCGGCCCATCATCTGCACGCAGCGATCGACGACGCGGCCCGCTGTCTCGGTCGCCGCGACCTTGGCCATGGACGACCAGTGGAGCGATCCCAGGGGGTCGGAGGCGGCCCGGCTCGCGGCGCGGTAGGTCAGAAGGCGCGCCTGCTCGATCTCGGTCCAGCAGGTCCCGAGCATCTGGGGGATCGGCCCGAGGCGCGCCAGCGACGTCCCGAACTGCTCACGGGAGGTGACGTGGGCGAGGGCCTCGTCCAGCGCCGCCGCAGCCAGGCCGACAGCAGAGCCCGCCACCGATACGCGGAAGGTGGCGAGGGTCTGCAGGGCGAGAGGGAACGCCTGGCCCGGCTCTCCGACCCGTGCGTCGGCGGGGACCCGGACGTCCTCCAGCACGACGTCGCCGATCACGTGCGGGGCGATGAGCTCCGGACCCCCGTCGATCCGGACCCCGGGGGCGTCGACCGGGACGTGCACGAGGGAGTAACCGGCACCCTCCTTCGCGAGCACTGTCGCGAACGCGGCCGCCGGGGCGTTGGTGATGAACGACTTGTGCCCGTTGAGGACCAGTTCACCGGCCGATTCCTCGACGGTCGTCGCGACGGCCCTCAGGTCCGACCCGACCGCCGGCTCCGTCAGAGCGAGCGCAGCCACCGCTTCCAGCGACAACACACGCGGCAACCACTGTTCCTGCACCCGCGGCGCCGCCGCGACAGTGAGGGCGTAGCTCCCGATGCCCTGCATCGCGAACAGCGAGTCCAGGTGGGCGGACACACCGCCGAACGCCTCGCGCACCACGGTGACGGCGAGTGGGTCGACGACCTCCTCGGATCCGCCGTGGGCCGCCGGGACGGTGACACCCAGCAGCCCGCTCTCGCAGAGCGCGTCGCGCATCACCGGGTCGACGTCCATGGCCTCGTCGGCCTCCGCCGCACGCCAGCGCACCTTCTCGGCGACGTCGCGTGCCCGCGTCAGGAGCTCGTGGTGTCTCTCGGAGAGTTCGAACGCCATGGGCCCTCCCGGTCCGTGCCGACATCACTGCCGCCCTGATACCAGGGTAAACATAATCATATTTTCGCGGCAAGAGCTCTCCGGTCCCCGGGGGAAGACCCCCGGTGGGTGGTCATTGCCAGTCGATGACCTCGCCGCTCAACTCGGGCCGACGGCGACGCACCCACTCGGCGTACTGCAGCATGTGGTCCCGCATGAGGCGCTCTGCGTCGTCGGCCCGGCCTTCGCTGATCGCCTCGGCGATCGCGACGTGCACCTCGAGCACGTGCCGTCGCTCGTCTCGCGGGGAGAGGGCCTTGCTGACCTGGTCTCGAAAGATGTCCTCGAGGGATACGCTCATCAGGTTGAGCATGGGGTTGCCCGACATGGCCGCCACGGTGCGGTGGAAGTCCTTGGTCGCGTTGAAATAGACGTGATCGTCGTCGGACTTCGTGGTGTCGGGGTCCGGAAGCGTGCCGGCGAGCTCCTGGCCCCGGCGTTCCGCGGCGAGTCGAGCCATCATCGGCTCCAGAACCAGCCTGGCGTCCATCAGCTGTTGGAACGTCATCCCACCGAGGTGGAAGAACAGCGTCGACATGCGCCCGAAGCTCCGGGTGTCCACGTCGACGACCATCGGGCCACCGTTGCGGCCCGGCTTCATGACGATGATCCCGTGCACCTCGAGGATGCGAAGCGCCTCGCGGAGCGAGCTGCGGCCGACCCCGTAGTCCTCCAGCATCTCGGCCTCGGCGGGCAGCAACGTCCCCGGCGAGATCCCCCGCGCGACGATGTCGTGGACGATCTCCTGAGCCAGGGCTTCGGCGACCTTCGCCCCGCGTTTGATCCGACGGCGGGACGTGGGCTGGTCTCGCTCGGGCAGAGACATCAGCCGTCGCCCACGACCGGCGCACGGCGCTCGCCTCGGGCGCGACCGACGACGTCGGCCGCGCTCCCTGCCAGCACTTCGATCGCCCGCCCCTCGTGCCCAAGACCGACCGTCGATCCCCGAGTTCCGCGATGGTACACACAGCGACGCAGCTCGCGGTGATCCGCGTTCATCGTTCCGACGGAACCGTTCGAAGCCGGTCGTGCATATCCACCGTGATGCCGTCCGCGCGCAGTTCTGCCTTCCGCACCTTCTCCGACGGCGTCCGCGGAATGGACTCGACGAATCGTACGAACCGCGGCACAGCGAACGCCGGAATCTTACCGTCGCACCACTGCCACAGTTCGTCCGGCGTCACCGGTTCTCCGGCGACGACGACCGCGAGCACCTCGTCCTCGCCGGCCTCCTGCTCAGCGGGTACACCGATCACCGTGCACTCGACGACAGCGGGGTGCGCGAGGACGACCTGTTCCACCTCGTAGGAGCTGATATTCTCACCACGGCGCCGGAGGGCATCCTTGTACCGGTCGACGAAGTAGTACCAGCCCTCCTCGTCGCGGCGGAGGGCGTCGCCGGTGTGGAACCACAGATTGCGCCACGCCTCCACCGTCTTTTCCGGCATTCCGTAGTACCCCAGGCTGCAGGTCCACGGGACCTTGTACCGCACCACGAGCTCGCCGATGTCACCGACCGGCACCTCGATGTCCGTCTCCGGATCCACCAGTCTGACCTCGAAGTAGTCCGACGCCACGAGACCCGCGGCACCGGCTGGACGTTCCTCGCCGTACGGGGAAAGGATCGGGGCGCAGGTCTCCGTCAGCCCGAAGGCGTCGACGACGGTCTCGATGCCGAACCTCTCCCGGAAGGCCGTCAGGATCGAGGACGCGGTCGGGGCCGCGTACACCGACCTGAGCGGGTTGTCGGCGTCGTCGGCCCGCGCCGGCTGCTTCCAGATGAAGTCCATCATCACCCCGATCAGATTCGTCACGGTGACCTGGTTCTCCCGGAGCTGATCCACCCAGCGGCTCGCGGAGAACCTCGGACGGACGACCAGGCGCGCCCCGGCGAGCAGCGCGGGATAGGCGGCCATGAACTGCGCGTTGCCGTGGAAGAGCGGAGTCGTCGTGAGATAGGTGTCGGCCGAGGTGACGCGCTGCAGGCTCACCACCTCCTGGGCGAAGAACAGCATCTGCCCGTGCGGCATGGCGACCCCTTTGCTGGGGCCGGTCGTGCCGGAGGTGTAGAAGATCGACGCCAAGTCAGCGGGGGCGAGCTCCACGGGGTCGGCAGCGTCCGCAGCCTCGAGGTCGTCCCACGGGTGGGCGGCCCAGCCCGCACCGCGCAGGACGTCCAGGGCTGCTTCCCCTCGACCGGTGTCGATCACGAAGAAGGCCTCGACGGACGGGATCTGCTGGGCGATCTCTACGAAGCGTTCGACGTGGACGTCGTCGGTCACCACGAACCGCGCGTCGGCCAGGGCGACCTGGTGGCGCAGGAACTCACCCTCGTACGCGGTGTTGATCGGCGCCTCGACCAGGCCTCCGATACCGGTGCCGAGCCACGTGAGAACGAACCGGGACGAGTTGGCGGCCATCACCACCACGCGGTCCCCCCGCCGCGCGCCGACCGCCAGGAAGCCGCCAAGCACCCGCCGCGCCCGGTCGTAGGTGTCTCCGTAGGTGAGCTCCACCCCTTCCTCCGGGGCGATGAGGAAGGTCGCTTCCGGAGCCGTCGCGACCCGGTGCCCGAGGACGCGGGCGATCGTCCAGTCCTGAGGGTCGGCGAACACCGGGACGAGGTCGGTGTAGGTGCGCGTCATACCGTCGTGCTCCCCTCGCGGAAGGCGGGCAGGACCCGTCGTGCGAACAGATCGAGCGAGTGCAGCACCCGCTCCTGGCTCAGGCCGTACCACTGCATCCGCAGGACGACGGTGGTGATACCCATAGCCTCGATCGCCCGGAGCCGGTCGACGGCGGTCTCCGGGTCGGTGAACAGCCGGACCTCGCGGGCGTGCGCCTCGACAGCCTCTCCCCCGCCCAGGTGCTGGTAGTCGACCGAGTCGTCGGGCCGGTTGTAGCGGGCGTAGGCGCGGGTGAGCTCCTCGCGCGCCGCGGAGCCGAGCGACCACGCCCGGTCGGCGTCCTCGTCGAGCAGGATGTCGCGGCGGACGACGAGATCGCCCGGCATGCCCGCGCCGTGCTGTTCACGAGCGCGCCGGTAAATCCCGAGCAGCTCGATGAGCCGCTCCCCGGTGACGTGGGGAGGGATGATCCACGCGTCGCCGACACGGGCCGCTCTCTCGACCGCCTGCGGCCTCCCGCCCGCGCCGACCCAGATCGGCGGCCCGCCCACCTGGACCGGGAGCAGACTGAGCCGGTCGCCCTCCAGCCGGAAGTACCGGCCCTCGTGGTCGACCCGCTCGCCGGACCAGAGCCTCCGGATGAGCTCGACGCTCTCGGTGAACCGGCCGAGTCGCTCCGCCATTGGCACACCGAACGCGGCGAACTCGTTCTCGCGATAACCCATGCCGAAGCCGGCGACGACGCGGCCGCCCGAGAGGTGGTCCAGGGTCGAGAACTCCTCAGCCACCGCGACCGGGTGGCGCAGCGGCAGGATGAACATGTTCGTCCCCAGCGACATCGCGCCGGCGTACGGGGTCAGCGCGCCCAGCAGCGGCACCGGCTGCAGGGTCGGCATCCCCCCCAAGTAGTGCTGCAGCGCCCACACGGAGTCGAAGCCACTGCGGGCGGCGAGCTCCACCTGCTCCCGGAGCTGACCCACCCTGGACGCCGGCACGACCTCGGGCGGGAAGTCGTTCATGATCGCGAGACCGAACCGCAAGCCCACCGCCAGCACTCCCACCTGAAGGACCGTCCTCGTCGCAGTGAAAGAAGGTTTATCATGTGCATGTTTAACTGACCAGAGCCCGACGTGGACGCGTCTGGCCGGACGGCGACTCCCGAGGACGCTCAATGATCATCGACGCTCACACCCACGTCTGGCCCGATGAGATCGCCGAGCGAGCGCTGGCCGGCAACCGGTTGCCCGGTCTGACCGCGGTCGACGATGGGCGCGCAGGCACGCTGGTCGAACGCATGGCGCGCAACGGGATCGACCACTCCCTCGCGCTGGGCGTCGCCGGGACGGCCCGGCACGTGGACGCCACGAACCGCTTCGTGAACTCGCTGCGCGGTGACCACCTCACCCCGATCGGCACCGTGCACGTGGATCTCAGCGTGGAGGAGAATCTCGCGATCCTTCGTCGGCACGGTGTGCACGGCGTCAAGATCCACCCGCTGTTCCAAGGCTTCGGCCTCATGCACGAGCGGCTCTGGGAACTCTTCGAGGCGTTCGGCTCGGAGTTCTCCGTCATCACCCACGTCGGGGCCGGTGGCAGCAACGAGGTCAACGAGTTGAGCAACCCCACCATGATCCGGGAGATCGTCTCGACCTTCCCCGACCTGCGCCTCGTCGCCTGTCACTTCGGTGGGTACCACATGCTCGCCGAGGCCGAGGAGCAGCTGCGCGGGCTCCCCGTCGTCCTCGAGACATCGTGGCCGCCCTCCCTGGCGACCATCGCTCCCGAGATCGTGCGGCGGATCGTCAGCAAGCACGGCTCCGAACGAATCGTGTTCGGCTCCGACTGGCCGATGAGCGATCCCGCCGCGGAGGTCGCCGCGGTACACGCCCTCCGGCTCAGCGACGAGGCCGAACGCGCCGTACTGGGCGGCAATCTCGACCGTGTCATGAACCTCCGAATCGGGTCGTGATCACGAAGAGACCCGTGTCGCCGGCCCTCGCTCGCCATGGACGAGGTTCTACGGACCTCCGTCGGGCTGAGACCGGTGTATGGCGCGTTCGTCCGCTGGTCGAGCCATCCGGGTCAGCTCGCTCCTCGACCCGCGACTCCGGACTCGCCGCATGAAACTTGACCCGATCTCGCCGGCTTCGCCGACTCAAGCCCTCCAGTCCCGTTCCGGGTCTCCGCCCGGGACGGGTGGCCCTTCGGGCAGCTGACCGCCGCCTTCGCTGGTGGGAGCCTTTCGAGGTAGTCGACGGGTTCAGCGAACGTTACGGAGATCTGCTGTTCGGCAGCTACGAATGCGTGGATCGGGTGGTTCTCAACGCCTACCACTCGATGTGTCACGCGCCGGGTGGGTTCCGGACCTGGTGGCGGCGCCTGCACGAGGGCAGCGACGAGCAGCTCGACAACACCCACTTGATGCGCATGGCGGGGCGCTTCGCCCGACGGGTCCGCGGGTTCGCCCCCGTGCAGTCCGTCCCGGTGACCGAGTGCAAGCGCGGCGAGCGAGAGCATCAACTCGCCGAGGAATACCTCGCTACGTTAGTTTAGGCTAGCGCGCCGCGTGCTCTGGCGCCGGTCGTGGTCGTGGCCTCACTCGCCCGCCGTGGACGGCGCGGCGTCCAGCACCGTGCCTGCGAGGCCGACGGGGCGGTCCGCGGCGCCGAGGTCGCGCAGGGCGTCGGCGATCGACTCGACGTCCCAGGGCGCGTCGCGGGTGCGCATCTGGCCGATGCGCGGCGGCTCGAGGAGGGACAGGCCTCGTGCGTCGAGGCGGATGGTCTGGCCCGTGAGGTGCCGGGCGGCGTCGCTGAGCAGGTGGACGACGAGCGGGGCGATCCGCTCGGGCGGCGGTTCGTCGACGTGGGTGGCGTCTCGGTTGTCCCACAGCAGGGATTGGCCGGTGCGGGCGATCGGGGAGATCGCGTTGACTCGGATGCCGCTCGCGGCGGCGTCGAGTGCCCACGAGTAGGTCATGGACGCCGTGGCTCCCTTCGATGCGCCGTAGGTCCCCATTTCGGGGATGCCGAGGTGGCTGCCGGAGGTGACGTTGACGATCGACCCGTGGCCCTGCTGCCTCATGATGCGTAGGGCGTGGGTGCCGCAGAAGAGCGCGCCGACGACGTTGACCTCGACGAGCCGCCGGATGCCGGCCTCGCTCTCGTTCCAGGGCGGGACCGCGTGGAACACCCCGGCGTTGTTCACCAGGCCATCGAGCGAGCCGTAACGATCTACCGCGGTCTGTAGGAGTGTGGCGGTGTGGTCCCAGTCGGTCACCGTTCCGGTGACGCCGACGGCTCGGCCGCCGGCGTCGGTGATCTCGGTGACGGCGGAGTCGACCGCAGCGGCATCGATGTCCCCGACCGTGATCGCGGCTCCTGCCGCTGCGGCGGCGATGGCGTAGGCCCGACCGAGTCCACCCGCTCCTCCGGTGACGACGACGGAGCGACCGTCCAGGACCCCGCTCACCTGATGCTCGCGTCCGGGTCGGCGTTCCAGACCGGCGTGCGTCCCTCGGCGAACGCCTTCGGTCCCTCGACGAAGTCGGGGTGTGACCAGTGCAGGCGGATCAGTGCCCACGCCTGCTCGAGCGCCTGTGCGTAGGGTGCTTCCAGCGAGTTCCAGATCGCCTGCTGGGTCAGCGTCACGGCCTGTGGGGAGTTGGCGGCGATGGACCGTGCGATCTCCAGGGCGACGTTCAGCGCCTCGCCGCGTGGGGTCAGTTCGTCGACCAGCCCGAGCTGGTAGGCGCGCTCCGCGCCCAGCTTGAAGTCCCGACCCTGCAGACTCATCCGCAGCGCTGTACCGAGGGGCAGGCGCTTGGCCAGGCCGATGTTCTCGAGCCCGCCGACCATGCCGATGTTGACGTGGGTGTCGACGAACCGTGCGTTCTCGGCCGCCACGACGATGTCGGCGTCGACGACGAGGTGTAGCCCGCCGCCGGCGACCGTGCCGTTGACAGCTGCGATCACGGGCTTCCACACCTTGTTGTGCCGGGCGGACCAGAAGACGGTCTCGGCGAGCGGTCCGTTGGCCGAGACCGATCCCGCGTCGGCTGCGACGCCGACGTCTTGTCCCGTGCAGAAGTGCCGGTCCCCGGCGCCGGTGACCACGGCGACCCGGATGTCGCGGTCGGCCCGGACGTCCTCCCAGATCGCGCGGATCGTCGCGACCATCCCGTCGTGCCAGGCGTTGCCCCGGTCCGGACGGTCGAGGGTGATGATCGCGATCCCGTCCTCCTTCCGATACTGCACGCCATCCAGGGGTCCGTCGAGGTCGATCTCGTACCACGCGGCGGCAGTGCTCACGTTGTCTCCTCTCGTAGCCCGCTCGCGACGGGCGATCGGGCGTGCAGGGCCGCGGTACGCGATGCATGCCTATCGGGTTTGTTGTTGGGTGTCAGAGGCAGCTCCGCCGCGGTGTTCAGGCCGCGGGGGAGCTTGTAGCCCGCCAATCGAGCCCGGCCGAACTCACGCAGGTCCTCGAGGTCGATGACCGCGGTCCCGGCAGGCACCACTGTTGCCTCGACGCGCTCGCCCCAGTGCACGTCCGGTACCCCGTAGACAACGATCTGCGCCACGGCGGGATGGTCGGCGAGGACGCGTTCGACCTCGGCGGGGAAGACGTTCTCCCCACCCGAGACGATCATCTCCTTGATCCGGCCGATGACGTGCAGCCACCCATCGGTGAGCATGCCCAGGTCACCGATGTGCACGCCGTCGGGCTGGAACGTGCGCGCCGTCTCCTCTGGTTCGGCGAGGTATCCGAGCGTGCGCCAGGGGCTGTCCACGACGATCTCGCCGACCTCGCCGTCGGGGACCTCCCGTCCGGTGGGATCGACGATCAGGATCCGAACGCCGGGTAAGGGACGGCCGACCCCGTCGACGCGTCCCGCGATGAGGTCCTCGTGCTCGACCCCGGTGACGGGGCCGATCTCGGTGGCCCCGTACGCCGTGCGGATCCGGGCGCTCGGGTAGTCACGGAGCAGGGACGTGACGAGTGGTAGCGAGGCGGGGCTGGACCCGAAGGTCACCGAGCGGATGCCCTCGCGCGGGGTGGCCGCGAAGTCGGGGTGCTCGCGCAGCGCGGTGAACATCGTGGGAGCCCCGGTGAGCCGCGTCGCCCCCTCGCGGACCGCACGCAGGGCCGCCCCAGGATCGAATCGTGGCTGGATCCGGACGGTGCCACCGCCGAGGAGCCGGGACAACAGACCGACGCCCAGCGTCACGTGGAAGAACGGCGAGAAGTAGAGCTCGACGTCGCCGTGCACGTGCGGGTCGGCCCGCAGCACCGAGGTCAGCCACATCCAGGTCCCGGTGTGGTTGTAGCAGGCTCCCTTGGGCAGCCCAGTGGTGCCGCCGGTGGGGAAGACCAGGGCACGCTGGTCCCCACGGACAACGGGCAACTCGACCGGCGGGGCCGCCGAAAGCGGGACCAGCCGCCCGCGGACGCCAACGAGGCTGTCGGCCTCGGAAAGGATCAGCTGTGGTCGGGGCAGGTGCCTGACGGCCCCCGCATGGGTGGGGTCGGTGACGATGAGCACCGGCGTCAGCGGGGTCAGGAACTCCTCGGTCTCGGTGGGGCTGAGCCGGGTGTTGAGGGGCGTGACAACGATGCCGGCTCGCAGGGCGCCGAGGATGACGGCGAGATGGGCGATCGACGGTCTCATGGCGGTCGCAACCAGCTCACCCGGTCGTATCCCGCGGGCCAACAGCCCGATCGCGACCCGGCATATGAGGTCGTCGAGTTCGGCGTAGGTGAGCCGGTCGAGATCGTCGACCAGGGCGAGCATCTCGCCCCGGTGCCGGGCGTGGGCGGCGAGCCATGCCGGGAGGGTCGCGGGGAGACTGGCGGCGAGACCGGTCGCGGCGGTCACGTCCGCTCCAGGGCGAGGCGTCCGGTGCGCGCGCGGTGGTGGGCCGGACTGCCGAGCAGCGCCTGGTCGAGGCGGGCTCGTTTGAGGTAGAGGTGCATGTCGTGCTCCCAGGTGAAGCCGATCCCGCCGTGCATCTGGACCGCCTCGGCGGCGACGTGCATGTAGGCGTCCGTGGCGATCGCCTTGGTGATGGAGGCGAGCTCGCTGTCGGGCCGCTCGGCCGCGGACGCCACAGCCACCCGGCTCGCCTCAATGGCCAGGTACATGTCCGTGCACCGGTGACGCAGCGCCTGGAACGTGCCGATGGCCCGGCCGAACTGCTCCCGCTCGCGCAGGTGCGCGACGGTGAGCTCCAACGCCCGGTCGGCCCCGCCGACCGCGTCTGCTGCCACGGCGACGGCGGCCCGGTCCAGGAGCGACTGCCGGGTCCCCGCTCCGCCCCGCGGCGGCCCGACGGCGTCCTCGGGGTGCACCCGGACGGCGTCCGCGACGAGCGTGGCCAGTCGACGCGTCCGATCGACGGTCGGGACCGGTCGGACGGTCAGCCCCGGGCTGTCGACGGGGATGAGGAGGAGACTGGTGCCACCCTCGGGATGGTCCGCGGCGACCACGACTCGATCGCTGTCGGCGAGGTCCGGCACGTACCCGACCTCCCCGCTGAGCAGCCAGCTCCTGTCCGCCGCGGCGGTGGCGGTCACGCCGGTGCGCGCGAGGCCACCCTGAGCGTCGGTCAGTGCCGCGGTGATCCGGGTCGTGCCCTCGGCGAGCCCGGGCAGCAGCGCACGGTGGGCCTCCGAGGTCGAGTCGAGCAGCGCGCCGACGCCGAACACGAGCGAGCTGAACGACGCTCCCGGAGTGGCGAAGCGGCCGAGCTCCTGCAGCACCGCGACGGTCTCGGCGAAACCGAGCCCGAGTCCGCCGTGCTCCTCGGGGACTTCCACGCCCCACCAGCCGAGGCCGGCGAGCTCGGCGTCCAGCATTCTCGCCGGTCCGCCCGCGTAGGCCGCGCGGGCAGGCCCGCTGCCGAGCCTGGCCAGGTACTCCCGCACCGATCCGACCAGCTCCGCACGAAGTGCCGTCGCCTCCGCGGCGGAGTCCGTCGTGGCCGTCATCGCAGTTCCCTGGGCAGTCCGACGAGCTGGTCGGCGATCACGGTGCGGAGGATCTCGCTGGTGCCGCCGCCTACCGTCCAGGCCCACGAGCCGACGTAGTCGATCAGCCAGTCTCCGGACTCCCAGTCCGCGCCGCGGACCAGTGGCTGCTCGACCTGGGCCGCGGGACCCGACCAGCGGACCCCGGCGTCGGCGACACGCTGGAGGCACTCGCTGTACATGAGCTTGATGATCGACGCGCGTGCTCCGTTGCTCTCCGGACGCTCCAGCTCACCAAGAGCCTGCCAGCACAGCTCGCGCAGGACGGTCGTCTCGCCGACGAGCGCGCCCAGCTCGTGACGGGCGAGGTCGCCGGTGCCCTCGGCGTCGAGCACCGGGAGCCGCTCGGCGATCAGCGCGGCGAGCCGGCCGGTGGTGGTGCACAGTCGCTCGACCTGGTCCAGGGCGTGGACGCCGCGCTCGGCGGCCAGCGCCCCCTGGGAGATCCGCCAGCCGTCGTTCTCGGCGCCGACCAGGGCGTCCGGCCCGACCGCAACGTCGTCGAAGAAGATCTCGCAGAACTCGTCGTCACCGGTGCTCTGTACGATCGGACGCACCTCGACCCCGGGCGTCGAGAGGTCCACGATCAGCAGGGAGAGCCCGCGCCGTTGCGGCCGCTCCGGGTCGGTCCGGGCCAGGAGCAGGCAGAACTCCGCGTGCCGTGCATAGCTCGACCACACCTTCTGCCCGTGGATCCGGTAGCCGTCCCTCGTCGGCACGGCGGTGGTCCGCAGCGACGACAGGTCCGATCCCGCGGACGGCTCGCTGAAGCCCTGGCTCCACACCTGACCGGCGGAGATCGCGGGCAGGAAGCGCTCCTGCTGCTCGGCGGACCCGGCCGCCATCAGGGTGGCGGCGACCTGGTGCAGCGCGACCGAGCTGATCGTCACCTGTGGCGCGTCCGCGCGCGCTAGCTCCTGCGCGACGACGGCCTGTCTGATCAGCGGCAATGCCGCGCCGCCCCAGCGGTCGGGCCAGCCGGGAGCGTGCAGGCCCGCCGACCGCAGTGTCGCGAGCCAGTCGCGCTGTAGCCCGACGTAGTCCGCCTCCGACGCGCCGCGCATCCGGGCGCGCCAGTCGCGAGGGACCCGCTCGTCGATCCACTCGGCGAGGGCGCGGCGGAAGGTGCCGTCGTCCGGGAGGGCGAGCCACGACCGACGGAGGCGGACGTCCTGGTCCGTGATCGTCGACATGGAACCTCGTTCAGGCGATGGCGAAAGGATTGACGGGGCTCGCCGTGGCGCCCGTCATCGGGAGGGGGGCGAGGGCGAACAGGAACTCGTGGCGGTCCGCCGCGGCCAGTTCCTCCACCCAGACGTGCTCCAGCAGGTGGATCCCCCGTCGGACCAGCAGCTCGACGTGCGCACCGAGGAACTCGCCCCCGTCGAACGGCATCGCCTCGACGGCCGTGTTGTCCGCACCGACGAGGGCGACGTCGGCCTCGCCGAAGAGCCTCGCGGCCGACAGCCCGATGCCCGGCTGCTCCGGTGCGACCGATCCTGCGCCGTCGACGAAGCCCTTCAGCCAGCCGGTGCGCACGAGCACCGCGTCGCCGGGGAGCAGCGGGGTGTCCTGGCGCACCAGGATCGACTCGATCTCCGCGGCATCGATCACCTCACCCGGCGCCAGCCGGTCGATCCCCCGGTGGCCCGCGACGTCGACCAGGATCCCGCGCGTCACGACCGGTCCGATCCCCTCGACCCCGCACCGCGGGGCGCCGCCCAGTGAGGTGTGCTCGTCGGCCGGGAAACCGTTGTAGATCCGACCCTCGGAGTAGATGTGGCTCAGAGCGTCGACGTGGGTGGCGGTGTGCGACCCGAGCATGAGGACGTCCTCGACGCTGCCCCTCCCCGGTGTCCCCCCGAACTCCACCAGCATGGCCTCGTCGGTGCGGCTGTTCAGTGTGAGCCGCTGCGGGGTCGGCCGGTAGGAGACGTTCGGCACGTGCGCGTCCCGGCCGATCGGGATCCCGAGCGAGAACACCTGTCCCGACCGGCACAGGCGGAGAGCGGCGAGCACGGCCGCGGGACCGACCAGGTTGAGGGTCCCTCGTTCGTCGTCGCCCCCCCACCGGCCCCAGTTGTCCGCGCGCACGGTCTCATCGGCCGTCCCGGTGCTGCTCATGATCTTGTCTCCTCCTCGGTCGCCGACCGTCCTCGTCGTGGCACCGCGTCTCGCGCAGCGTGCTGCTTCGGCCACCGCGCGAGCGCCAGCCCCACTGCCTGTTGGTCGGCCCCGCCGCACTCGGCGCGCAGCGCGGTCAACCGGGTCGTGGCGAGCTGCAGGTCGTACTCACGCGTCAGGCCGATGGCGCCGGAGAGCTGGTGGGTCTCCCGGACGACGTCCGCCGCGGCGAGCGCCGCGGTGGTCACCGCCGACGCGGCGGCGGCCGCCGGGGCGTCGTGGAACGCGGCGTGGCGGGTCACCCAGCGCGCGCCCTCGATGCTGATGTGCAGCTCGGCGAGCCGGTGGCGCAGCGCCTGGAAGGCCGAGAGCGGCCTGCCGAACTGGCGACGGTCCGACAGGTGCCGTGCGGTCAGGTCCAGGGCCGTGGTCATGGCGCCGACCATCTCGGCGGCCAGGGCCACCTGCCACCACGCCGTGAACCTGGCCGCGGGGACGGCGAGCCGAGCCCGCACGCCGCCACGGACGGTCGCCAGCGGCACGCCTACGGCCGAGGGGACCGACACGACGTCCGCCGTCGCGGGGTCGAGGGTGTAGACACCGGCACCGTCGTGCCCGATCACCAGCTCGGCCTGCGCGCCGTAGCGGAGCGGCACCGACTCGTCGGGACCCTGGAGGGCGACGACGAGGGGAAGCGGGCCGCCGAGCACGGCCGGGGCGACCACGGCCCTGGCCCCGATCGCCGCACAGCCGGCCTGCGCGCTCGTGAGCTCGGTCACCAGGACGGACTCGAGGGGCCCCGCGCCCTCGAGGGCGAGGTCGCAGAAGCCCGCGTCGACCATCGCGTCGAGGAGGGCGTCGTCGTGGGTCTCCTTGCCGTGCACCTCGCGTGCGCGTGCCGCGCCCGCATGCCGGTCGAGGAGGGTGCGCACGGCGGAGAGCAGCTCCCGCTGGTCCGGGTCGAGGGAGAAGTCCACGTCAACGCCTCCCCGACGGGAGGCCGAGGCCTTGCCCGGCGATCAGGTTGAGCTGCACCTCGTAGGTGCCGGACGCGATCCCGGAGACCAGCCCGTTGAGCTGCTGCCGCTCGGCGACCGACCCGGAGACCAGCCCGTGCGACCCCATCACCTCCTGGGCGACCTCGCCCACCGTGCGTTCGGCGCGCACCATCGCGGCACGGGCGACGTTCGCGTTCGCGCTGTGGACGCCCTTCTCCCGTTCGTCGATCGCGAGGTAGGTGAGCAGGCGGGCCGCATCGCACGCGGCCTGCCCTCGACCGAGCGCGGCGAGGACCCGCGGGTCGTCGCCGAGCCCCTGGGCGGCCGACCATGCGGCCAGGCGGTCGAGCTCGACCTGGGCGGAGGCGTACCGCGGGGATCCCACCCGTTCGTAGTCCAACCCGCGACGGACGAGTTCCCAGCCGCAGTTCTGCTCGCCGAGGCGGGCGGAGACCGGGACCCGGACGTCGGTGAGGAACAGTTCGTGGAACTGGTGTGGGCCCGCGACGCTCGGGATCTCGCGCACGTCGATGCCCGGGGTGTCCATCGCCGTGAGGAGGATGGTGATGCCCCGCCCGCCGGGCCCCTGGTCCGGGCCCGTTCGCACGAGGAGGAAGCAGAACTCCGCGACGTGCGCGTAGGAGGTCCAGATCTTTTGACCGTTCACGACGTAGTGATCGCCGTCGAGGACCGCTGTGGTCGTGAGCGACGCCAGGTCCGTGCCGGCTCCGGGCTCGGAGAAGCCTTGACACCAGATGACCGATCCCTCGCGGATCCGGTCCAGGTGCTCCCGGCGCTGGCTCTCGGTACCGGCCATCATCAACAGCGGGGCCACCCAGTTGACGTTCATGTACTGCGGACCGCGCGGCTCTCCGCGCGCCCACAGCTCTTCGCCGAGGATGATGTGGTGCCACGAGTCGTCCTGACCGCCGAACTCCTTCGGCCAGTGCGGAGCGAGCCAGCCACGCTGGGCGAGTCCACGCACGAAGTCGCGGGACCGCGCGAGCCCTTCCTCCGAAGCGATGTCGCGCAGGTCGGATCGTGCGTCGTCGCCGATTGCCCCGGTCGTGTCCGCGTAGGCCCCCAGCTCGCGCCGGAACGTCTCCTGTTCGGTGGTCCAGTCGAATCTCATCGGGGTCCGTCCGTCGGGTCGGGGTCGGGCGGGCCGCCCAGGAAGTCGCGGATCGCGAGCAGGTGTCGCCGCATGCGGTGCACCGCCAGGGAGACGTCGCCGGCGGTGATCGCCTCGACGATCGCGTCGTGCGCGCGATGGGACTCTGCGGCGGCGATGCCGTGGTCGAGGGGGTACCGGTCCTCGGAGTAGGTCATGGACTCGTCGAGCTGACCCAACAGGCGCATGAAGAGCGTCATGACCGGATTGCCGCACAGCTCGGCGATGACGACGTGCAGATCGTGGGTGTGTCCGAGGCGGACGGCGTCGGCTCCGAGCTCCTCCTCGACCTTGAGCGCCTCGCGCAGACGCTGCACGCCGTCCTCATCGATCCGCTCGGCGGTCGCGGCGACGGCCGCCAGCTCGAGCGACATCCTCGGCTGATGGAGGTCCTCGCGTCGGGTGTGTTGCGAGCGGAGGTACACCGCGATGGAGCGCTGCACCGCCGACGGGTCGGGTTCGGCCACGATCAACCCGCCCCCCGGCCCGCGCCGCATCTTGGCCACGTTGTGGTGCTCGACGATCCGGACGGCCTCCCGGAGGACACCCCGGCTGACGCCGTAGCGTCCGGCCAGGTCGCTCTCCGAGCCGAGGAGCTCTCCGACGGGCAGGCCCATGGTGAAGACGTCGTCCTCGATCTGGGCCGCGACCCGCTCGGCCAACGGAGCGTTGGCCGGGAGCGCGATGGTTGCTCGGGGGTCCTCAGGAGTGTCCGAGGGGCTCGAGGATGACGGGGTCATAGTGTCTCTCTCCGACTGCGAGCAGGAGATCGTCGTGTCGAGCCGATCACGACGTCGAGCCGATCACGACAAGGCTGGCACTCGACGGGCTCGGAAAGCCAAGGGGAGTGATGTCGGACCGCCCATCCCGCCGGTATACCGATGGAAGGTCGGTTCGGCGGTCTCGCTGACGTCGGTGATCATGCGGGTCAGGGCGACGACGCCAGCCTCGAGGTCGGCGCGGGCGAGCGTCCGTCCGATGCAGGCGTGCGCCCCTTTGCCGAACGGCAGGCGGGTGGCGAGGTCGGCCTCGCTGCGGTGGAGGTCGAAGGAGTCGGGGTTCGGGAACCGTACCGGGTCGCGGTTGAGGGCGAACCAGTTGAAGCGCACCACGGTCCCGGGCGGGAGGACTAACCCGTCGACGGACACACCGTCGCCCACCACCTTGCGGGTCGTGAGCTGGACGACCGGATGCAGCCGCATGCCCTCGTCGACGGCCGCCGGTACGAGGTCGGGTCGCTCCGCGAGCGTCTCCCAACACCCGGCCTGCAGGACGGCGTGCACGATCGCGGCGAGCTGGTACCTGGTGGTGTCGTGTCCGGCGAAGAGCAGGTTCGCCACGCTCCACACCAGCTCGGCATCGCTCAGGGTTCCCGACTGCTCGTGCACGGCGACGAGGTTGCTGATGAAGTCGTCCTCGGGATGGGCGGCGCGGCGCGCGACGATGTCGCGCGAGTAGTCGTACATCGTGTTCATGGCGGACTCGAGTGCCTCGGCACCCGGTTCGAACGGACGCCCGTTGATCTTCGCCATCTCGAGCGTCGCGTGCTCGACGAGGGGGATGTCCTCGCGCGGCACGCCGATGAGCCGACACAGGATCTCGATCGAGTATCGGTGGGAGAAGTCGCTGACCAGGTCACACCGACCGAGGTCTCGCCAGCTCTCGCAGAGCTCCTCTGCGAGGGCGGAGTACCAGTCGAGGTGTGCGTCGACCCGGCGGCGGGAGAACGCCGCCACCATGATCCGCCGGACCCTCCGGTGACGCTCAGGATCGAACGTGAGCAGGTGGCCGTGGGTCATGAAATCGGTGGTCTTCGGCCCGGCGCCAGGTAGGTCGACGTGCACGCTGGTCAGCCGGTCGTCGGTGACGAGGCGGACGAAGGTGGCGTAATCGAGGACCTCGACGCCGCGATCGCTGACGGCGAGGGCGCCTCCTGCTCGTCGGACCCTCCGGATCTCGGCCCACGGATCGGTGGCCCAACCCTCGGAGAAGAGATCGAGACGAGGAAGTCCGTCGAACGCCGCAGGGCCTGTGGAGGCGCCGGTCATGGTGCTGCTCCCTCGTCGTCGACAGGTGGCTCGAGCGGTGGGCGTCATCGCCGACCGCCGTCACCGCACGCTACACGCCGAGCGCGGTTCCTCATAAGGATTTCTCGCTTAGGGCTCGCTCAGGAGTGCTACCACGCCCCTGAGCAGGACCTCACTCGCTACCCTTCCCAGAGACCGGGCGTATTGCTTATGCTCATCACGGCTCGCCGCCTGAGGGCTGGGTGCGCATCTCCGTCCCGGGGCGCTGCCTTGAACGGCGGGCCGAGGCGGAGAGCGTCAGCCGGCTCCGCATGGCCGACGCTGTACCGCTTCGCTCAGGGCACCATCCCGCCGTCGCCCTGGGCACCGTTCCGCCCGACGCGCGAGACCGGGTTCTCCGGCCTCTCGCCGAGCAGGTCGTTCCCGCGTTCGTCTGAGCTGGACCCGGCCCGCTCCCTTAGGAGAGGAATGTGCCGCCATGGTCGCGGTTCCGTCGTCGGTCCCGCCGGGGCCCGGAGCCCCCGCGCCGCGCCGGGTCATCGTGGCGGGGACCGTGGGTGGGGCGCTGGAGTTCTACGACTTCAGCATCTACGCCTCCACGGCCGCCCTGGTGTTCGGTGAGCTGTTCTTCCCGTCCGGGGATCAGCTCGTCGGGACCCTGGCCGCGTTCGCCACCTTCGGCATCGGCTTCTTCGCGCGCCCGGTCGGAGCGGTGGTGTTCGCCCACTTCGGCGACCGGGTGGGCCGCACCCGGATGCTCCAGATCAGCCTGATGTTGATGGGGGTGACCACAGTCCTGATCGGGTGTCTTCCCACCTACGAGCAGGTCGGTGTGCTCGCGCCGGTCCTGCTGGTCGTGATGCGGTTGCTGCAAGGTGCATCGGTGGGCGGTGAGCAGGGCGGGGCGGTCATCACGCTGCTGGAGTACGCGCGAGAGGGCACCCGAGCGCGTACCGCGGCCTGGGCCACCGCTGGCGGCGCCATCGGTGTCGTCCTCGGATCGGTTGTCTTCGCGCTGGTCACCGCGCTCCTGACCGATGAGCAGTTCGTTCAGTGGGGGTGGCGGCTGCCGTTCTTGTTGAGCATCGTGCTCGTCGCCCTGGGCCTGTGGGTCCGCGCGGCGATCGGGGAGACGCCCGTGTTCCGTGCGGCGGTCGAGGCCGGCGGTCGGCGTGAACGGGTGCCTGTTCGCACGGTGCTGCGCGACCACCGAGCGCTGACCCTCCGAGGCATAGTGCTGGCGGGGGTTTACCTCGCCTGGAACTACACACCCGCGGCCTTCTCCGTGACCTATCTGACCCAGCACGTGCACGTGCAGGCGGACGTCACCTTCGTCGGTCTCGCGATCTTCTCCCTGCTCCAACTGCCGTTGATTCTGCTCGCCGGTGTGCTCGCGGACCGCATCGGACGCAGACCGGTGGTACTCGCGGGATTCGTCGCTGTCGTCGTCTGTGTCGGCCCCTTCTTCGTTCTGCTGAGCAGCGGCGTCACGGGCCTGGTGTACCTGGCGATGGCATTGTCGGCCGTACCCACGGCGTTGATCTCCGGAGCGCTCGCGCCCTGGCTGGCCGAGCTCTTCCCCGCGAACATCCGCTACTCGGGTCAGGCCACCGCTTACCAGCTCGGCGCGATGATCGGTGGCGGGACAGCGCCGTTCCTCGCGACGGCCCTGCTGGGCTGGTCGGGATCGTCATGGTCGATCTCCGCCTACCTCGTCGGTCTCATGGTGCTGGGTTTCCTGGTCGCCCGCGGGATGCCGCCGGCCCCGCACAACATCGAGGCGACCGAGTCGCACGCTCTCGGCGCTGATGACCACCAGTCACTCCATTCGAAGGGAGCGTGACCACCGTGGAACGCGTCACCTGCCACATCGACCACGGAATCGCGGACGTGCGCCTGAACCGCCCCGAGAGCCTCAACGCCATTGACCCGGACATGTTCGCGGCCCTCCGGGACGTGGGTGACTCCCTGAAGGGGCGGAACGGGCTGCGCGCGGTCGTCCTGTCCGGTGAGGGCCGCGCGTTCTGCGCCGGGCTGGACATGTCGAGCTTCCAGACGATGCTCGACGGCGGCTACGGCCCGGCGTTCGATCGCCCGGAGGGTCGAGTCGACAACGGCGTACAGCATTCGGCGATGGTGTGGTCCGAACTGGACGTTCCGGTCCTCGCCGCCCTGCACGGAGCCGCGCTCGGCGGGGGGATGCAGGTCGCCCTCGGGGCGGACATCCGAATCGTCACCCCCGATGCCAAGCTCGGCCTCCTGGAAGTCGCTTGGGGGGTCGTCCCCGACATGGGCGGCACCTACCTGCTGCCTCGCCTGATCGGTGTCGAGCGCGCCAAGGAGCTGGTGTGGAGCGCTCGCATCGTCTCCGGTGAGCAGGCCGTCGGGCTCGGATTGGCCCTGGAGTCCAGCCTCGACCCCCTCACACGGGCGATGGAGCTCGCGACCCGTTACGCGGCGCTGAGCCCCTCGGCGGTCAAGGCTTCCAAGCGGCTGTTCGACATCGCGGCGAACCGCTCGTACGCCGAACAGCTCCGGGCCGAGGAGAACGAGATCTCCGCACTGATCGGCAGCCCCGAGCACGTCGAGGCGGTCACCGCTCGCTCGGCGAAGCGTGAGCCGGACTTCTCCGCATGGGCGTGACCTGCTCGTGCGTCCACAATCACGATGGTCGAAGGAGTCGACAACCATGACGGCCGTGACGGAGAGCGCCACGAACAACGCCGCTTCGAACGAGAGAATTCGGGCCGGTCTGGAGCACTGGCTGCACCGCCTGAGCACCGGTTTTCGCCGCAGAGACGCCGAGGAGATCGAGCGACTCTTCTCCGACGGTGCGATCCTGAGAGAACTGCTGGTGCTCTCGTGGGAGTTCCGCAACTTCACCGGCGCCTCCTCGATCGCTGCGGAACTCGCGCGGAACCACGGGCGGAAGCTGGCGACAGACTTCTGCCTTCGTTCGCCCGGCGTCGTCGGATTCGAGGAGACGCCCGACGGCGGCCGTGTGAGTGCCTTCATCAAGTTCGAGACCCAGATCGGCGCCGGGGAAGGTTTCCTCACGCTCTCGCAAGGCGACGACGGAGCACTGAGCGCCGACTCCCTCGTGCTGCAGCTGAACTCTCTACGGGATTTCCCCGAAGCGGCCGGGTCGCATCGGCGCTCCGGCCGTACGCACGGGGCATCTCGGGAGCGCGTCATGTCCCCGGAGTCTCCGGCAGACCGGTTCCAGGACGAGGACCCGACTGTCGTGGTGATCGGCGGCGGCCACAGCGGGTTGCTGATGGGGGCCCGGCTCACGCGTCTCGGCGTGCCGACACTCATTCTTGAGCGAAACGATCGCGTGGGTGACAACTGGCGCAAGCGATACAGCGGCTTGGCCCTGCACGACCCCGTGGAGACCGACTCCCTGCCGTTCATGCCGTTGCCGGACTCGTGGCCGCGGTGGCAGACTAAGGACAACTTCGCGAATTATCTCGAATCCTACGCGACGATGCTTGAGATCCCGGTGTGGACCGGTGTCGAGGTCACATCCGTGGAGGACAACGGTTCGGACGGGGCGTGGACGGTCGAGGTCCGAGGAAACGACGGCACCGTCCGCAAGCTGCGACCCAGGCATGTCGTGCTCGCGACCGGACGCAACGATCTGCCACGGATGCCCGACGTCCCCGGGATCGAGGGTTTCGGTGGGAGTGTCCTGCACAGCAGTCAGTTCCGCGGTGGCGACGGCTGGGGCGGCAGGCGTGCAGTCGTGGTCGGCGCCGGTACGAGCGGCCACGACGCGGCGCAGGAACTGTGGGAGAGCGGCGCCGAGGTCACGATGGTGCAGCGCTCGGCAACCCTGGTCATCGACATAAAGACGCTCGAGAAGGCGTTCCACGCACCGTGGAAGAAACAGCGCACCGAGGATGCCGATCTGATGTCGGCCGCGATCCCGTTCGGGTTGCAGCCCGATTTGTTGGGGCCCGCGATGGCAGCGAGCATGAGGGAGATGGACGAGGATCTCCACCGGTCCTTGCAGGCAGTCGGCTTCGAGCTGGAGTGGGGTCCGGACGAGCAAGGCCTTCTCGGCCTGCTCTTCAAGCTCAACAAGTTCAGCTACTACTACAACGTCGGCGCGAGCGACCTGATCGCCGACGGATCGATCGCGATCCGTAAAGGGAACATCGTTGGGTTCAAGCAGGGGGAAGTAGAACTCGAGGACGGCAGCGAGCTCCCAGCCGATCTCGTCGTGTTCGCCACCGGCTACGAGTCGCCCCGGGAAGCAAGCAGGCGGCTCATCGGAGACGTCGCGGACGAGCTGGACGAGATCGGCGTGGTCGGGAGCGACCGGGAGATCGCTGGAGAATGGCGGCACTCCGGGAAGGACGGGTTGTGGTTCGCCACATCCTCTGGGGTGCTCTTCAGTCGCTTCTACTCCAAATTCCTCGCACTCAGGATCAAGGCGATCGAGGAAGGCCTGGCGTGAGCACCGAGGTCACGCGGCCCTCGCCGATCACGAGAATGCCCGCCACCGTGTACGACGAGATCGAACGCGCCTGTCGCTCGCCCGAGGAGGACCGGTGAAGGTCTACGTCATCACCACGTTTCTCGAACCCGAGCATTACGTTGAATGTGCCCGAGTGGCCGAGGCGGAGGGCTATTACGGCTGCACCGTCGCCGATCACGTCATGTATCCGATGAATCTCGCCTCGACGTATCCCTACCTGGGAAGCTGGGGCCCCGAGGCGCCGTTTCCCGACCCCATGGTGACAATCACGGCGATGGGGGCAGCGACCACGACCCTGCAGTTCGTCACGGCGATCTACCTGCTGTCGGCGCGCCCGCCCGTCATCACGGCGAAGGCCGTGGCCAGCGCGGCCATCTACACTGATTATCGAGTCCAGCTCGGCGTCGGCGCCGGGTGGATGGCCGAGGAGCACGACTACACCGGGCAGGACTTCGCCACGCGTGGTCGGCGGATGGACGAGATCCTCGAGCTCCTGCCGAAGATCTGGTCCGGCGCGTCGGTGGAGCACCGTGGTGAGTTCTTCGACTACGCACCGTTCGTCGTGCCGCCTGCCCCGAAGGGCCCCATCCCGCTGTTCGGAGGAGGCGAGGCGCCCGCGGCCCTTCGACGCGCCGCGAGGCTGGACGGTTACGTCGGCGCCGACTACTACGACCTCGACACCGCGCTCATCAAGGTCGCTGCAGTGCAGGAGGCACGCCGGGCGGCCGGGACCGATGCGCGCGACGACTACGAGATCCTGATCGGCTTAGACCACCCGCCGACCCGCGACGACGTCAAGCGTCTGGAGGAGGTCGGTGTGACCGCCGTCTGGGCCTCGCCCTGGCAGGCCCGGGGCCCGTCGATGTCCGACCCGGGCATCGTGGCGATCCGCGACTCCCTCCGGCGCTACGCGGACGACGTCGTCCGCGCAGTCTGATGCGAGGCGGAGGAGGCGACGGTGGTGGGCTCGATGTGGCCGGAGCCGGCCTCGAGGTCGTCGGTGACGATCGGCTCGGCGAACACGCAGAGGCTGGCCGGGGCGGGGATGTCCCTCGGGGCGCAGGGGTGGACCGGGAGGGTCGCCGCCGGGCTTACGCGGCTCCACCAATCGCGCCGCAGATATGGCACGCCCACCACATCACCGGAGAGATGACCGTGATGTCGATCATCGCCGCTTTGGTCCACCGGCCGCGCAGTGGCCGAGGGCAGCAGGTCTCCACCAATGTCCACCAGGCCGTCTCGGTCAACACCGAAACCGACGTGCCCGACTGGACCTTCCTCCGCCAACCCACATCGCCGCACCTTTCGTCACTCTACGACTAACCCGACTCGATTTGAATCTCCTGCGATTTCCCACACCAAAGACGGCCGCTGGCTCTACCCCTGGCTGCTCGTCGGAGCGATCGGATTCCCCGACGCTGTGGAAACCATCCCCATGTTGAGGCGGTATGGGATGGAGGCCGACCTGACGGAGGACGACCGGTCTACCGGCGCGGCATTCCGCACCACGCAGACTGGTCGCCTGCGAATTGCGGATGCGATCGACGAAACTGGTGGGCACCATCATGTTCGACCGTGATCTGTGGCGGGAGGCCCAGGCCGAGGGACTCCCCTGGGCGCCGGTCCACCGTCCCGAAAAAAACACCTTCGACGAGAACTGGCGAGCCAGGGAGACCTTTATTGACGTCTACCACGCCGAGCTGGACCAGGCCTTCACCTACGTAGGCGCCAAGTGGTATGCCCCCGAGCTGTCATGGCGTACCCGGCCACGTCCCCGGCTCCGGGGCGAACACACCGCCCAAGTCATTGAGGAGTGGGTCAAGCCGGTGACTGCGTCCTCGTCCGCGACCGTGGTGCCATATGGGCCGGGTGCAATTCCTGGAGCGGCGGCAAGCGAAGCAGGCTGTCGGGCCGGCGGTGCCGATGAGTCCATTCGGGCTTCCGTTCGCGTTCTCCGCTGTCAGGGTGGTGGACCTCAGCTGACAGCTAGCGAGCGTGGGGCTGGTCGGTTCGTAGCCGCGCTCGGCGCCGAGGTGATCAAGGTCGAGCACGAGTCCCGGTGGAACGGCATGCGGTTCGCACCGATCGCCAGAGTGCCAGAGGGCGGCGGCGCTGCCAGAGACAGTGCGACCGAGCCTCTAGCCAGGCTATGACGGCGAAAGCCGTGAAGATCGAGTTGAGTTCGTG
Source organism: Actinomycetospora sp. 2LY8.5 (assembly GCF_057180585.1). Classification (NCBI taxonomy): domain Bacteria; kingdom Bacillati; phylum Actinomycetota; class Actinomycetes; order Pseudonocardiales; family Pseudonocardiaceae; genus Actinomycetospora; species Actinomycetospora sp. 2LY8.5. The sequence continues at coordinate 103,747 of NZ_JBXUHE010000023.1, forward strand.
GTCATGCGGCGAGTTCGGCCTCCTGGGTGAAGTGCTCGAGGGCGTGCTGGTAGTGGCGTGCGGCGCTGCGCAGCTTGCTGGCGACCGGGGGGTCGGGGTCGGTGAGCTGGGCCAGGCCGGGCTGGAGGAGTCGGGTCTGGATGTGGGTGAGCAGCGTGGCGTGGTGTAGGCCGGTGTCGCTGACGCGGTAGCGGTGGCTGCCGGGGATGCGGGTGATCAGTCCGTGGGCCCGTAGCCGGCCGAGGTCGTAGGTCATCTGGCCGGGGGTGACCTCGGCCCAGCCGAGGAGCTCGGCGAGCAAGGTCCGCAGGTCGCGGTTGCGGAACCCGCGCGGCAGGAGCCGGAACACCAGCAGCGCCTGCAGCAGGGCCTGGGCGCGCTGGTCGCCGAGGCGTAGCCCGGCGATGCGGTGGCCGCGCTCGGTGATGACGGGGTCGTGGACGGCGGTGAAGGCTTCTGCGGCGCGGATCGGGTTGTGGCTGAGTCGTTGGGCGCCGAGCAGGCGCTGGTTGGCGGAGAAGCCGACCTCCCGCAGCGCGGGCAGGTTGGTCAGTCGCTTCCCGATCCCGAAGTCGCGGGGGTCGTTGATCGTGGTCTCGGTCCGTAGGGCGCGTCCCTCCTTGTGGTACTGCTTGATCGCGGTGTGCTTGTAGTCGATGTGCAGGCTCGGCGTGACACCCTCGGTGATCACTCGGGTGCGGAAGCGTCCTGGGGTGTCGCGGCGGACGCGACGGGCGAACACCAGCGAGACGTGGTCCGGGCGGCCCAGGTCGAGGTTGTCGCGGATGACCTGTTCGAAGAACACACGCCCGGACACCGGGCGGTCCAGCACCTGGGTCAGGGAGAACTCGGCCTGCCAGACCGCGATGTCGTACCGGTAGCCGGCGGCTCGATCGGCGGCGGTGAACGGGTGGGGCAGGATCGCCAGCCACTTGCGCAGCAGCGCATCGATCTGGGCGGGGCCGAACCGATCGCAGATCGCCTGCAACGCGGCCGGGTCGGCGCAGGTGGCGAACCCGTTGTCCAGCGCGGTGAACGCGATCCCGGCCTTCGCGGCCTGGCGCTTGGCCCACTCGTGGCCGTTGAGGCACAGCTTGGCGTTGTAGGGGAAGTAGGAGCAGAACTTCAAGAAGAACGGGCCGAAGTCAGAGTCCACGGCGTAGACGTAGAACTGGTTGACCACCCCGGTGGTCTTCACGATCCACGGGTAGGCGTCGCCGTGGACGTCACGGCGACGCTCGGTGCGGAACAACGTGGTCTTTTCCTGGGCCCGGCCGATGAACAGCACCCCCTCGTCGCCGCTGAACCGGGAAAGATGCTCGTGCATGACGTCGTCCTTGCGCTGCCCCTTGGCGAAGTCCACCCACGGCACCTGCTGGTCGCGGGCGAAGCGGCGCACCGCGTCGACGAACCGATCAGTGACCTTCGACAGCGGAGCGGTCGAGGCGATCGGCAGTTCAAGCTGGCGTTGGATGTAGCCCAGCAGCCCGCCGGCGTGCTGCAGGTGGGGTACGTAGACATTGCAGTACATCCGGTCCACGCACTCCAGTTCGAACAGCACATGATCAGCAAGGACGTCGGCGACACTGCGCGGTAGCGTCATCGTGGGCTCCGGTCAGGCGGGCGGCTCACTCGAGCCAACCACCGCCGAAGCGCGGCCCATAACCGTCCTGCCCAGGACGTTCTGCCCGCCCGGCCGGAGCCCGCTGACCAGCCCAAACCACGGCATGCCTGGTCGGGCTGGGGCGAAGCCCCGGTAGTACTACAGCCGGATTTTGATGCTGAGGTGCGGCGTGTCGGCTTGGTGTGAGCCTCTGGATGAGATCTTGTCTGGTGGGTGAGCGATGATGTCGGCGTGGCCGAGGTCGAGGCGTGGGCCGGGCAGTTCTCGCAGGTCGAGGCGCTGCTGTGGCCGCGATTCGGGCGCCGGGAACCGCGAGCTCGAGCGGTGGGCTATGTCCAGTCGTTGATGGCGCCGTTGGAGCGCAAGAACGGCTGGACGATCTCCGAGGCCACCGGGGCGCGCTCGCCGGACTCGGTGCAGTGGCTGCTCACCGGCGCGGACTGGGACTCGGAGCTGCTGCGCGACGATCTACGGCGCTGGGTCGCCGAGGAGCTCGGAGATCCGGGTGGGGTGCTGGTGGTCGATGACACGGGGTTCCTGAAGAAGGGCACCAAGTCCGCGGGGGTGCAGCGCCAGTACACCGGCACCGCCGGTCGGATCGAGAACTGCCAGCTCGGGGTGTTCCTGGCCTATGCCACCCCGGCCGGGCGCACGCTGCTCGACCGCGAGCTCTACCTACCGAAGTCCTGGACCGACGATCGCGAACGCTGCCGCGAGGCCGGCATCCCCGACGATCGCTGCGGCGAGGTCGGGTTCGCGACCAAACCCGAGCTGGCCGAGACGATGCTGCACCGCGCCCTGGACGCGGGCGTGCCCGCGGCGTGGGTGACCGGCGACGAGGCCTACGGCCAGGTCAGCGCCCTGCGCCGCAGGCTCGACGAGCGCGGGATGTCCTACGTGCTCGCCGTCGCCTCGAACCAGCGGGTCCACCCCGTCACCGGCGGTGAAGGTCGCATCGACGACGCCGTGGCCGCGCTGGATGCTCGGTGCTGGACCGCGATCACCGTCGGGAGCCTGTCAATCTGTCTGTGTAAGTTGATCTGTCGGTGGTCAGGTGAGGTAGGGGCCGATGCGGTCGGGGTAGGCCAGCGCGAGGGCGCCGAGGGCTGGTTTCCAGCCTTGGACGACGCCGCC